>DATMND010000311.1:0-18945 GCA_035569235.1 Acetobacteraceae bacterium | reverse complement strand
TCACCAGGATCGCGTCCGGCCGCTCCTTGATCACGTCGCGCAGGACGCGCAGCGCGGAGTGGTAGTCCATCGGGATCGAATTTTTCCCGAGCCTGGTCGCCATCCGGGCGATGTTGGTTTCCTTCTTTTCGTGGATCGCCTGTGTCCACTCGGCCGGAGGCGGTTTCCAGTCGTCACCCATGGCGCGCAGCAGAGCCGCCACGCAGGAGCCGATATCGCCCACCAGTGGTGCGGCGATCTCGACATTGCTGTCCATCTCGCGCGGCTCGATGTCGATCTGGATGAATTTTTTCGAGCCCGGCTTTCCCCACTGCCTGCCCTTGCCGTGACTGAGCAGCCAGTTGAGCCGCGCGCCGATCATCATCACCACGTCGCTGTCCGCCAGCACGGTTGACCGCGCGGCGGCGGCACATTGCGGATGCAGGTCGGGAAGCAGGCCCTTGGCCATGCTCATCGGGATGTATGGAATGCCGCTCTTTTCGACCAACGCGCGGATGTCGTTGTCGGCCTGCGCATAGGCCGCGCCCTTGCCGAGGATGATCAACGGACGTTTCGCGCTGCGCAGCACATCGAGCGCACGTTCGACGGCGGAAGGTGCCGGGAGCTGAGCCGGCGCCGGGTCGATCACCTTGACCAGCGAACGGCGGCCGGCCTCGGCCTCCATCATCTGGCCGAACAGCTTGGCCGGCAGGTCGAGATACACGCCGCCCGGCCGGCCCGAAACCGCGGCGCGGATCGCACGCGCGACGCCGATGCCGATATCGGCCGCGTGCAGCACGCGGAACGCGGCTTTGCACAGCGGCTTGGCGACGGCGAGCTGGTCCATCTCCTCGTAGTCGCCCTGCTGCAGGTCGACGACTTCGCGCTCGGACGAACCGCTGATCAGGATCATCGGAAAGCAGTTCGTCGTCGCATTGGCGAGCGCGACCAGGCCGTTCAGGAAGCCCGGCGCCGACACCGTGAGGCATACGCCCGGCGACTTTGTCAGCCACCCCGCGATCGCCGCCGCATTGCCCGCGTTCTGCTCGTGCCGGAACGAGATCACCCGCATCCCCTCGGCCTGCGCCAAACGGCCCAGATCGGTGATCGGGATGCCCGGCACATTATAGATCGTCTTGATGCCGTTCAGCTTCAGCGCGTCGATGACGAGATGGAACCCGTCCGTCAGTTCGGCTTCGGATTCGGCGACACTCTGCTCAAGTGCTGCGGACATTGTCTTCTCCCTATGCGTAGTGCCGGCGCCGTTCGTCATCGGATGCGGCGCCCCGGTCGAGGAAATCGCCGTGTGTCTCGACATGCGCGGCCAGGCCCATGGTGTGCTCGCGAACCAGCCGCGCGGCGAGATCGGCGTCGTGTCGCTCCAGCGCAGCTATGATGTTGCGGTGATCGACGATCGAGCGCTGCGCCCGGTTGTCCTGCGTCATCGTCACCGCGCGCACCGCACGCATGTGGATGAACAGGTTCTCGGTCAGACTGGTCATCAGATCGACGCCGCCCATGCGGATGATCGTCTTGTGGAACTCCATGTTGGCGCGCGAGTACTCGCTGATCTGCTCGGACGGGTCCTCCTGGAACACGTCCACCAGCGAATGGAGTTCGGCGAGTTCCGCCTCGGTCACGCGCGGTGC
Organism: Acetobacteraceae bacterium; assembly: GCA_035569235.1. Taxonomy (GTDB): domain Bacteria; phylum Pseudomonadota; class Alphaproteobacteria; order Acetobacterales; family Acetobacteraceae; genus JAMXLO01. The sequence continues at coordinate 17,317 of DATMND010000311.1, read as the reverse complement.
GGCGAGGCGGGCCGCCATGCTCTCGATCGCGGCCCAGACGGTGATCATCTCGACCACCTCGCGCTTCGACTTGCGCACGACGATCAGGCCGCGGCGCGGCACCGAGCGGACGAAGCCCTCCTGCTCCAGCACCGACAGCGCCTCGCGGATGGGGGTGCGAGACATGCCGAGGTCCTGCGAAAGCTGGCGTTCGTCCAGCCGCACCTCGAGCGGATGGCCGTAGATGTTCATCTCGGTGATCGCGCGCTTGATCGCCGCGCAGGCCTGCCTGCGCAGCCCGATGCCGAGCGCGATGGGTTCGGCGGTTTGTTCCAGCAATCGTCGTTTCCTCGCTGGCACGCCAGTTGGCGGCCGTTGTTGGTATGCCACGAGCAGGAGCGAGGTTCAAGGGCGGGGCTCCGCTTCCGGGTCAAGCCCGGGGCAGGCTTTTGCAATCCATCCGTATTGCAGGCGACGAGGTGGCCAGCTGCTTATTCGGCTCGCGCATTTCAAGCGGCCCTCGGAGGCCCTTTCTCGAATAGGGCAGTGTAATGGCACTGAACATGGTGCGCCAATTGGAGCAGCGGCTTGTCGAACTGCCGCGCAACTGTGAAATCGTGGCTTATTGCCGAGGCTCCTATTGCGTGCTGTCGTTCGAAGCAGTAGCGGCCTTGCGTGTTCATGGTTTCAACGTGCGGCGGGTCGAAGACGGCTTTCCTGAGTGGAAGGTCTCCGGCATCCGGTTGAAACGGCGGCCTGAAAGGCCCGGCATACCTGGACCGGCAAGCGAAGGATTTTCTTCCAAGGGAGGGTTAGCAAAGAGATGAGCGATACAATTGAGGGCGGGTGCCTGTGCGGCGCAGTGCGATTTGTCGCCACCGGTGAACCGAGAGGGGTGGCGTGGTGCCATTGCCAGAGTTGTCGCAGGCACAGTGGCGCGCCCGTCTCCGTGTTCGTGGCATTTGATCGCGACGCCTATACGGTAACCAAAGGGGAGATAACGAAGTTCAATTCGTCCCCCGGCAGGTGGCGCGGCTTCTGTGCAATGTGTGGGTCTACTTTGACGTGCGAAGGGGAAAGCTCGACTGAAATGCATTTTCATGTCGGCGCATTCGATGAGGCCGCGCGGCTTGAACCGACGCGGCACATATTCCCGGAAGAACGCCTGCCATGGCTCCATTTGGCGGAGGGTTCCGGTTACTGATCGGCGCTCGATGCATTAGTCAAGATTTATGTGAGCAGCAGGCATTGTTATCGCCCGCTGCCTGAATCGGCGGACATGGAACGCTTCCGAAGGAGCAAAATACGCAGCAGTCGCCGGGCTTTGGACGCAGCAGCATTCCGCAGCCGGTGCAGTCATAAAAGAATTGGCAGGCGTCGGTTGGCATCGTCTCGGTCTTGGACGTGCCGCAATGGGGGCAAGTGATGGTTGATTCCGCGATCACCTGAAACGTCATGCGTAAGCATATCCAAGGTAGAGCAGCACCAGCCCAGCCAGCAAACCGGCGAGCGTGAGATTTCTAACGGCAGGCCCGGTGCAGAACGCACCGGGCGCGCAGGCGGCGATCCGTTGTTGCCGCCAGAACAACACCGCTCCTCCGGCAAGACCTACCACACCGACAATCAGCAGAATCGACCTGTGCGGCGCTGCCAGCAGGGCGAAGCCGGTCAGCCAAGCCGTGCCCAAGCCCGCCGTGGCCAAGAGAAATGGCAGCCCGCAGCACGACGCCACGCCAAAGGCAGCAGCCAAGCCGCCGAGCGTCAGCAGCACGCTTCCCGCCCCGACGGCGCGCGAAGAGCCGCTTGCCGGTGTATCCGTCATGATCGCCCCCTGTCCGTCCATCCGGCAAAAACCTACAGTCTGTAGTCACTACAGACGCAAGCTCTTTCGGAGGCGGCCAATATGGCGGCGCAGACCGGCATGGCGATTGGCGAATTTTCCCGTCGCACGGGTGGGAACATCGAGACAATCCGCTACTATGAGCGCATCGGCTTGCTGCCGGTGCCGTCGCGCACCGGACGATATCGGCGCTATGGCGCAGCCGATGTACGGCGGCTCGTATTCATCCGCCGCGCCCGTGAACTGGGTTTTACACTCGATGAAGTGCGGGCCTTGCTGAAGCTGTCGGAGAGTCGCGGCGAAACCGCTTGCGCCGACGTGCGGGAAATCGCGGCATGCCACCTAGCAGAGGTGAAGGCAAAAATTGCTGACCTGCGTGCAATGGAGCGGACGCTCATAGACGCCGTGCGGCGCTGCGATGCTGTCGAGGTGTCGGGATGCCCGTTGATCGAAGCACTTTCGGCAAGTGCTTAAATCAAGATTGCTGCAACACGCAAATATCTACCGTCGCACACTCGGACACCGCGAGTTGCACCTGCGGGCCGGTGCCTAGCGGCGGGTGAGGCGAGTTGATACACAGCCGCTGTCTTCTCCCCATCGTATAACCGGCCCAACAAACCGACACGAAGGACCACAGCAGGAGGCGTCGAGTGAGTGCATCTCCACAATGGCAGTTCGTCGGAAACGTGGCCGAGAACTACGAGCGCTACTTGGTTCCGAGCATTTTCGCTCCCTGGGCGCACGATCTCATCGAGGCCGCCGCGCTGCGGCCGGGGGAGCGGGTGCTGGATATAGCCTGCGGAACCGGCATTGTGGCCCGAACCGCGGCCCAAACTCTCGGCGACGGCGCGAGTCTTGTCGGGTTGGACCTCAGTGCACCCATGCTCGCCGCTGCGCGCATGGCCGCGAAAGCCGAGGGGGTGTCTGTCGAGTGGCGGGAAGGCAGTGCGGTGACGTTGCCGCTGACCGACGCCACGTTCGACGTCGCGTTATGCCAACAGGGCTTGCAGTTTTTTCCCGATCAGCCAACCGCGCTGCGCGAAATGTGGCGAATTTTGGCGCCAAGTGGTCGCCTTGTGCTGAGCGTGTGGCGCGAAATCGAGCGAAGCCCGGGATTTGCCGTGCTGGCCGATGCATTGACGCATCATATCAGTCCCGCGGCTGGCGCACTGATGACCTCTGGGCCGTTTGGTCTGAGCAATTCAGAGGCGTTGCGCACGTTGATTGCCGGTGCGAGCTTCAGCGACATCACGATTCGTCCGGCTCTGAAGACCCTCCGCTTTCCGTCGTCCGACGAATTCGTGACCCGTTACGTATCAGGATCGGCATTGGCCAGCTTCGTCGCCCGTGTGGATGATGATTCCCGTGCTGCATTCCTGATCGATGTCAAAGCCAAGCTGCAACAATACGTCGACGATCAGGGATTGGCGTTTCCGATCGAAAACAATGTAGCGATTGCTCGTAAATGAGCGAGTTGGATTTCATAATGCCAGGGAGCCGACTGATACCGAGCGCCCTTTATGTTGACGTACGGCACTGGCCCTACACACGTCATGGCCGGGCTTGACCCGGCCATCTGTAGCGGCACTGCGGCTGCAAAGATGGCCGGGTCAAGCCCGGCCATGACGGTTTTGCGGTGACGCCGCGCCTGCCCGGGGAGTCAATCTTTAGGGCGCTTGGTATGAGAGCACGCGCATGCCCCCATGGCCGCTGAGGCGCGGTTGCCGCTGGTGACGAGATCACCGTTGCCATCGGAACCGCTGGGGTGATCACCCGGGGCAAGCGGCCAGTGCTCTTTGCCCATCCGACCCGCGTTGATGCATATCTCAAGATTTCCGCACCAGCTCACTCGTCTCCTTCCGTCGGACAAATCGGTCCATCCAGAGCACGAAAACCGAAGTCGCCACAGCGGCGAGCGCTCCCAGACCGATTGCCAGGACAGTTCGTACCGCCTCAAGCGAAAGACCGATTGCGAGGAAACAGCTCGCGAAGGAGATCCACGACACGACGATGCACCTAAGCATGGTCAAGGCGGCGTTGCGGCTAAATTGACTGTGCGTAAACGTTATGACAATCGTAATTGCGACTGGATACGTCCCTATGACCCCGCTCAGAACAGGTCCGAGCGTCGTGGCCGCAGTGGAGATCGCCAGCGTGAGAGCTGCGACTGCGAGCATGCGAACCCAGAGATCCCACCCGGCGGCGCCGCGCGAGCGATTCCAGACCCGGGTCTCTGTATCAGCGATATCGCGATCACCTGGGCGAGCCAAGCGGCCACGCCCGCAACAACAACATCGCTGCCTAATTGACGGGCACCTGCCGAGAAGGCGAAGAACGCCGCAGTCGCGGATGCAAGGGAGGCGACCCATCCAGTCCTGCTGGAGGCGGCTGCGTATGCCACCGCGAACGCCGCCAGCCCAGCCAAGCCTAAGAGGATTCCCACCGCAGCTCCGACGGCAAAGCGTGTGTCTTCCCGCATCAGAACATCCCGAACAGCCCCCGCAGGAACCCCGGCGTCAGCGCCGACAGCGGATTGACCGACGCATCCGGGTCATCGAGCGGCCCGCGCAGCGTGTAGCTCGCCGCGAACAGGCCGCCGCCGCGCTCGGGACTGAACAGCTTGCCCAGCAACGGGATCTTGCCCGGCAGCGAATTGAAGAAATACGCGGGAACGATCGTCCCCTGCATGTCGATCTGCTGCGCGGCGAAGTCGATCCGGCCCTTCGCCGTCAGCCCGAGCGATGAACTGAACGCCCGCGCATCGGCTAGCTCCAGCGCATCGTCGGTCAGCCGGAACGGCGCGACCAGCCGGGTAAAGCCGAGGCCGGGTCCCTGCATAACATCGACCAACCCATACAGGGTCATCGCCTGGAGCAGCCGCGCCAGCCCCGTCGCGCCGTGGACGCGGAAATCCTCGAGATCGGCGCTGCCCGACAGTGGCCGGCCAGGCTGCGCGTCGTCGAAGTTCGCCTGCGCGGAAAGCCGGCCGCCCTGCAGCGTCCGCACCACGTCGAGCCCGCGCAGCAGTTGGCCCAGATCGCTGGCCGTCGCCGTCAGGTGCCGGCCGCTCTTCTCCGGCACTATCTGCATCAGGATCGGCGCGCGTGACCCGGTCTGGCCTTCGAAGCGCAGCCGCCGGAACACGCGCCCGTCGTTCTCGGCACTCAGGGTCAGCCGACCAAGCGCCTCGTCGTTCGCCATCAGCGCGCGATCGAAGCGGGCCTCGACGGTCCAGGGCGATCCCGGCGGCGCATCGGGCGACGCCGCCGATGGCTTCCGCGGCACCGCGCGACGGCTGAACCTTGGCGCCATGTCGATCGTGGGCCCGTTGACGTTGACGACGATCGGGCCGGCGCCGGGCGTGTCGGGCAGCTTCACCGTGCCGTGCGCGACGGTTCGGCCGAGCACCATCTGGTCAATGCGCAGCAGTGCGAGCTTGCCGTCCCTGGCATCGGCACTGCCGCGCAGCGTGATGCCGTCTCCGTCAAGCTGGACGTTGTCGATGCCGGTCAGCCGGTCGTGGTCCATCGTCAGCCGCGCCGCCGCCTTCGCCGGCACGTCCCGCGCCTTGCGCCACTCGAGCGCCGCAACGGTCAGCTCCGCCGCCTTGAGATCGGCCGCGATGCCAAGCTCGCCCAGACCGCTGCGGTGCTCGGTCAGCGTCGCCTGCAATTGCACCGGCCCCGTCAGCACCGATGTCGCGTCCAGTCCAGCCGATGCGAGCTGGCTCGCGTCCGGCTGGCCGGAAACCGTGACGCTCTGCAGCACCTGCGTCGGTGGGCCGGCGCGGAAATCCATGGCCGCATCGAGCTGCGCCGGGATCGCGGCGAGCTGCGCCTGGCCATTGACCTTCAGCCCGTTCGCTGTCGCATCCAGATCGAGCACGCCCTGGTCAAGATCGCGTCCCGCCACCACGCCGCCCAGATGCACACCCTCCAGATGGCTCACGACATGGACGGAGATGTCATCCATTCGCACCGCCCGCTCCAGCGGGATGCTGAGCGTGAGCTTCACTGTCGCCTGGCCGGCGGGGTTCTTCAGATCGATCGGATGGCGATCCAGCAACCCAAGGCGTGGCTCGCGCAGCAGGGCGATCGTGTCGGGCACAGACCCGGCGATATCCGCATTGATCGCGGCAACCTGGTCGTGCTGCATGATGCCGGTGATCCGCACGCGCCCGCCACGAATTTGCAGTCCGCCGGTGCTGGTGCTGGTGTCTGGTTTCTGGGTACGCAGCCTCTCCCGGCCCGACGCGACGACGATCTCCATCGTGTCCGGGTCGAGGATGCGCAGCTGTGCCACGCCGTTATCGATCGGCGGCACGGGGCGCAGCCACCAGACCTGGAGCCCGTCGCCGTTCAGCGTCCCTGTCGCGCTGGTCAACGCGACCGACGAAAGGTCATCGGGCGCCGCAAGGGCGATCTCGAAATGACCGTTGCGGGCCATGCCGGACGGGATGTTTTCCACAATCCAGTCGCGTGCATTGCCGCCGATGCCCTTCGGCCAAAGTCGTTGCAGATCGGCGAAATCGGCCTGATCAAGATCGAGCGTCAACGCCGAGTCCAGCCGCCCGGACGCGCGCTCGGCCGTGCCGCGCGCCTGAATTTGCGTTTGCGGCCCACCCTCGTGGCCGCGCAATGTCGCCTGCATTATCTGCAGCGTCAGGGCGTCTGGCGTGCCCGACACGGCCAGGGCCGCCTCGACGATCGGCACGCTCGCCTGTCCGATCTTCACGTCCCCGGCGCCGGCCCGCGCGGTGAGCCGCACCATGAGCAGCGCAAGATTGGCATCCAGATCGAGATCTGCCTCGCCGCTCACCGGGGCGTCCACGGCGGCCAGCGCCGCCAAGGTGGGCGCTTCGTGTGCCAGCGCGGCCGGTTTGACCGGAGTGAGCCGGGCCCGCAGATGCGTCTCCGTGGCGCCCGCCGCCAGCGTCGCGGAGACCGTCAGCCGTGCCTGCTGCTCGCCAAGCGCCAATGACAGCTCGGCCGCGCCATCCACGCCGCCCTGCGGCTTGCGGGTGAGGTCGATCTCCGCCTTGGGTGCCCGCCACGTGATGCCAAGCTGGCGATCCAGCACGACGACCCGCGCATCGCGGATCCGCAGCACGCGGAGCTGGCTCAACAGCGTGTTGCGGCTGCGGTCCCGATCGTTCGCCGCCGGTTGCGCCAGTTCGGCAAGCAAAGCGTTGATCGGAGCCTGCGCGTCATTCGGCGGTTCGGCTGTGGGGGCGATGCCGCTGTCGGACGCTTCCGTCAGGCTGCCGAGGTCGAGGCTGAGTTTGCCGTCCGCGGCACGCAGCAGGGTCAGCCGCGGGCCATCCATCTCCACGCCCCGCGGCTCGATCCCGCCGTGCAGCAACGCGCGCAGCGACAACGATACTTCGGCACGCGGGATGTCCATCCGTTGGCGGCCGGTCTGGTCGCTCACCGTCACGTTGGTCACGCGCAGGTCGAGCGGGCGGTCAACGCCCAGCCGGAATCCCTCCCAGGTCAGTGCGACGGAGCCGATGGCAAGCTTGGTGGGACCGCCATTCGCGTTGGCTGCCGCTTCCAGGCGCGTGGCGAGCCAGGGCAGATCGACCGGCCCCTCCGACAGGCGCCAGGCCAGGGCGGCGACGCCGGCGCCGCCCAGCAAAGCGAGGGTGATCGCGAGCGTGACCAGCCAGTGCACCACCTTGGCGCAGCCGAGAGCGACTTGACCGGAGAGGCGCCTCACGGCCAGCCTTCGGACGAATGAGCGAGCGACCATTCCGCCTGCCCGAAAACTGGCCGACCCCGCACGACGCCGGCGCGGCGGAACGATTGATCGAACGTTTCAGTGAACTCGGTCGTGCCGAGGCACGGCTTGCGTCTCGGCCGGAGGTCGCCGCACTGCTCGGATCGCTCGGCGGCAACAGCCCCTATCTGGCCGATCTCGCGGTTCGCGAGGCCGCCAGCCTGCGCGATATCGTCTCGAACGGGCCCGATGAGGTGGTGACGACGGCGCTCAGGGAGTTGGGGGCGCTTGCAGCGCAGTCCCGCCGCGACCGTGTGGCCGCTGCGATGCGGCGCACCAAGCGAGTTGTCGCGCTGGCAATCGCCATTGCCGACATCGGCGGCATCTGGTCGCTGGAGCGCGTCACCGCCGCCCTGAGCGATCTGGCCGAGGCCACACTCACGCTGGCGATGGCGCATCTGCTGCGCACCGCGCACGACGCAGGGGAACTGCGCCTGCCCGATCCGGAGGATCCGACACGCGGCGGGGGGTTCACGGTGCTCGGCATGGGCAAGCTCGGCGCCCGCGAGCTGAACTATTCCTCCGATGTGGACCTCGTGCTGCTCTACGATTCGGCGGCGCCAATATACACGGAACGCAGCGAGGGCCACGCGATGGCAGCCTTCGCATCGCGCATCGCCCGCGGCCTGGTGTCACTGATGGAGGCGCGCGACGCCGACGGCTATGTCTTTCGCACCGATCTGCGCCTGCGACCCGACCCGGCCGTGACGCCGCCTGCCGTCGCCCTGACTGCCGCGATCACCTACTACGAGAGCATGGGCCAGAACTGGGAGCGCGCCGCGATGATCAAGGCGCGTCCGGTGGCCGGCGATCTGGCGTTGGGCTCGGGCTTCCTTGAGGCGATCCGCCCATTCGTCTGGCGGCGCGGCCTGGACTTCGCCGCCGTCGCCGACATCCACGCGATGAAGCGCCGCATCGATGAGCACAAGGGTGGCGCGCTTGTCGCCGCTGCTGATCCGGTCGCGCGCATCGCCGGACACAACGTGAAGCTGGGCGAGGGCGGCATCCGCGAGATCGAGTTCCTGGCGCAGACGCTCCAGCTTGTCTGGGGCGGCCGGGACCCGGGACTGCGGGTCCCAACGACGCTCGGCGCGCTGCGACTGCTATCCCGCGCGGGTCACGTGCCTCGTCGTGCCGCGGGTGAGCTGGCCTCAGCCTATCGCTTTCTCCGCCGCGTCGAGCATCGTTTGCAGATGGTGGCCGACCGTCAGATCCATGAACTGCCGCAACGGCCGGCGGATCTCGCCCGTTTCGCCACCTTCATGGGCTATCCTGACGCCGCCAGCTTCGCGGCCGAGTTGCTGCGCCATCTCGATCAGGTCCGCGCGCACTATTCGGAGGTCTTCGACCTGGTGCCGGAGCTGCTGGACGCGGGCGATGACGGTCCGGAGCTGGACTTCAGTGGCGTCGACGCGGCGCCTTCCGCCACTGTCGCGGCACTGCGTGCGCTCGGCTTCGGAAATCCGGAGCGGATCGTGACCGCGGTGCGCGGCTGGCAGGCCGGGCATGTCCGCGCCCTGCGTTCGGCGCGCGCCCGCGATCTGGCGGCCCAGATGCTGCCCCGCATTCTCGCGGCACTCGCCCGCCAACCGCAGCCCGACGCGGTGTTCAACCGGTTCGACGCCTTCCTGACCCGTCAGCCGGCCGGCGTGCAGCTCCTGTCGCTGTTCCAGCGCAATCCGGCGCTGCTGGACCGGATTGCCGCGGTGCTTGGGGCGGCGCCGTCGCTGGCCGATCATCTGTCCAATCATCCGGCCTCGCTCGACGGACTTCTGTCGCCGGAGGAGGACCCGGATCCTGCCCACCTGCTGCGCGCACGCCTCAAGGACGCGCGCCTGCTGGAGGACGCCATCGAGATCATCCGCCGCACGGTGCGCGAGGAAGACTTTACCGTGTCGGTCGCCACGATGGAGGGACGGCTGGACGCCGACGCCGCCGGGCTGCGGCGGACTGCCATCGCGGATGCCGCATTGAGCGCGTTGCTGCCCCCGGTGCTGGCAGATTTTTCCACCCGCTTCGGGCGGGTGCGCGGCGGTTCGATGGCAGTGGTGGCGCTGGGCAAGGCCGGCGGGCGCGAGATGATGGCCGGCTCCGACCTCGACCTGATGCTGATCTACCACCATCCCGAGATGGTCACCGAAAGCCGCGGCGGCCGGCAAATGCCGGCAAGCCAGTGGTTCGTGCGCGCCGCCCATGCCTATGTCGCGGCAGTGACTGCCCCGGGCGTGGACGGCCGGCTCTACGAGGTCGATATGCGGCTCCGGCCGTCGGGCAACAAAGGGCCGTTCGCGGTGTCGCTGCCGTCCTTCCAGCGCTACCATGCTGAATCGGCCTGGACCTGGGAGCGGATGGCACTGACGCGTGCGCGCGTGGTCGCCGGACCCCCCGCACTCCGCGCGCGCATCGAGGAGGCCATCGCCGAGGCACTGGCAGCGGCGGGCGAGCCGGAGCGCATCCGGGCCGATGCGGCATCGATGCGCGCGCGGATGATCCGCGACCTGCCGCCCGACGGTCCCTGGGACGTGAAGCTGCGCGCCGGCGGCCAGATCGAGGTGGAGTTCATCGCCCAGGTCCTGCAGCTGATCCACGCGCGGGAGGCGCCAGAGCTGTGCTCGCCCACGACACGCATCGCGCTCGACCGGCTGGCAAAGGCGAAAAGGCTACCGGCGAAGGATGCGGCACTTTTGATCCGCGCGGACCATGTCTGGCGCACGGTGCAGGGCCTGCTGCGCATCACCGTGGGCCGCGGCGCGCCCGACGATCTGCCGGATGCCTCTGCGCACGCCCTGCTGCGCGCCGTTGCCCACGCGCTCGACGGGAATGGCCCGATTGACCTGGCCGGATTGCGCGTCACGCTGGAGGATCTGGCGCGACAGGTCCGCGCCCTATTTGTTCGACATGTAGGGGAGATGGTTCCATGAGTGTTGATGAAGGCGCCGCCGCGCCCGACTTCGAGCTGCCGGCGAGCGGCGGCCGCACGGTCAGCAGCAAGGCGCTGCACGGCAGGCCGTACGTGCTGTATTTCTATCCCAAGGCCGACACGCCGGGCTGCACCAAGGAGGCGTGCACGTTCCAGGAAGCGCTGCCGCAGCTCGGCAAGATCGGCATCGACGTGATCGGCGTCTCGCCCGACAAGATGAAGCCGATCGAGCGGTTCGCCGAGAAGTTCAAGCTGACATTTCCGCTTGCCTCCGATGAGACGCATGCGGTGGCGGAGCAGTACGGCACCTGGGTCGAGAAATCGATGTATGGACGCAAGTATATGGGCATTGAGCGCAGCACGTTCCTGATCGACAGCAACGGCAGGGTCGCCAAGGCCTGGCGCAAGGTCAGCGTCACCGGCCATGCCGCCGAGGTGCTGGCGGCGGCACAGGCGTTGGGGTGACAGTGAGCAAAGCTGACTGAGGAGAAACAAAGTCTTCCCCCTCCCATTGCGGTGTTTGGACCGGAGTCAAGGGTGACAACTGTTCGGAGACATGGGTGACACCGTTCCGCTTTGGTTCAGAGCGCATTTTCGACCTGATGTTGATGCTGCGCCTGTGGGGTTGTGGGCATCGCCCTTGCGATGTCCACAACCCCACAGGCGGCCAGGCCGGGCGCACGCAGATCAAGCCGGCCGATGCGATGAACACATCGGTGAACGTCGAAAACGCCAACCCAGCCAAGGCCACATCCGCCACAGCGCGTCGTCCGGCGACACGCGCGCGATCGCGCACGCGCCGTAGAACAGCAACGCCGGACGGCGGCGCAAACAGTCCGATGCCCATCGCCAGGATGATCACCAGCGCGTAGTGCACCTCGTGCACGCCCATCGCAATCCCGGCTATCACCCCCTCCCCCGAGCTTGACCGCGGGCGCGCGCACCGCTTGGCTGGCGGGGGATAATCAGTGGGAGGACGCCATGGCAGGCAAGCAACCGGTCGCGATCGTGTTCGACACGTTCGGCACCGTGGTGAACTGGCGCGGCAGCCTGATCGCCGAGCTGACGGCGTTCGGCAAGGAACGCGGCATCAACGCAGACTGGACGGCGCTGGTGGATGCCTGGCGCGCGGCCTACCACCCGTCGATGGACCGCGTGCGCAAGGGCGAGCAGCCGTGGACCACGCTCGACAACCTGCACCGCGCGTCGCTGGACAAGCTGGTCGCGGAGTTCGGCATTGCGGGGCTCACCGAGGCGGACCTGACGCACATCAACCTCGGCTGGCACCGGTTGCACCCGTGGCCGGATTCGGTACCCGGACTGACGCGTCTGAAGCGGAAGTTCATCATCGGCCCGCTGTCCAACGGCAACGTGTCGCTGCTGCTCAACATGGCGAAGCATGCCGGAATTCCGTGGGACATGATCTTCGGCTCCGATCTGTTCGGCCACTTCAAGCCGGACCCGGAGACGTATCTGGGCGTCGCGAAGCTGCTGAACGTCGAGCCGGGGCAGGTGATGATGGCGGCGGCGCATAACGGCGACCTGGGCAATGCGCGGAAGTGCGGGCTGATGACGGCGTTCTTCCCGCGACCCAACGAATACGGCCCGCACCAGAAGCGCGACTACGCCGCCGAACAGGATTGGGATGTGGTGGCGAAGGATATCGAGGATCTGGCGACGCAGCTGGGCGCGTGAGGCAGGCGGAGGGGAATCAAGCCGGTCTCTCATCGTCATGGCCGGGTCAAGCCGCGAGGACGGCCATGACGGTCTAGCACTTGCACATAGTGATTCTGACCGATGGAGCTTGTTCAAACCACGACCGGAAGAGGCTGCGATTGGGTACGTCACCGCGCTGATTAGCGCACGCAATGCCAACACCCAGCAGCTTACGAGATTGGCGGCATGACAAAAATCCTCGCGCGCCGCGGGGATTTTTAGGGTTAGCTATGCAGATGGTCCCGCGAATTACTCGCTGACCACCACATCATCGCACTGCACCCTTGGCGCTGCATTGCTGCGCGACCGCGAGCCCGGCAGCACGCATTTCAATTGCCAGCACACTCTCATAGACCTTTTCCAAGGAGCCCTTCCCAAGCATACTGATTACAGTAAACGCGCAGCCAATCATATATCCCGACAGATCGTTCAACCTGATGCCATCTGCGTGTATCCGCGTGAATCTTCTTGCATCTGCGTTTAAAACCTTGCTTTGCGATGCTGGCAACGAAAGGCTGCAGAGGTGTTGACTAGTGCATCCGCACAGTGATTTGGACTGGTTGAGCACGGCCTGCGTTTAACAACGGCAAGTAGGAACGATAGACTAAAGCCGTGATGCTCCGCGCGATCCCCGACCGCCAGCGGGACAGAAGCGCTGAACACTCAACCTGCTGGCAGGCGCTTATCCAGGCGCCGCCAAGAGGTCATAATCACTGTGTCGAGGCACTAGAGGAACGGAACGAAAGAAACATAATGGGCAAGAACGCGTCTCATGAACAAACTCCATCTCAGATGATAGACGAGAGGATCAGGAAGCTGGGCGACTGGCGGGGAAAGTTGCTCTCCCAGCTCCGCGCTTTGATCAAGCAAGCCGACCCCGAGGTGATCGAGGAGTGGAAGTGGAGAGGCGTTCCGGTGTGGTATCACGACGGAATGATCTGCACCGGCGAGACCTACAAGAACGTCGTAAAGATGACCTTCGCCAAGGGGGCCGCGCTTGACGACCCGTCACGCCTCTTCAATTCCAGTCTCGATGGCAACACCAGGCGAGCCATCGACTTCCACGAGGGCGGGAAGATCGACGAGGAGGCATTGAAGGCTTTGATTCGCGCGGCCGTGACGCTGAACGCGTCGCGCACCCGGGGCTGATCGAGCTGAGGGGGGAAGAACAAGCCCCTGGAGAACGCGCGATCCGTCGGTTTCAGTGCTGGATGCCGTTCGCGACGCAAAGTGCGAACGGAAGGTAGCGTGTTCTATTGTTGCCGCTTCGGCCCAATCGAAAAGTCAGTGCTTGACTCCGGCTTCCACGTCTCGTGATCGGTGCGCAAAGAAGGCGTGGATGGCCGGCCTTCGCCGACCATGACGGTGGGAGGGGCGACGAACGTTCTGAATGATCCCAGCCGCTCCACAATGGCCACGCCTAGCACTCACCGTCCGACCAACCGCCGCCACCAGCCCGCCGGCCGCCCGATCGCGAACCCCAGCTCCTGCTCGAGCGCGCTCAGATCGAGCTTGACCATGTCGGCGAAGCGCCCCTTCAGCGCGAAATCCGGCACGCTGCGCGCGAACTGCGTCGCCTGATTGGTGTCGCCACCGAAGCTGATGGTCAGCTCGCCGGCCGCCCTATTGACCGCCACCCGGTCGTCCGCATCGCGCAGCATGTCGCCCAACTGGTCGCGGAAGCGGCGGTGGCGGATGCCGAAATAGTCGCCGTAGGTCAGCGCCCGCGCCCAGTCGGGCAATTCGCCGAGCGCCTCGCCCAGCACGCTGCGCAGCACCGCGGCCGAACACGCCAGCAGGTCGGGAAACCCCTCGGGGCCGGCGTCGATCTCGGCGCGCATGGCACGCACCTCGGGGATCAGTCGCTGCAGATACGCGCGATACAGCGCGGTGCCGATCTCGTTCTGCGCGCGCCGCGCGTTGCGCTCGGTCACGGAGCGGTTCTCGGGGATCGCCGCGTCGATGTGGCAGGTCACCATCCGCTTGGTCAGGTCGGGCGGAATGGACGTGACGTCGCGGTTGGTGGTCAGCACCACCGGCGCATACAGGCCGCTGCCCTCCTGGTCCGTCCGCACCAGGTCCGGCACGTAGCGGGTGAACCGGTCGCGCGTCACGTCGTCGATCAGCAGCGGAATTGCGCCCAGCTTGTCGCGCAGGCCGAACGCGGCGTTGGCGGTGAACTCGCCGCTGCGCATCATTTTCTCGAAGCCGAACATCGAGCGGGCAGCGATCCGGGTGAACAGCGTCTTGCCCCCGCTGGAGCGGCCGAACAGCACTGCGTAGACCGGATAGACCCAGGGATCGATGCCGACCGTCACGGCGGCCTGGCGCAGATGCGGCGCGGCCGGCGCGGAATAGAGCCAGACCAGGAAGGCCCAATAGACCTCGATGGCGCCCGCGCCGTTGCCGAAGAACGCCAGGAAGCTGCCGAGGTAATCGACCAGGATGCGGGCGTCGCGCGCGATGTCCGCCGCCGGCACGATCTCGTCGGGGCGCAGCCAGAGCACGCCGTCCAAACGAACCTCGCCGGTCGCGAAGTCGATGTCCGCCCGCGGGATGCGGTCCTCGGCGGCCTCGCCGACCGGCCGGGCGCGGAAGGCACGCAGCACCCGCAGGACCGAGGCGGCGTTCACGATGGTTCGCCCCGCCCGGTCCTTCGGCAGCGTGAGGTCCCTCAGTTCCGCCCCGAGCGCTGCCGCGGTGCGCATCTGATCGCTGGTAAACCCCTGCGGCATCGCCCTCGGCGCTTCGTCCACCAACGCCACACCGGCCTTCAGCACGCGCACGATCGGCACTTCCTCCAGCGAAAGCGGCGTCTGGCGCGCGACCGTGGCGCCGTCGGCGCGTTGCGCCACCAGCGCATCGGCCTCGACTGGCACGCTGTCCTTCCAGTCGCGCTGGTAGTAGCCGTCGAACAACTGCCACGCAGGCTCGCCGTCGAACGCGACATAGACCTCCTGCTGCCGGCCCTCGAAAGCGGCGATGCTCAGATTGGCCGACCCGGTGATCACCCGCCTGCCGGCCGGGCCCGCAAGCAGATATAGCTTCTCGTGGCTGGGGCGGCCACGCAGCAGCCGGAAACGCAACGAGCCCTCGGCGACGCGTTCCAGCAAGCGCTGGCCGGTGCGACCGAGCAGCCGCGCCAGGGCCTCGACCAGCGCCTTCTGATCGACCAGCGCATCGGCGAAGCCATAGGACTGGATCGTTTGGCTCGCCTGGGCGAGTGCCAAGTGCTCCCTGGACAGGATGCTTTCGGAGCCGAACACGATTTCCAGGTCTTCGAGCCGGTCGGCCAGCCGCAGCAGCATCTCCAGGCTGCTGGAGAAGGTGATCGCCTGGAGCGACGTGAAGCCGTCGAACAGTTCCTCCCACGACGCCTGGTCGCAGGAGATCAGTTCAGCGCGGAACACCGTCAGTGGACGCGTGGTGGGCTGAAGGTTGGCACCGGCGAACAGGTCAGAGGCCATGCACGCACTCTGTCACAACAGCGTCGCCCCGGCAGCGGTGGCGGCACGCCGCAATGCCGCATCGAACGTGGCCAGCGGCAGCCCGCGACGCAGACTCAGTTCCAGGTATGTGGCGTCGTACAGCGTGAGCGCGTAACGCTCTGCCAATACCATCGTGTCATGCCACGCGTGGCTGGCCGTCTCGTAATCAAGAGCGATCGGCAGGCGTGACAGGAGTCTCAGGTGTTCTCGCCGGTCCGCCGCTTCGAGCAGCCGGTGCCGCTCCGCGCGCAGCAGGATGTGCCCCACTTCCAAAGGCCAAAGCGTCGGAACCACGGCGCCATCCGTCGCGATGGTCGCGAAGATATCACGCGCCTCATTCGATTGGGCTTCCTCGATCAGCGCCGAGATCGTGACCGATGCATCCAACACGAGCGACGGCATTTCGGACGCCGGCCGCTACCGGCGGCCCTCGTCCCGCATGGCACGGATCTCCGCCTGCGTGACGCGCACGCCACGTGCCGCCAGTTCCTTGCGAAACCTGGTCAGATCGTCGACCGCCGCCCGCGCGGCGGCTCTATCGTGGCCGCCCTCGGGGACCAGGCGCGCGACTGGCTTGCCGTGCCGGGTGATGACAATCTGTTCGCCCTTCTCCACACGATCGAGCAGTTCGGACAGCCGGGTCTTGGCGTCGTAGGCCCCGATGGACATGGCAGCATGCATTGGACCCTGATCCATAGTCCTCACTTAGACCAGTCCGACGACCAGTGCAATTTGTGGCCACGCGCTATCCGCCACATTACGCGTTGGTTACAAAGCCGACTCGCCCCGTGTTGCCACTCTCCGGACCCCATGCTAGACGCCGCGCGCCGGTCGGCCTGCCCCAGCGAAGGCGGGGGGCGGCCGGTTTTCCTCTACGCCGCCCCCGCGCGCGGCCCCAAGCATAGGGAACGGCACGTGGCCCCCAGTGGCTCGACAACCGGTGCTACGACGATCGCATCCGGCGGCGGCCTGACCGACCGCTACGCCGCCGCCCTTTACGCCCACGCCGATGAACAGCACGCGCTCGATGCCGTGGTGGCCGAAATGGAGGCCCTGGGACAGCTCATCGACACCAGCGCGGACTTCCGCCGGCTGTTGGAATCGCCGCTGATCGACGTGAACCTGGCCACAAGGGCGGCGACCGCGGTACTGGAACAGCAGGGCTTCGGCAAGCCGGTCCGCGATTTCGTCGGCGTCATCACAGCGAACCGCCGCCTGCGCGCGCTGCGCGACATCGTCCGGGCCTTTGCCGCCCTGGTGGCGGAGCGCCGCGGCATCATCACCGCCCACGTCGCGTCGGCGCATCCGCTGAACGACGTGCAGCGTCAACAGCTTCGCGCCCGGCTGATCGAGGCCGGCTACGGCAACGTCAACATCCTCGAGGCGGTGGAACCCGACCTGCTCGGCGGCCTTGTCGTGCGCATCGGCGCCCGCCTCTACGACACCAGTCTCAAGGCGCGCCTGCAGCGCCTGCAGTACGCCATGAAGGGAGCCGCCTGATATGGAGATCCGCCCAGCCGAGATCTCGGAGATCCTGAAGAAGCAGATCGCCGCGTTCGACACCGAGGCCAACGTCGCCGAGACCGGCCAGGTGCT
>DATMND010000310.1:0-19018 GCA_035569235.1 Acetobacteraceae bacterium | reverse complement strand
GCTGGGAGGTAATCGAGCTGCCCGCGATCCTGCCGTCTGGCGATGCGCTCTTCCCGCAGTTCTGGTCGGTCGAGGAGCTGCGCGCCACGCGCGCCACCATGCCGGTGACGCGCTGGATGGCGAACTACCAGCAGTCGCCGGTGTCGGAGGAGGCGGCCATCATCAAGCGCGAATGGTGGAAGGACTGGAAGAAGGAGGAGCCGCCCGCCTGCGACTTTGTGGTGCAGAGCTGGGACACGGCGTTCAGCGAGAAGGAGAGCGCCAACCACTCGGCCTGCATCACCTGGGGCGTGTTCCGCTACCACACCCACGACGAGCCGCCGCGCACCATGACCGGCGTCATCCTGCTCGACGCCTACGAGGCGCGCATCGAGTTCCCCGAGCTGAAGAAGAAGGCCAAGGAGCTGTACGAGAAGTGGAAGCCGGACTCGCTCGTGATCGAGAAGAAGGCCACCGGCCAGCCGCTCACCCAGGAGCTGTACCGCGCCGGGATCTACGTGTGCGAGATGAGCGTCTCGCGCTCTAACGACAAGGTGACGCGCACCAATGCGGTGGCCGATCTGTTCAGCTCCGGCGTCATCTGGGCTCCGCTCGGCCTGCGCTGGGTCGAGCAGGTGCGCAACCAGATGGCGGCCTTCCCTATCGCCCAGGACGACGACCTGCACGACGCCGCCGTGTGGGGCCTGCTGCGCCTGCGGCAGGGCAACCTGATCCACCTGGGGACGGACTTCGAGGAGGACGGGTGGCAGCCCCGGCCCGCCACGAAATATTATTGAAGATGAAGCGCACGCTCAGATTGGTGCCAGTCCGCGACGTCTGCTGTATTTACTGCGGCGGCCCTGCCGTGTACAGTGCGGAGTCGCGCTGGGGGGACAATCTGCGCGTGCGGGCGCTCTGCGAGATTCACGGGCGCGCGTTTGCCATCCGCTGGGATGTCGAGCTGCCGGAGCCGCCGAGGAGGGAACAATGGGCCGTCTGACGATTCTGATGGGTGCGCCGGGCTCCGGCAAATCAACCTGGGCCGGGGGCCGCGACGGGCGCGGCGAGGTGGTCTCGACCGAGGGGGCGCGCGTCGATCCCGGCGCGGCGGGCGAGGTGATGAGCACGGCCTACCGGCGCATCAAGGAGCTGCTGGCCAACGACGAGCACGTCATCTTCGACACCTGCGCCGCCAGCCCGGGTGCGCGCAAGGCGGCGCTCAAGATCGCCCGCGAGCACAGCGCGGAGGTCGATGTGACCGTGTTCGACACGCCGGTCGAGGACTGCCTCGAGGCGCAGCGTACGCGCGAGCACCCGGTGCCGGACGAGACCGTGCGCCGCTACCATGCCGACATCCGCCGCCAGATTCCCGCGCTGGCCAGCGAGGGTTTTCGCCGCGTAAAAATCATTCGCCGGGCGCGGTGACTTCCTGATCGCGGCACTGGGTGCAGAGCACTCTGCCGCCCGCCAGCTCGATCCGCCCGAACAGCATCACGCGGTGGCCGCATTCGAGAACGGCGTAATGACCCACGCGCGTCTCGGGAATCGGGCCAACGGTCTCCACGATGAGTTTGTGGTGACGCGAGGCGCGCGGCTCCTCGTCGGGCTCCAGGTACGCGCCGCCGCCGAGCGGGATCTTCACACTTCCCCCAGATACTCGTAGATCTTCATCGGCTCGCCGGTGTTGTCGGTGATCTGCTCCAGGTCGGGGCCAGTGCGCTGCGCCATAAAGTCCATGCGCAAGACGCCGGACGTGAACAGAACGTAGGCCTTCGTCACCTCGGCCACCCACATGGTGGATAGCATCGGGACGTTGGCCTTCGCCAGCACCACCACCGTGCGCCATTTCAACTCGCTGACTTTCAGTTCGCGGCCAATCTCGTTGTTCATTGGATCTTTTCGTCCTCGTCCTTCTCCTCGGGCTCGTCGTCGCCGTCGAACTTGACCACCTGAAGGCCTATGAGCTTGGCGATGGGGCTACGCAGGAGGCTCTCGAGCCGCCGCTGCGCTTTGGTTTTTGGGCTCTCGGTTTTGACGACGACGTACCCGGCCCGCAGGCCCAGGCATTCCGCCGCGTACAGAGACGGCGGATCGATGTCGCGGATCTCCTGCCAGACTATGTTGCGGAGCAGGTCTTCCATGCTTTCGAGCTGGGCGATCTTGGGGAGGGCGGCGTCCTTTTCCTGCTCCGTAATGGCGACGAATTTCGCCTCGAAGGTAGCGAGCGAACCACGCTTGTCGTACTCGTGAGCCAGAGCCCAGAGCCGCTGGATGTCAGGCCGGTCGAGCACGGTCAGGACCTGCTCTTCCCCTTCCTGAACGGACATCAGGCTGGCAGTGGCTGCGGCCATTTGCTCCGGGGTCACGAGCGCTGCCTCGCGGGCCAGCCGCTCAAGTAAGTTCATCGTCGTAGCTCCTCTCTGTGCGTCATCGATCAGGCGCTGTATCTCGCAATCACTCTTGTGCTCAGTTGCACCGCCCATCAAGTAGACGCCGCAGCTGTAGCAGTGTGTCGGTAACTCGAAGGTGCTCACTTACGTTTCTCCGCCTGCGCCGTTTCGTAGAGCGCCATCTCGATCACCTGGATCGTCGCCGACTTACCCTTGGGAAACCACTCCGGCTTGTCGTCGGCCACGCGCAACTGGAAGCACACCCAGGCCCACTGCTCGGGTATGCTGCCGATGCCTTCGAAGAACAGTTCGTCGCCGTGCTGGTACTTGGCCCATTCGATCAGGCCGTCGGCGGCGGTCATGCTGAGCTTGTTAATCTTCATTGGCAGGGTGCTCCGCGTTCCGATGGCGCGATCCGCGCCACCTCGTGACCGCATTGGTGACAGGAGATGATCAGATGGCCGAGCGACTTCTCGTAGCGCACGTCCACGCCGCGATGGCGGTGACAGGCGGAGTGCAGGAAGATCACCTCGTGGTCATGAGCGCAATTCGGCACGGCGCACCGGGCGGTGTCCAGGTCGGCTTTTGCGAGGATCTTCATCAAAACTCTCCCGTCTCGATGTCGTGACGCATGGCATGCAGGCCGCTCTCGAGCACCCGCGCGCGGTCGCGCGTTTTCTGCTGCACCTTCGCCATGACGAGCAACACCAACACATTGCAAAACCAGATGCCGCAGGTCAGCGCGATGAACCAGTTATGGCGGTACAGGTTCAGGAAAACCGTAAACAGGTTGCCCACCGCGAGGCCCTGCAGGAGCCAGCGCACGAATTCGATGTCGCGATCATATTCCATCAGTCGTCCGGCTCCTGGGTCTGTTTGAAGCTCCACTGGATCAGCTCCATGATGGTCGAGTTACTGAACACTTTGCCGGGCGGCTGGCGCACGGCCCAGGCGGCGGCCAGCTCGTCGAGCGCCCGGTGCAGTTCGATGTGGCGCTCGCGGCGGCGCTTGTTGGTCATCTTGCGAAACTCGCTTTGCAGTTTCATTTCCTTAAATGTTCGCTCATCAGCTGGCTCATGCGCTCCGCCTCTTTCCGGGCGGCCTCTTCCGGCGCGCGCATCATCCGGGCGAGCTGCATCAGGCTCTCGACGTACTTGTCCGTCATCGAGACCAGCATGTCGGAGATCATCGATAACTGGATCTCGGCAAACTCCATCAGGCGCGCCTCGACCACCTTGTCCACCACCTCGCGAACCTGCATCTTTTCTTTCTCGGTGAGCATTCACCGCTCTTCCACAAACGGCACGATGGTCAGCCGGTGCCCGTGATGCTTGTCGGTTTCGTAGCTGCACCCGGGAAGGTGCAGCCAGTAGAATTCATCGCAGCTGCGGCAGTAGTCTTTCGCCACGTGGCAATCGCAACCCGGCATGTGCCAGCCGAAGCCGGAGAACGAGCATGCCATGGAGAGCAGCTCCGCAACCTGTCGGTCTTCGAGAAATGGCATTCAGCTTTCCTTCGCCAATTCATAGCACGACGGGCAGAAGCTCAGGTCGCCCACCTGGGGTGAGCTTCTGCCGCCCAGCAGCAAGGGCTCGTGCCCGCACTCGAGCTTGACCTCGTGGATGTTGGACACGATGGGAATGGGGCGGCAGACGGCCAGGACGCGCCGCAGGAAGCGCGGGTCGGCGGTCAGCGGGTCGTCGGTGCGGTAGATGACCGGCTCGTCCGTCATTGCGTCACTCCCGGCTGCCAGAAGATGGTGGTCTTCAGTTCAGGATGGTCGAGCTTGCGCTGGACGCGCATGCCCAGCCGGAAGCACATGCGCGCCATCTGGTAGACGTAGTCGGGCAGCACCGTGCCGATGGGCACGCGATGCGCTCCGGCGATGTCGGCCACATACGAAGGCAGCTTCTGGTCGATCTGCTGGTATTCCTCGTAGATCGCGTGCCGCATCATGATGTCGAACTCGGCGTTGTCCCTCGCCTCGTAGCACTCCTCGTTGTACTCCTCGGTGACGGCCTCTATCGCCTCGGCGATGTTCATGGCGTCGTGCCTCCCTTCTGATCGACGATCTGGCGCACCAGCCAGACGAATGCGCGCAGGATCTGGTCCAGCCGCCCTGGCGGCAGGGCGGGCTGCAGCTGCAAGTTTAACGCGCGCGTGGAATTCTCCGGGTGCTTGCGCATGTAGCGGTCCCAGGCCTGATGGGCGACCGGCCCGGGGGAGTCGCCTTCGGCGGCGAACAGCAGGGCGTCGGGGTGGGCGAACTCTTCCACGTGGATCGAATGCTCTTCGAGCGTAGCCGTGACGTTCACTCTACACAGCATGGTGTGTCTCCTCTTCGCTTCTCTTGTAACCCGGTTGGTGTAACTAGGCAGCGCCAGCGCTTCGGTGGACGACGCGCAGCTTGCGCTTCTGCCGCTGCTTGGGGGCGCGCGGGTCCGCGAAGCCGTAGGCCACATAGTCGAAGTAGCGGGTCAGGGGCTGCGAGGGGTCGTGCCGCCGGATCTCGGTGTGGTGGAGCAGGTCCCAGGCCTTGCGGCCCTCCGGGGTGAGATGGAAGCCGTAGCCGGGCCGGTAGGCCAGCCAGTCGCGGATCAGGAAGCTGCGGAAGCCGCGCTGGTCGAACTCCATGGCCTTCTCGATGGTGACGAACTTCTGCCCGACCAGATAGCGTAACAGCGGCAGCTGGTAGTTACTAACAGTGGTGCTCATGCGGCGGCCTCTTCGTCCGTTTTAGCATGCTTCGCCCGCTTCCGCCCGCGCTGCATACTGCGCAGCAACGCCTGTTTCTTGGCGTCGGACATCCCGTCCCAGCGCTTCCTGGCACCGGCACTCTTCTTCTCCGCGCGCCGCTTGGCCACGCTCACCTCGATGCGCCGCGCCATCTCGCGTCTGCGCGCCTCGGGGTCGGCTGGCCAGCCGGACTTTCTGACCGCCAGCAGCGTGACCTTCGGCAGCTTCTCCTCCTTCGGCACCTTCGGGGGCCGTCCCATCTTCTTGCGCTCCGGCTTGTTCTCCTCGGGTCCGCGCTCGTTTGCGAGATCGGCGTAAAAAGTCTCCAAGAGATCAATCGCCAGCCTTACCCCGTAGCGCGCGACGGTGCGCGTCAGCTCGGGAGGTAAGTTCTTGAGTAAGTCGTTTAAGTTCCCTTGCATCGGTTCGTGTCCTTTCGTGGAAATCCCCGCCACGAATCCGTTTTTGGCCCACCCGTTCGATTAATCCTTCGGCCAATATGCTGGCGATTATAGATCCGGTTTTTAAGAATGACAAGTTTATTCTTTTTTTCCTACAAACATTCTAGGGACTCTACCGTACCGGGCGATTTCACACGCCGGGCTCAGTTACTTCGTCCGGTTTCGCTTTCAGGTTGAGCGTGATGACTCCGGCCCGGCGGCAGCAGTCGAAGTACCGGTCGGCGGCGCGCTGCATGCTGCTTGCGCCGCAGAAGCAGCGCTTGGCGGTGCGCGGCGTCTGCGCGGCCCGGCGCTGGTGTTCCTTGCGCTCGGCGGGCGTCACGCCCTTCCAGCGCTGCTCCGCCATCATGCGCGCGGCGAGGTTGATGGTTTTTTCTTTCTTCATTTGGTTCCTGATTTCTTTGTGCGTTCCGGCTCGGCGATCTGCCCTTGCGTCGTATCGGCGGCGGCAGCCCCGGTCGGCGGCCACACTTGCACCCACGACCCTTGACGCCACACGAACCGGCGGCCATCGGAGCAGACCACCTGACCGTTGAAGCTCAACTCACATTCCATCACTTACTCCCCGATTTCTTGCGATAGACTCCGGCGCGCTTGCAGCAATCAAACCCGCGCTGGGCGGCGGAGTGCAGCGTGTACTTGCCGCACCGGCAGCGCTTCTCTTTCGAGCGCGGCCTGCCGCCGCCGTTCGCCCGGATGGCCTTCATCTGGCGCGAGCGGGCGCGCTGGCTTACGCCCTCCCAGCGCGCCTTGCCTGCGGCCTGCTTCTCCTCGTTCATCGGTGCTTCCTTTCCTGGCACTCGTCGCACCAGCTCCCATGCGAGCACTTATGCGGGCGCAGGCAGGTTGTAGCGATCCCCGCTATGCCGAGATCACGGGTCTTGATGGCGCTCGATTTCAACGCCACCGTTCTGCCGCACTTGTCACACCTCCACGTCGGTATCGTTCGCGTCATGCGCTATGCGCCTCCACCCGCCGTTCAAACTCGATCCGCCCGCGCGTCTCGCTACTGCAGGGCTTGCGCGAGATCTCGACCTCGTTCTGGTAGCCGTACAGATGCCAGCCCGGCTTTTTCTCGGGTGTGCGCCACAGTTCGTAGTACCTTCCATTGACCGGCGAGGAGACCGCGATCCGGCGCGTCACCTCGGGCTTACCGTCGTCAAAGCTCGTCATGGGTCTCCTCGTCGCCACCGTCTTCCTCGTCCTCCCCGCCGTTCTTCAGCGCCTGCAGGTATGCCGCGATCCCGCTCAGCAGGGCCTCGCGTGCGTTGCGCTCCCGCTGGTCCAGGCGCTTCTGCTGTTTGCGCGTGGCTTCGATGTCCAGCATAGCCAGCTCCAGGTTGTGCGTCAGGGCCTGGAGCCGCTCGTCAATCGTCGGCTGTTCGTCCATCTTCGTCTCTCCCTTGCTCGTTAATTTCATTTTCCCAGAAAATGAGTACTTCCGTCCGCACGCCGCCCAGGCCGCCCAGCCCGGCGGCCCAGCGCGTCAGGTTCCCTAGCGGCTGGCCGATGAAGCGGCGCACGATGGGGGCGGCCTCGGTGATCACGCCATCCTCGTCGGCGGCCACGCGCACCGTGAACTTGGCGCAGGACACCCAGTAGGCGCGCATCATTCCGCTCCAATCAAACAGGGTTCAAGCCAAATGATCTTGCGCTCCTTGCGGCCCACTCCGACCGGCTGGTTGCGGTAGTGACCCCGACGCCAGTGCAGGCGCGGGCTCGCGTGCGTGCCGGTCGCGCGCGCGCCGGTCACGAACTGGCCGTCGGCGATGCGCGCCACCTCGCGCTTGAACTTGTACCGCGCCCCGATCACGTTGGGGGTCCAGAACTCGCGCGCCTTCTCGGCCTTGCCGACGCGCTTCACCAGCTTGCCCTTCTCGACCAGCTGGGGCCGGGCGTTCATGGCCAGGATGGTGCCGAACAGGATCACGCCCATTTTCTCCAGAAACTCACTGTCCAGCTCGGTCAGGTCGGAGTCCATGAAGTTGCTCTTCTCGACCTTGGGCGCGGCTTCGCCGGGCGCGCGGTAGAACAGGTTGTTGAGGCGCAGGGTGCGCCGCCGGTTGGCCGTCAGGATCGAGTCGTACCAGATCATCGTGTCCGGGCACGCGCCCAGCATGACGAAACTGTCGTTGGGCAGGACCGACGCCGGGATGCCGGGCCAGGGCGACGGGTTGTCACCCTTCCTGACCCGCGACCACATCAGCATGGCCACCTCGCCGTCCTTGGGATGCACCAGCGCGCCTTTGGGGAGCATCAGCATGCCGCTCTCGTAAGGCAGGTCCAGGTCCAGCCAGTCGATGTCGTTGTCGAAGTCGGTGCGCAGCACGGCCTCGAGCAGGTCCGGGGCCAGGAAGAACATCGGCATGCGGTGCTCCCGCATGTAGGCGAGGCCGGGCATCATCAGCCGGTAGGCGGTGGCGCTCCGGTGATAGCCGTAGCGCAGCATCTCGGCCACCACGTTCGCGATCATGACCGCCATGTTGCGCGGCGAGTGGTAGCGCCCGGTGTGCTCGTAGACCTTCGGATAGAAGGCCCGGATCATGCCGGGGAAGGCCTCCTCCAGTATGTCCTCGACCGCCTTGAGGATCGGCCTGCCGGTGATCTGGCGGATCAGGTCCTTGGCGTCCTCGTTCAACTCCTGGGCCTGCTTGTGGAGATCGGGGTCGCCCCCACGCCCAGGCAAGCCAGCGACGAGGTCGTCACGCTGCTTGGCGGTGCGCTGGATCTTGGCGGCCAGCGGGAGGTCGCGCACTTCGTTGGCGTCCCTGGCCACCCGCCGCTCGTCGAGCACGCGCACCTTGCCCGCGCCGCTCTCGCGCTGGTCGAGCGGCTCATGGATGAGCGAAGCGATCCCGGCGATCATGCCGTCCAGCGTCTCCAGCTCGGCAGCGAACTCGCCGGACGGGAGCAGTTCGCGCCGCAGGGCGACGGCTTCCGCGCCCGCCTTCGCGAGCCACGCCTGGATCTGCGCTTCCGTCGCTGGCGTAATCGGGTCGATGTCGGCTACGATGGCGCGGTTCTCACTAGACAGGGCGAACGCAACCTTCTCCATCGTCTCCGTCAGGTTCGTGATGAACCGGAGCGTCTCCTTGCGCGCGAATTGGAGCACGACGGGATAGACCTGATGTACAGAGCCCTTGAGCTTGAGGCCGCCCTCGTTGAGTTCCCCCTTGAGTTCCCCCATGAACTCCACCCGCTCGTCACCCCGGCCTGCGGCGATGAGCGCCTTCAGGCTGGTCACGATATCGCCCATCGCCGTGCCGTCTTCGATGATGTGGATCTGGTCGGTCATGTCAGTCCTCGTCCTCCAGTTTTTCAATCGCCATCTGCACGTTGTAGCGGGCATCCCGCAGATGCCCCAGCGCTTTCTTTGCGTCGAGGGCCAGGGCGGCGGCGGTCAGTTCCACCAGCGCCGCCTCCGCGTCCCGTCTCCATCGGTTGTCACTCATGTCAGTAGTCCTCCCCCACTTCCTAGCCGGATCACGTAATACCGGAACAGGCTCCATAACAGCAATCCGACTTCGGGTAATGTACGCTTGTCCCAGCCTTCCGATTCAGCCACACGAACGATGGCCGCGCGGATGTCGCCGGTCATCAGTAGTCCTCCTCGATTGGCTCGTCATGCCAGTAATTGCCGTCGGTGAAGATGTCGGGCCGGAACCCGGCCCGCTTCTTCGTCTCGCACCGCGCGCACACAAACGCGCAGAAGATGCCGCGCGCGTCGTACAGTTCCTGCCGGGGCAGGCCGCTTCCGCAGGGACAGGGCTTCACGGTGTCACCTCCAGGTCGGTGCGCCTGCCGGGGCTGAGAGTGACCATGCCGCGCGCCACGTCCAGCGCATGGTGCAGACTGCGGCCACCAAGCTCGCGGAAGACCTGGGTGCCGCCCCCGTACTGCTCTTCGAACTCCTTGGTCACATCGACCACGAAGTCCTCGCCGATCATGTGGATCTCAACTTTGATGATTCTGTTTTCTCTCATGCGCGTTTCCTCCCTTGCACCCTTTCCAGCGCCGCCATGCTTTGGGGCGTACCCTGCTCCAGGTGATCCACCAGCGCGTTGCACCGGCGGCAAATGGCCAGCGTGCCCAGGCGCGGGTGCTCGCGCCGGAGAACACCGGCGCGGGTACACTTCAGGAACCACTGGCATTGGGGGCTCTTCATTGGCGCTCCTTGAGGACCGTGATCAGTTCGTTCAACTTTTGGTAGATGTTGCTGCCCACAATCCACACGAGCGCGGCCACAACGACGACATAGCCGATGACGTGATCCTGTGGCGAGGGGGGATAAAAATGCCAGCAGATCAGGGTTCCCCAAATGCCGACACCAAACCACCATGGGGTATTCAAGGTTTCACCTCCACGCCCGGCGGCGGCTGAATCACGCGGCGCAGATCGTCGATCCGCGTCTCGCAATGGTCGATCTGGCGCTCGATGGCGTTCGATGTGCGGCGCAGGGTTTTGATCTGCTCGCGCAGGAACGTGATCTCCTGTTCGATGGCCTCCTTCATTTCGTCACCCCCAGGTGTTTCTTGGCTGCCGCGCGTCCCCTGGCGCGGGCCGCGCTGGCCTTCGCCCGCACCTTGGGGTCGAGCAGATGCCGGTGCGGCGTCTCGCCGCGCGCGATGCGATCCGCCATGGTCGCCTTGGCCGCTTTGCTGCGGCTCTTCGTGCCCAGCCCGTCGCGCTGGCGGGCGATGGCCTCGGCCACCTGCGGCGGGATGGCGAGCCGGATGGTCTCGCCGTGCCCCACCGTCTCGATGAAGATCGTGTCGCCACGCTCCTTCTGCCGGTAGGTCTGCACGATGAAGCTGCGCGCGATGCCGATCAAAGGCAGCATAGCGCGCACCGTCGTCGGCTTGCTCTTGACCACGTCCGGCAGGCCCTCGAGCGCGCCCACCAGCCGGTCGAATTCGCTGATCGTGTTGTCGTTGGTCGTCGTCATTGTCGTCTCCTATGCGTAGATCAGAAACACATCCATCAACACGCCCGCTTCCATGCGGCCCTGCCAGTAGCCCAGCCCGGCGATGTTCTCCGCGAGGAATTGGGCCACCTCGTTGCTCGCCTTGAGCACCAGCTTCCGGTTATGGCCGCCCGGGGCGAAGCTGGCCGCGTAGCGGTCGCTCTTGTGGTCGTACTCCAGGCCGGTGAGGCTTCCCAGGTAGACCGGGGCGTTCAACCCGGCCAGGATGGCGGCGTGCTTCGCGCGGCCCTCCTCCGGGGTTGCGGGCTTGGGTTCGCCATACACAAGCTCGGTAATTGGGACGACCCGCACTAGCTCACCCCCTGCGCGCTGTAGCGCGGCGCGAAGCAGCCGCCATGGGTCAGCTTGCCGGTCGTGTGATCGAGGTGCGCGGCGATGCCGAACACGTCGTGCGTGAAGTTGAAGTCGTCTGCCGCCAGCAGTTCGGCCAGCCGGAGGGGATTGCCGTTCGCGTGCGCGGCGGTCAGGTCCATCGTGGCGTCGTGCCAGCTATACTCCATGCCTTGCCGCCGGGCGATTGCCTTGGCCCGCTCGGCAATCTGGTTGATCAGGTCGTGGTCTTCCTTCGATACCTTCCAGTTCAGAATCATATTTATCCCTCTGCTCGTAATCTTCAGTTGCTCGTAATGTTCAGTGTGCCACGCCCTTGCGAGCGTGGCAAGATGTATTTACTTTCGTCCTCCCAGCACCCACATCCAAAAGTTGATGAAGCCCGCTCCGCGCGGATCGAGAAAGGTACTCCAGACTACGCCGACTACGATCAGCGCAAGAATGATGGCCACAGTACGGCCTTTGTTATCGTTTAAAAATTGCATTGGTCTCCTCAAGAATTCGGCCTGTCTTCCGTCAGGCGTGGTAGGCCATCTCCACGCGACCGGCGGTGGGCGCGCCGGTTTCGACTACTCAAAATGGCTCGAAGTGACCCGGCAGCGTATCGCCTTCCGCGTCCACCGGCCAGCCGCTCGGAGTGTCGTTGAACTCCAGGTCGCCGTCGGTCCACAAGCCCCCCTCGTAGCGCAGCCGGTAGCCGTCGGCGGTCACGAAGGTCAGGCCGGGCTGGCCGCCGAAGGAGCCGCGCCGCTCGAAGGCCGTCTCGGCGTCCTGCGCGGCCTCCTCGCGCCGCTCCTGAATGGCCAGCACGCGCCGCAGCAGGCCGTAGGCGTCCTCGCCTTCGAGCAGGCTGCCGAAGGCCAGCGGGTCGCCCTTGATGTTCTCCAGGTCCTGCGCGGTGGCGAAGATGTCGCCGCGCGCGTCACGCTGCTCGCTGGCCCATTCGACCAGCGCCTCTTCCAGCAGTTCCCTCAGTTCCCGTTTCGTCATCGTCGTCTCTCCCTTGCCTGTTCCCAGGTGTCAATCACCACGCGTTCCTTCTTCGCCCGCGCCTCCACGTCCGTTACCTGCCTCCCGGCCACGATCTCGGTGTGCGAGGAGTAAGGCCCGGTCACGTAGCTGAAGTCCGCGACCTCATACAGCCGCCCGGCCACGTTCACGTAGACCGGGTCCGGTGCCCAGGAATCGAAGCTCGATCCCTTGCAGGGCGCGACAAGCTCGCGCAGGAACCGCAGTGAAATAGTGCCGTCGTTTCGTTGGTTGCTCATGGATCTCCTGTGGAAAATCTGTGGATCTCTCTCGGCCAGCGCCCGCACGAGGCGGTCACTCACGTCCCGGCGGGGCGTCCCCCGATGACTTCCCGGTGTTTCACCGTCCCTACTGTCCACCGCGCTCGGACTTACGTGGATGCTTTCAGTGGGGCAGGACGCGAGCGCCGCCTCGTGGGGGCACTGGCAATACGTGGCCGGGCTTGGGAACCGGCCTGCCGCATTAGGGCCGCGTAGCGGCCCCCCTCTGCGTGACTACTTCTGTCCCGGCTCGCGGGTCAACAGCGCGTACAGGGCCTTCTCCTCGTCGCGCAGCATGCGCGCTTCCAAGGGCGGCGCGTCCGCGATCTTGCTTCCGCACCTCGTGCCAGCGCTTGGCGGCTTTGCCGTGCCAGCGGCACTCGGTGTTCCAGCACTCGGGCCAGCCGCCCTTCAGGTCACACTTGCTTTGTCGTTTCATCGTCTGGGTCTCCTCTGCGTCTGCTTGCTCGGCGGCACGCTGGTGTAGAACCCGCGCGCGGCCACGAAGCCGGTCGTCGCGGGCCATAGCTCGTGCGCGCCCGCCTCGCGCGCCTCCTCGTTGCGCTCGGTCAATTCCTGTACCGCCCGGTCGATCAGGTCGCACAGTTCGCCAGCGGTCATCTGCTCTAGTTGCTCGTTGTTCATCGTCGTCGTCTCCCTCGTTTAGAACGGAACGTCGTCGTCGTCCCAGTGCACCATCACCGGCGGTGGCGCGTTCACCGGCCCATGGACCGGATGCGCCCGCTGGTACTCTTCCAGGCGCGTGTAGTGGCGCTTGGCGTGACCGCGCTCGTGGATCTGCTCGCACCACATCTCGAACAGGCCCCAGGCGTTCTCCATCTCGTACTGCCCCAGGATGCGTCCGGCGGTCTCGGGCAGGTCATAGCGGGCCAGCAGGCGTTCCATCTCCGCGCCGGTCAGGTGGCGCGCCGTGTGCACCAGCCGGTGCTCTTGCTCGTAGGTCATCGTCATGTCGTCGTCCTCGTCCTCGTCCTCGTTGTCGTCATGGTCCACGAATTCCGTCATGGGCAGGTAGCGCATCGTCATTCCCCCTCGCTCAGTTCCCACTGGTAGGATTCGCGGGCCACCCTACGGTCTTCGATGGTGCACTCCAAGGCCACCATCGAGCGCTTCCATGCGCGTGCCGCCTGCTCCGCCATGCGCTTGGTCCGGTACTCGCCCGGAAGCTGGCCGCAATCATGGCCGTTGTCCCAATTGATTTTCCACATCGTCGTTTCTCCCTTGCTCGTATTGTTCAGACTACCTCAGGCGCACTCACTCCATGCCGCCCCGTCCACTGGGCCAGCGGGCACATAGCCAGCGGCCAGCGTGCGCTCGATCTGCACCAGCGGCAAGTGCTGCTTGAAGTCATGGCCGATGGCGCGCTCCACCTTGACGTACTCGCCGAGTAACTCCCGGTTGTGATAGCCCGCGAGTAACAGCGCCTCGGGCGGCGCGTAGAAGCAGAACACGCACGACAACCTCGGCATGCCCAGGTCATAGGCGCGGTGGTACTCGAGGCCGCGCGATTTGATGTGCAGCCATACCTCACTCTCGCTCCACCCATGGATCGGCAGCCAGCGCGTCACCTCGCGCCGCGTCAGGTTGGTCGCCGGGTCGTCGCTCACCGGCTCCATGTCGCGCCGCTTGGTCGACTCCTGCGCGCGCAACCCCAGGCAGTTGAGGATGCGCACGCGCCGGTAGGGCCGCGCCGCCACGCTCCTGCCGCGCGTCAGGGCGAGCCGTTCGACGGTCTCGTTGACCAGTTGGGTCATCAGGCCGGTCACCGGCTTCGTCTTGTGATCGCTCGTGCAGTAGCGCGTGCTGTAGCCCGGCCACTTGCCGCGCGCCGCCACATGATCGAGCAGGTCATTCTGCTCGCGCCGCACCACCTCAAAGCGCAGGCCGTAGCGCTTGGCCTGCCGCTCCGCCAGTTCGCGCGTGCCGCTCCACTCCACGCGTCCGAGATCCGCGTGCACCACCACCAGCCGCTCGCGGTTGACGCCCGCCTCGTCAGCGAGGGTCACGAGATAGTCCAGCATGGCGAGCGAGTCCTTGCCAGCGGAAGTGTTGATCAGAATCCAGTCGTACGTGCGCAGGTCCGGTGTCGTCATGTCAGTTCAGTTCCTTTCGGTCAGCCCCGGTCATGGGCTGGACTTCGTCATCGAACGGGTAGCCACTGGCCGCGTTCTGGTCGAACGACTCAATCAGGTCGTCCATCTGGGCGCGCGTCAACAGGCCCAGGCGCGGCCCGTCCTCGATGCGCGCCGCCATCAACTGCCAGCCGTCGTCGTCCTTGGCCACGTACAGCCGCAGACTCCGCTGCACGCCGTCAGCGAAGACGTGCTGCCAGCTTTCCACCACGTGGGTGGGCTTCAGGTGTTCGTTCGTCATTTGCTCTCCTCGGTGGTCTCCGCCACCACGCGGTAGCGCTTCTGGGGGGCATCGCCCACGATGTAGCCGCGCGTGTACGAGTACTCGTGGCGGATGTTGCGGTAGGGTGATTCGGGGCCAGCCGCGAGGCGCGCAGTGGCCACCGCGTGCTCGGCCTCGCGCAGGGTCAGGCCGTCGCGCAGGATCGTCGTCGTCGTCATGGTTAGCTCCGTTCCTCCAGCTTCTCGGCCAGCGCGTTTGCACCGGCCAGCACGGCCTCGATGTGCTCCGCGCCGCTGTAGTCGTTGATCACATCCCAGCCGTCGTTGCCGTACACGAGCCGGACCCAGCCGTGCTCGCGTTCCAGCCCGACAATCCGGCGTTCGAGGTGCAGCACGTCCTCGTCAGTGTTGATCAGCGCGTCCAACACGGCCTTGCGGCTGGTGGAGCGGGTCACGGCGTACTCGTCGCCGCCATCGTCCACGCTCAGCGTGTAGCCAGCCTTCAGGGCGTCAGTGACGATCCTCTTCACAATGGCCACTTCCATGGCTTGGCGCTTGCGCACCGTTTCGTTCTCGGGGTTCAGGTACATGTTCGTCGTCTCCTTCTAGCGTGGCCGGGGTTGTGACCGGCCTCCCGCATTCCAGCCGGGGCACGTGGCCCCGGGCTGCACTCTGCGTGTTAGCTCTTCAGCTTCTTCATCTCCTCGGCGAGGGTCCACAGTGCCTTGTTCAGGCGCGTGTTCTCGCTGATGCCTTCGACCGGGCGCACGCGGGCGCGACGGCCAGAGGTCTGGTTGCGGTAGCGCGTGCCGCCCTGGGTCAGGTTCTCCTGGGCCACGTTGAACGTGTTCCACAGCGTGGGCTCGGCGTCCTCGGTGCGGCGCGGGCGAACGACGGCCTCGGGCGTGATCGGCGCGGCGTCGTCGTAGCGCAGGGCCAGCGCGGCGGTGGCGAACGCGGCGCGCTCGGGCGGCGCGAGGCGCAGGTTGCGGAACGACTCCACCGACTCGAGCGCGCGCGGCATCTGGTCGATGACTTCGAAGCTGGCCTCGATGATGCCGTCAGCCGTGCCCCGGTGTGGCACTTTGATCGCCGCCACGATGCCGTCGTCGACCATCAGGCCGTTCGCGCAGACGTAGCGGTACAGGCCGCCCGCCACCTCGTACGCGCTCGCGCCGTCGTGGCTGTTCGTCACCACCACCTCGGGCACGATGCCGCCCACGCGGGCGACGGCTTGCGCCATGTCCAACTGGCGGAAGCGGATCTGGTGGCGGGTGAACTCGGCTTTGCCCGGGACGCGCGTCCGGCTCTGCACGGCCTTGACCGGCACGAAGCCCTCGTGGCGGAGCTTTTCGACCACCTCGATGGTGGGGATGAAGGCGTACTTGCCGGACATCTTGTGCCAGGGTTCGCTGGCGAAAATGGAAGGCGCGAAAGCGCGCAGTTGATCGTTGGTCAGTACGTTGGTCATGGTGTTTTCCTTTGGTTGCGTTCTGGGGGATTTGCGTGAGCCGGGCTTGTGACCGGCTGGCCGCATTACGCCCGGGCGAAGCCCGGGTCACTCTGCGATTAGTGGGAAGGCGTGACGCTCCACCCGCACCCGGTCAAGCGCCGGTACTCGCGGCTGGCGTCGTCCATGGCGGCGCGAGAGGCGAGCACGCGCCGGTAGTGGTCGACCTTGACGTCGACGTCGTGGTCGGTGTCCTCGGTGGTCACCACCTCGTACCATGCGAACGTGGTCGGTGTGGGCTGGCCCTCGCGGTACATCACCTCGTACCGCGCCGCGCTCGGGTTACAGGGGTCACAGACCCACCAGTGCGGCCAGAAGGCCACTTTGACCACCGGCTCGCCGGTAGCGTCCGGCACGATCAGGCGCAACGGCTGGCATCCGCCCGTGCGGTCGGTCAGGGTGTAGGCCATCAGCGCACCCCTTCCACGAGCCTAGTGAACGCCATCTCGGCGTCGTTGGTCTCCTCCAGGCGCTTGGCCCAGTGGGCGAAGTCGCCCTGGACCTCGTGCGAGAACAGCCAGTTGGAAAGCAGTTCCTTGCGGCGGGTGGCGAAGGCCACGCGGGTGTTTACTACGTTGTCGAATGTCATCGTCGTCGTCTCCTCTTACATCACGCGCTGGCCGTCGCGGTAGTCGATCCAGCGGCTTTCCCCGTCTTCCACAATCTCGATCTCGGCGGTGGCGTCATGGGCCAGCATCAAAGCCATCTCGATGGCCGAGACGTGCGAGTACATGGCGGTCTCGCTATGGCCGGTGTACAGCGTCACCACCCGTTTGCCGTTCCAGCATTCCAGGTTCTCGTTCCTCTGCGGGACCGTGCCGCGCGAGGCGTGCAGGTTCACTGCGAAGCGCTTGATCTTCTTCATGGTTGGTCTCCTCGGTTAGCTCACGCGCAGGTTCTTGCGCACCATCAGCTCGTTGTCCAGGGCCAGTTCAAACTCACGCCCGTAGCGGGCGTAGCGCCCGCGCTTGACCACGCTGATCAGCGTAGCGGTGGCGATCTTCTCGAAGGGTCTGTTGTTCGTCGTCGTCATGTTGTCTCCTTTGCGTTTGCGCGGGCTTGTGAACCGCGCGTGCCGCATTACGCGCTGGCCTTTTCAGGCTGGCCAGCGTCACTCTGCGATTTGGTTGATTGGTTTGAAAGGCCGGGACCATGCGTTTATAAGTGGATTCTCTTTTCAGAGAGTCAGGTGTGTTTCAACCTGTTCACTATCCCGGTCTTTCGTTTTCCATTTGCGATGTGGACCTGTCACGTCCACTCCCGTCGCTTTTCGCGTGTACCTTGGGCGGTCAGATGATCTTCGGGACTTACGTTCGCCGCTCTCGGGGGCTTCGCGCGCTGGTCACACCAACGGCACGCGATCCTACACACGGTCACCTACGTCCTGGTCAAAACCTACGGGATGGTCAACGGCCTACTCGCCCTACTGCCTGGGTTTTCGCTACTTCGCTCGGGGCTATTCAGTTGTCAAGGATCACGCGGTCCAAACGGCGGAAAGCTCTCGGGTCTGGCAGGGAGTGGTCAAACCCACGCCCCCTGGCCGGTTGGTCATCCCTATGACCGGCGTTCAGCCCCTCGCTTCGTTCCGTTCTCGCCTACACTCTATAAGATGCGCTGGCTGAGTCATTGGTTACCGCATTTCACCCCAGCCTCGCTTTTCTTTTGTTTTCGAAGATCTCGCAGGCCGTTGCCGTTTCGCTCAACTGCCTACATATACTAAGATGCGCTGGCTACGTCAGTGGTTACATGGTTTCGAAAAGAATTCCGGGAGCGGGGTGAAATCCTGGGCCGGTGGCTTAGCGGTTATTTCGGATCTTGATATGCGGCTTTACCGGGGAAGCGGTGCGGGTTGGGGGAAAGGGCCGGACCTGGAGTGCGGCTGGTTGCGGCGGAAACCGGCCTAGGAGCGTTCGCTCTTGACCGGGATAGACTCCGCGCTCTCGGCTTCGACCACCAACGGGGCTGGCCCCAACGCCTTGGCATACAGGCCTTTCAGGTCATTCAGCAAATCGGATCTCGTTTGCTGAAATGCCTTGACCGGCTCCGGCTGGCGCGCGGCTTTCTCGGCCAGCAGACGCTCGCCGAACTCCACGAGGTACATGGCGGCCTGCATGGCCTCCTTGGCCTGCCTGTGGTCCGGGCTCTGCGCGATCCGCACCAGACTGGCCAGCCCGTGCGCCACCAGCCCGTAGCCATCACGCGGCACGTAATCCAGTTGCACTTGCGCACCGTTGATACGCGCGGTAGGCATGAAACCTCAAGCGTACCTCGGAGACTTGCCCGCCAGTCTCCACAAAGTTCCCGGCAATGGGTGAAATCGTACAGATGCAGGATTGAGGCTGGTTGTCAACCGGCATGGGGTGAAACTTACGGGTTGCCGCTGGCGTAGCAACCTGCAAGCGCGCCAGAACTCCGTGTTCTTGCCATCTTGTTGAGCCAATTGGACTTAGCACGGTTTGGCTTGGTTTTGGCTGGATTTCGTACAGTTTGGTCCGGTTTCGACCTGAGCGGCACTGTCAAGAGGCAGTGGGTGAAACGCGGCGGCGCACAGTCCCGGCGGCCTGTCAACCCCGCCGAGGGGTGAATTCACCTGTGCGCACCCACCGTACACCCCGTGCCCGTGTGGCACAGGTGAAATCCGAGCGGAGGGGGCCGAGTTTCCGCCCCATAAATAGCACCCCCCCCCATCTCCGGGTCCCATCCACACGCGGATTAAAAATAACATTTCGGAAAAATGAAGGGTCTCGCGGAAACCCTCGGAAGGGTGAAGGGGGGGGGGGTGTGTGTGGGTAAAGGTAAAATAGGGTATCTTAATATCTCTTTTAAATATATATATATATATATATATAAACGGAAAAGCGGTAACCAGCTGCGGCTCAGTAACTTACACCTTCTCACTTTCTCGCCACCCTTCCCTTTTCCGTTCTTCCGCATATTCCACCAACCCCCTTGTCACCTCTTCCT
>DATMND010000309.1:0-2203 GCA_035569235.1 Acetobacteraceae bacterium | reverse complement strand
GGCGGTGCGGCGGCTCCGCCCGAAAACGATATACCGAAGGGCGCCGGCATCAGCGGCGCACGAATTCCGCGCATCGGCAGCATTAGGTCGACTCCGGCGGTTCAGGGCCGACACCACGCTACCGCCGCCTAGGGTAGAGTTGGGATGTGGCGCGGTGGTGATAGGTCGGGCATATCCGTTTCCGCCCCCTTTCGTCTGGCGGTGCCTTAGCGGCTAGACCGTAGTTCCGTTTCCACACCCCTCTCATCGACGTGGCGTACGAATTTCTCGCACCACGCTCTCGGACAAAACGTCAGCTTGCGCCCACGACACGTCGTGCCCAGACGGGTCAGGCGTACGAGCCCTGAAGTACCCGTAGCGCGGTCCGTCCGCCGCCT
Organism: Acetobacteraceae bacterium; assembly: GCA_035569235.1. Lineage (GTDB taxonomy): Bacteria > Pseudomonadota > Alphaproteobacteria > Acetobacterales > Acetobacteraceae > JAMXLO01. The sequence goes on along the minus strand of DATMND010000309.1, from coordinate 1,826 downwards.
TATCGATCTGCGCCGGTTGTAGTTGGGGTGTCCGAACGTCACAGCGCTGTCGCGCGTGCTCTTGCTGCCGGGGATCGGGCAATGGATACTCGCCGGTATACGAAGCTGCGGCCAGGCACTGCGCCTTTCGAGGAAACGAGCATGCCACGATGACGCATCCGTTCAGCAAGGGCAGGTCGATAACCCGGGCGCCACCTCCGCGCCCGGACACCTAACATCTTGCCGCGGGACCACGGCGCGAAATATGCGCGACAATGTCCCTCCTAACGAACGACGCGTCCGCCAAACGGCCCAGTGCGCCGGACGGACATGGGCGAACACCGCGAAATGTTGCGAGTAGGAGGCCGCATGGCGACGAACGCGATCGAGACGGCAGGCTCACTGGACCAAGTGACGCTCGACGCCTTGCGGGAAGGCATCGCCGCCGTGCTAGCGGAGCAAAGCAGCAGCACGGCTGTGCACGCGTTCATCGACGGCAAGAATTCGCTCGATCGGGAACTGTGGTCCCAGGCCGCCTCCCTCGGCTGGCTTGGCGTCGGCATTCCGGAGCAGTACGGCGGGCTGGGGCTGGGCGCCCACGGCCTCGCCATTCTGCACACCGAGATTGGACGGCAGGCCGCGCCCGGACCGTACATTTCCACGCTCTCGGCCGCACAGGCGATCGTTGAAAGCGGCACTGACGCGACCCGGAATACGTGGCTGTCGCGCATCGCGTCCGGTGAAATCAGCGCGGCGGTCCCGGCCACGCCGGGCGCGACGGTCCTGACACGGTCTGGCACTGGCGTGTCAGGTACACTGCGCTGCCTGGGCGCGCGCGACGCCGCGTTCGTTCTCGCTCCTGCCGGCGTCGCATGGGTCATCGTCGAGTTGGCCGGGGTCGAAGTGAACGCGATGCCGATGTGGGACCGGACCCGGGAGGTGATCGACATTCGCCTCCAGAACGCGCAGCCCACCGCCGTCCTGGAGGATTCCGAGGCCACCAGCGTGGCGCTGCTCCGGGCCATGGCACTCGCGACCGCGGCGGACAGTTGCGGCGCGGCCCGTTCCGTCACCGAGCGAACGATCGCGTACATGAAGACGCGCGAGCAGTTCGGACAACCGATCGCGGGGTTCCAGGCGCTCAAGCATCGCGCCGCCGACCTCGCCACGAAGCTGGCGGTGATGGATGAGATGGTGGCGCACGCCATCGACCGGGCCGCCGCGGACGAGCCCGACGCGGAGATCTGGGTTTGGCTCGCCAAGGCCGAAGCGACCGAAGCCGCTGTCTTCGTCACCACCGACTGCGTGCAGTTGCACGGGGGCGTCGGCTTCACCTGGGACTTCGATCCGCACATCTTCCTCAAGCGCGCGCGCCTGAACGAAGTGCTGATCATGCCGAACACCGCGCTGCGCGATCGGGCCGCCGCCGGGCTGGCAGCGATCACACGCACCGGACGGTCCGCGTTGGAGCTGGAACTATGACGATCCTTGACGCGCAACACGATCTGCCGGCCTTCCGGCTGGCGATTCGCGACTGGCTGGCAGAGGTCGTGCCGCCCGACTGGAAGGCCCGCATGGTCCGGGCCTCGAATGAACAGTACGTCGCCTTCCAACGCTGGTGGATGGCGGAACGCAGCAAGGTCGGTCTCGCCATTCCGCATTGGCCGAAGGAGTATGGCGGCGCCGGGCTGACGCTGCGGCACCTGGTCACCATCGCCGATGAGATGGCCCGCGCGGACGCGCCGCAGGCCCGCATATTCACGATTTCGCTGATCCATATGCCGGGCACGCTGTTGCCGCACGGAACGGAGGAGCAGAAGCGCCGCTACCTGCCCGGTGTGGCCAAG
>DATMND010000308.1:0-19519 GCA_035569235.1 Acetobacteraceae bacterium | reverse complement strand
TGCGCGGCATCGTCAACGTGCCGAACAACCGGTTCTCGGACACGCTGCGCGAAGAGATCGGCCCTTGGCTCGCCGCCGGCGAGAACCACGTGCTGCTGTCGGGCATGATCGGCAGCCGGCAGGGCTGGAAGCAGACGCCCTACCTGCCCTGCCCTGCCGGCGCGCCGGAAATCGCCTCGGGGCTGGTCGAGATCGAGTTCGATTGGGCACAGGTGAAGCTGGTGCCTGGCCTGTCCACGACCGACGAGGCGGGGATCGCCGAGGTGATGCGTGGCGAGGAGACGCAGGTGTTGGGCGTGCTGGAGGCGATGGGGGGCAGCGGGCTGGCCTGCCTGCCGGGAACCCACTCGAAGTGGGTGCGCGTCGAGAACAGCCGAATCACCGGCTTCACCACGCACATGACCGGCGAGACGTTCGGCGCGCTGCGGGGCTACACGATCCTGGGGCGCATGATGCGCGATGGGCCGTCGAATGGGGCGCCGTTCGATGCGGGGGTGAGACGATGCGGCGATCCCGGCGGGCTGCTGCACCACATCTTCGGCGCGCGCGCCGAGGTCCTGGCGGGCCGACTCGCGGAGACGGATGCGGCGGCCTACCTGTCCGGTATCCTGATCGGGCACGAGGTCTGCTCGGCTCTGGCCGGGAGGGAGGGTGTGGTGGTGCACGCGATCGGAGCGCCGGAGCTCACCGATCTGTACGCCCGTGCGATCTCCGCCCATGGCGGGTTCCCCGAGCGGCATGACGGCGAGGCGGCGGCGCGCGGCCTGGCGCTGATCGGCGGGCAGGCGGCATGGACCTGACCGGCTGGCTTGCACGCTGTCCGCTGATCGCGATCCTGCGCGGGGTGAAGCCGGACGAGGTGCTGGCGATCGGCGAGGCACTGGAGCGCCAGGGGATCGCCATCGTCGAGGTGCCGCTCAATTCACCGCAGCCGATGGAAAGCATCGCGCGGCTGGTGCGGGAATTCGGCGAGCGGCTGCTGATCGGAGCGGGCACGGTGATGACATCGGCCCAGGTGGCGGAGATCGCGAGGGCCGGAGGCAGGCTGGTGGTCACGCCGCATGCCGATGCGGTGGTGATGCGCGCCGCCAAGGAGACTGGGATGCTGGCGGTTCCCGGCTTCTTCACGCCGACCGAGGCATTCGCCATGCTCGCGGAAGGTGCCGATGCGCTGAAGCTGTTCCCCGCGGAGGCTGCCAGCCCCGCGGTGCTGCGCGCGCTGCGGGCCGTGTTGCCGACGGGGACTGCGGTGTTGCCGGTCGGCGGGATCGATGCGTCCAACATGGCTGAGTGGCGGGCGGGCGGCGCAGCGGGGTTCGGCATCGGTTCGGCGATTTATCGGGCGGGGGATAGTGCCGCGACGGTTGGCGCGAAGGCGCATGCGTTGGTGGCAGCGCTGGCGAGTTAGTGGCGGCGGCGTCAGCCGTTTCTTTCCCGCGCTCGCAAACCGGGTTACGAATGGCAGCCGCCATGGAGGGGTTCCCGATGACCGATCCGACACAGTACCGCCCTCTCACCCCCGGCACGCAACCGCCCTATGACGCGCCGGGATATCTCGGCACGATCAAGCGGCATCCGAAACAGAAGCCGCACCCCCTGCCCCACACCATCACGGAAACCACCGGACCCAGCTTCTCCGCCAGCCATTTTCCCCCGCTCGCCGACCTCACCAAAACCGGGGACAAACCGGCGCTGGGCGAGCGGATCATCGTCGCCGGCCGGATCACCGACGAAGACGGCCGCCCCGTCCCGCACACCATGGTGGAGATCTGGCAGGCCAACGCGACCGGGCGCTATGACCACCCGGCCGACCAGCATGACGCACCGCTCGATCCAAACTTCCACGGCGCGGGCCGGGTGTTCACCGATGCGGACGGCCGCTACCGGTTCCTGACGATCCGGCCCGGCGCCTATCCGTGGCCCAACCACCGCAATGCCTGGCGGCCGAACCACATCCATTACTCGTATTTCGGCCCCGCCTTCGCGACGCGCCTGGTCACGCAGATGTATTTCCCGGGCGACCCGCTGCTCGCGTTCGACCCGATCTTCCACGCGGTGCCGGATGAGCACGCCCGCAACCGGCTGATCGCCGCGTTCGATCTCGACATCACCGAGCCGGACTTCGCGCTCGGCTACCGGTTCGATGTCGTGCTGCGCGGGCGCGGCGCCACGCCGATGGAGGAGTGATCCGATGCCGAGCGCCACGGCCAGCCAGACCATCGGCCCGTACTGGCATCTGCTCGAGGACCCGTCCTGGGCCGACCTTACGCGCTTCGGGGCGCAGGGCGAGCGGATCACGCTGACCGGCGCCGTGCTGGATGGCGACGGCAAGCCGTGTTCGGACGCCTGCGTGGAGATCTGGCAGTCCGACCCACCGGTGTCGGACAGCTTTCCCGGTTTTGGGCGCAGCAATACCGATGCGGACGGAAAATACCGGTTCACCACGGTGAAGCCTGGGCCGGTGCCGGGGCGTGGCAATGCGCAGCAGGCGCCGCATATCGCGATCTGCATCCTCTCGCGCGGGCTGATGCGCGCGCTGGTGACGCGGGCGTATTTCCACGGCGAGAAGCTTAACGCGACCGACCCGCTGCTGCTGTCGATCGAGGAGCCGGCACGGCGGAGCACGCTGATTGCGCGGCCGGCGGGCGATGCGGCGTGGCGGATGGATGTGCGGCTTCAGGGGGATGGCGAGACGGTGTTCCTGGATGTGTAGCGTCCCCTCCCCGACCCTCCCCCGCTTCGCGGGAGAGGGGGCGGAACACTGGGAAGAGGGTTGACCCCGTGCCGATCAATCCCGCCGACAGCCCGATCCTCGGCACGCTCTACGGCAGCGACGCCATGCGCGCGGTGTTCGACGAGCGCGCGTATTTCCAGCGCATGCTCGATGTCGAGGCGGCACTCGCCCGCGTGCAGGCGCGGCTCGGCATCATCCCGGCCGACGCCGCCGAGGCGATCACCCGCGCGGCGGTCGTCGAGAACCTCAGCACCGACGAACTCGCGGCCAGTGCCCGCAATGTCGGCTACCCGGTGGTCGGCCTCGTTGCGGGCCTGTCGCGTGCCGCTGGCGGGGCGGGTGGCTGGACGCACTGGGGCGCCACCACGCAGGACATCATGGACACGGCCACGGTCCTGCAGGTGCGCGAGGGACTGTCGCTGATCCGCGCCGCGCTGGCCGGTATGGTCGCGGCACTGGCGGGCCAGGCGGACAAGCATCGCCACACGGTGATGGCCGGGCGGACGCACCTGCAGCAGGCGCTGCCGATCACGCTCGGGCTGAAGTGCGCGGTCTGGGCGCAGCCGCTGATCGCTCATGTGCATCGTCTCGACGCGCTCCGCCCGCGCGTCGAGCAGGTGAGCTTTGCGGGCGCCGCGGGCACGTTGGCATCGCTTGGCGATAAGGGCATCGCGGTGATGGAGGGCCTGGCCGCCGAACTGGGCCTCGCCGCGCCGGCCGCGCCCTGGCATGTCTGCCGCGACGGACTGGCCGAGACTGTCGCCTTCCTGGGCCTGGTCTGCGGCAGCCTGGCGAAGCTCGCCACCGACATCATCCTGCTTGCGCAGACCGAGGTTTCCGAGGTCGCAGAACCCTACGTTGCCGGCCGCGGCTCCTCGTCCACCATGCCGCAGAAGCGCAACCCGATCGCCAGCGAATACATCCTGGCCGCCGCCCGCACTGTGCACGCCCTGGTGCCGGTGATGCTCGGCGCCATGGCGGCCGATCACGAGCGCGCCACGGGTCCGTGGCAGGCTGAGCCGCTCGTGCTGCCGCAGTCCTTCGTGCTGACGCATGGCGCACTGCTGCACGCGAGCGCGATCGCCGAGGGCATGGTGGTCGATGCGGATCGCATGCGACGCAATCTCGACATCACGCACGGCCTGATCGTGTCTGAGGCAGTAATGATGGGACTTGCATCGCATCTCGGCCGTGGTGAGGCGCATCACGTGGTGAAGCATGCCTGCGATGCGGCGTTGGCGGAGGGCATCAGCCTCGCCGATGCTCTGGCGCGCGAGCCGGAAGTAGCGAACCGGCTGGATCGCGCCGCGATCGAGCGGCTGACCGATCCGGCGCATTATCTCGGCAGCGCCGACGCATTCGTCGATCGCGTGCTGCGGGCGGCAAAGTAAGCAAGGTTCCTCACGGAGGTCTCAGAGATAAGACCAAGAGCCACCGAGTTAGGTTGAATACGCCGCTCGAAGCGCGTTGTTCTTTCTCAGTGGCCCTCAAATCTGGCTCGGTGAGCTCCGTGAGGAAGCTTCCTTTCCGACCCGCCGTTGCCTGCGCCCCGGCTTGCCACTAGGTTGCCGGCCCTGTCGAGCGCCATGCGCCGCAATCAGAGGTATATCGATGTCCAAATCCAACAAAGTCACACGCCGCACCGCACTGAAGCTCGGCGCGGCCACCGCCGCCCTGCCGCTGGTTCACATCCGCACGGCAGGCGCCGCCGGGAAAGTGTCCATCGGCTTTTGGGACCATTGGGTTCCCGGTGGCAACGACGTGATGCAGAAGCAGTGCAATGCCTGGGCCGAAAAGAACAAGGTCGAGGTCCAGGCAGACTTCATCGCCAGCTCGGGCAATAAGCTGCAGTTGACCGGGGCGGCGGAAGCGCAGGCGAAGACCGGGCATGATGCGCTCGCGTTCTTCAACTGGGACGTGTTCAACGTCGCCGATGCGCTCGAGCCAATCGACGACGTGATGGGCCGGCTCATCGCCAAGAATGGCGCGGTCGATGCCAACTGCGAATATCTGGCGAAGGCGAAGGGGCATTGGGTCGCGGTGCCGACAAGTTCCGGCACGCAGACCAAGCCGCCTTGCGCGCGCATCGGCTGGTTCAAGCAGCACGGCCTCGACGTGCAGGCGATGTATCCGGTGAGCAAGGAACACACCGCACTGTCCGACGGCTGGACCTGGGACGCGTTCACCAAATACGCCGAAGCGGCGCAGAAGGATGGGCTGACATTCGGCCTCGGCATGGGCGGCGGCGGCAACACTGATGCCACGGACACGCACGGCGCGCTGTTCAAAGCGTTCGGTGCCACGCTGATCGACAACAAGGGAGAAATTCAGCTCAAGTCCGATGCGGTGCGCCAGTGCCTGGAATTCGCGCAGAAGCTGGTCAAGTTCTACCCAGCCGATGCGGTGAGCTACGACGACGCCTCGAACAACCGGGCGCTGATCTCGGGCAAGAGCGCGCTTATCTTCAACCCGCCATCGGCGTGGGCGGTGGCGAAGCGCGATGCGCCGCAGGTGGCGGCGGACTGCTGGACCTTCCCGGCTCCGGCCGGTCCCAAGGGTCGGTTCATTCCGACACTGAGCTATTTCTGGGGCGTCTATGGGTTCAGCAGGAACAAGCCGGCGGCGAAGGACCTGATCGAATACCTGATGCAGCCCGAGCAGGTGGAGCCGCGCTGCGTCGCGACCGAGGGCTACGACCTTCCGCCTTATGCCGGCATGCTGGACTTCAAGGTGTGGGAGAATGTCGAGCCGCCCAAGGGCACGGTTTACAACTATCCGAACCGGCCATGGCACAATCAGCAGCCCAGCCTGGCGGCGGCCGAGGCGACACCGGAAATCGCGGTGCAGATTTACAATCGCGCCATCCACAACCAGATGATGGCGCGGCTGAAGGAGGGTCAGACGATCCCGCAGGTGATCGCCTGGGCGCAGGATGAACTGGAGGGCTTTGCTCGCTGAACGAAGCGCGCCGTTTGACGTGTCATTCCCGCGCACGCGGGCACCCAGGCGGGAAGCACCGGGATAGCACGCCTTGGTACCCGCTCGCGCGGGAATGACATTTGAGAGCAAGCGTGACGATACCTGCGCGGTAACGGAGGACGGAAATGACTCGCAGAAGTCGTATTTCACGCCGCAACGCGATCAGGCTGGGGGCGGCAACGGCGGCACTCCCGCTGGTGCATATCCGCTCCGGTCGCGCCGCGGGGAGAGTGTCCGTCGGCTTCTGGGATCACTGGGTACCGGCTGGCAATGCCGTGCTGCAGCAGCAATGCGATGCCTGGGCCGCGAAGAACCAGGTCGAGGTCAACCTCGATTTCATCACGTCGAACGGAAACAAGCTCGTGCTGACCCAGGCAGCCGAGGCGCAGGCGGGCACCGGTCATGACGCGCTGCATTTCTCGCAATGGGAAATCCACCATCACGCCGACAAGCTCGTGCCGATGGACGAGGCGGTGCAGCGGCTGATCGCCAAGAACGGCAATGTGAGCGGCCTTGCCGAATACCTGGCGCGCGCGGAGGGGCATTGGCGGGCGGTTCCGTCAAGCTGGGGTGCCCAGGCGAAGCCGCCCTGCGCGCGCGTCAGTGTGCTGAAAAGTGCCGCCGGCATCGATGTCATGAAGATGTACCCGGTAAAGGCCGAGTACATCCCCGAGATGGACGAATGGACCTGGGAAACGCATTTGAAGGCGGCCGAGGCGTGCCACAAGGTCGGCATGGCCTTCGCGATCGGCCTCGGCACCACCGGTGATTCCACCGACACATCGGGCGCGCTGTTCGCCGCGTATGGCGCGGACCTCGTCGATGCAAAGGGCAATGTCACCGTCGATTCCGACCCGGTGCGTCAGGTGTTGGAACATGCGTCGCGACTGGTGAAAGTTCTGCCGGCCGATGCCGTCAGCTACGATGACGCCTCGAACAACCGAGCACTGATCTCGGGCAAAAGCGCGCTGATCTGGAACCCGCCATCGGCGTGGGCGGTGGCCAAGCGCGACGCGCCGCAGGTGGCGGCGGACTGCTGGACCTTCTCCGCGCCCAAAGGGCCGAAGGGGCGGTTCGTGCCATTCTCCCAGTCGTTCTGGGGCGTCTGGCAGTTCTCGCGGAACCAGACGGCGGCGAAGGAACTGATCGAATACCTGATGCAGCGCGAACAGGTGGAGCCCCGCTGCGCGGCCGTGGTCGGTTACGATATTCCCCCTTATGCCGGCATGCTGGACTTCAAGGTGTGGGAAGACGTTGAGCCGCCTAAGGGTACCGTGTTCAACTACCCGGTACGGCCGTCGCATCACGGCGAGGCGAACACGCCGGGCTACCCTGCGCCACCCGATATCGCAGTGCAAATCTACCAACGCGGCATTTACCCGACCATGCTCGCCAAGCTGCAAAGCGGCCAGTCCATCCCGCAGGTGATCGCCTGGGCGAAGGACGAGGTGGAGGGCTTTGTGCGCTGACCGTGTGTAGCTGACCCACGGCGCAGCGACGTGCGGCAGGCGACGCGCCGCGGCCCCGGCTGATGGCGATGCGCTGACCATGGACGTGCTGTCGTTGCGCACGCTGGCCGACCGGTCGGACACGGGCATTCGCTACCAGCCGCTGTGCGAGGAGAGCTATTCGGTTCCGCATCCCCCGCGGTTCAGCTTCGGCGCCTGTACCAACGAGCTGATGCGGCGGTACTATGCGGAAGTCCATTGCGGCGCGGTCGGGCTGTATGCAGCGGCTGACATCGCCTTGTTCGGCGAAGCGCTGCTGCTGCGCGACGGAGCTGCACTGCAGTGCGATGAGATCCAGGTCTACCCGGACGCGCTGCAGGTTTACATGGCGCGCTATCGCGCCATGAGCAGTGTCCTTCGCATCAGGCCGGTGCGCGGACGATGCGTGCTGCTTGCGGGGCCGGGCCACACGATCTACGGACACTGGCTCGTTGACTTCCTGCCGAAGCTTTACGTGCTGGCGGCGTTTGGTTGGGACCTCGCCGGTCTCGACTACCTCGTGCCGAGCGATACGCCGCAATTTGGCCTCGACCTACTGGACCTGATGGGGATCGGCGCCGATCGGCGCATCGTCTACGATCACGCACTCGACCTGGTCATTGCCGACGAGCTGCTGATCCCGTCTATGGTTCGAACGCATAGCCGCACGTCGCCGTTGTTCGGCGATGCGGCGCGGTTTGTGGCGTCGCTGGTCTGGCGGCGAAACGCCAGACCTCCGGTCGATGGCGGCATGCGGCGCATCTTTCTCTCCCGCGCCTTGTCGGACAAGGAATACCGCCGCCGGCTGCTCAACAGGGAACGCATTGAGCAGATCGCGCAGGAGGCAGGCTTTGCCATCATTCACCCGGAGCAGATGCCGCTGCTGGAACAGTTTGCGCTGCTTGGCAATGCGCGTCAGATCGTCGGCGAGTACGGCTCTGCCTTGCACATGAGCATCTTCTCCGCGCCTGGCACGATGCTTGCCGCACTGCTTGGCAATTACTCGCCGGTCGCAGGCTTTCTCCAGTCGGCGGTGGGCGAGGCGTTGGCCCAGCCGACCGGCTACGTGTTCGGCGAAACCGTTGCCGGGGACCCGATGGAACCCTTCACAATCCCGGAAGAGGCACTCCGCGCGTGCCTGAGCTGATCTTCGGCAGCACCAGGCTTGCCTGATCCGGCCCGTGTGGCCGCGCACGAGGTTCGGTGTTACACTGGCGTCAAACGGGACGGCAAACCGTCCCTCGCAGGAGTGGGCTCAGCGCAACGGCCGGACAGGCCGGCCACGAACGGGAGAGTGCGATAGTGAAAACAGCAGGACGGGTCTCGCGGCGCAGCGCCTTGAAGCTGGGAGCCGCGGCGGCCGCATTACCTTTGGTTCATATCCGTACCGCGGGCGCGGCCGGGAAACTTGCCGTCGGGTTCTGGGACCATTGGGTTCCCGCCGGCAACGACATCATGCAGAAGCAGGTCGATGCCTGGGCGGCGCAGAACAAGGTCGAGGTGACCGTCGACTTCATCACCGGCAACGGGAACAAGCTGCTGATGACGGGGGCCGCCGAAGCGCAGGCGAAGACCGGCCACGACGTTTACACGTTCTACAACTGGGAAGTGCATAACCAGGCGGACTCGCTGGCGAACATCGACGACGTGATGAAGCGGCTGACCGACAAGTACGGCGCGGCCAGCGCCACCGGCGAATATCTCGCCAAGACAAAGACCGGATGGATCGCCGTTCCGACCAGCTCGGGCACCCAGACCAAACCGCCCTGCGCGCGCATCGGTTGGTTCAAGAAGAACGGGCTGGACCTGCAGGCGCTGTATCCGGTGAAGCCGGAGCACACGGCGGCGCAGGATGCGTGGACCTGGGACGCATATATGAAATACGCCGAGCTGGCGCAGAAGGACGGCCTGACCTTCGCATGCGGATTGGGCGGCAACACAAATACCGATGCCATCGACATGCACGGCGCGCTGTTCCGGTCGTACGGCGCGGCGCTGATCGACAGCGAGGGCAACATCAAGCTCGACTCGCCCGAGATCATGCAGGTGCTGGAGTTCAGCCAGAAGCTGGTGAAGTTCTACCCGGACGATGCGGTGAGCTACGACGACGCTTCGAACAACCGGGCGCTCATCTCGGGCAAGAGCGCGCTGATCTTCAATCCACCCTCCGCCTGGGCGGTCGCCAAGCGCGACGCGCCGCAGGTGGCGGCCGATTGCTGGACGTTCTCGGCGCCGGCCGGCCCGAAGGGGCGGTTCGTGCCGTCGGCGACCTTCTTCTGGGGGGTCTGGCAGTTCAGCAAGAACCAGGGCGCCGGCAAGGAGCTGATCGAATACCTGATGCAGCGCGAGCAGGTCGAACAGCGCACCACGGTGACCGAGGGCTACGACCTGCCGCCCTACGCCAAGATGGTGGACTTCAAATGCTGGGAGACGGTCGAGCCACCCCCGGGCACGGTTTACAACTATCCGATCCGGCCGTGGCACAACGCACAGCCCAGCCTCACTGCGTCCGAGGCATCGCCTGACATTGCGGTGCAGATCTACAATCGCGCGATCCACAACCAGATGATGGCGCGGATCAAGGATGGCCAATCGATCAAGCAGGTGATCGCCTGGGCGAAGGACGAGCTGGAGGGCTTCACGCGCTGAGCCGTTTCAAGGGAAACGGAGGACGGGGCTGGCGTTGCACAACCGCGCGCCAGCCGCTAGCTTGGCTTGAGTACCAGCAACCATACGGCCGTCCCCTGCCTGGATTGCAGGCAGGGATGCGGCCGATGAAGGCGGGAAGCTACCGCCATGGGCAGGGGTTTGGCTTTCGGGCACCGTCCGGCGCACACCGGGCGGCGCGGGAGGTAACGTGCATTGAGGTCGAGACTCTGACGCATCTCGCGCAGTCACGAACCACAATTGGCAGCCGCCTCGGCCGCCAAGCCCCCACTTTGCGAACAATCTGTTGCCGGCGGGGCGCTTGCCCGGACGGCAGACGAACTCGAATGTTGTTCAGCTCGACCCGGGCGACAGGACCGATGCCGCCGGGGCCAGGCCAGGGAGGACAGGATGGCTGATGGGACGAGCGTACCGGTCGGCGTGATGACGCCAGCGATGGCGGGCGCCCGCCGTGCCGGTACCATGAAGCGCTTCACGCAGCGGCGATCGACCATCGCCTTCTTCCTGTGCCTTCCGCTGATCCTGCTGGTCGCCTGCTTCGTGGTCTATCCCGCGTTCTATGCGATCTATCTCAGCATGCTGAACAAGAAGATGACCGCCTTCGTCGGCCTGTCGAACTTCGCGTTTCTGCTGAAGCGCAACACCTTCCAACTGGTCATCTTCCAAAGCTGCCTGTTCGCCGTCACCTCCGTGGTGTTCAAGGCGCTGATCGGTTTCGTCATCGCGCACCTGATGCACAACATCCCGGGCAAGAACCAGCGCATCTGGCGCGGCCTGCTGCTGGTGCCGTGGGTGGTTCCGCTGGCGCTCTCCACACTGGCCTGGTGGTGGATGTTCGACCCCTCCTACTCCGCCTTCAACTGGATCCTGAACAAGTTCGGTTTCGATTCCGTGCCGTGGCTCGGCGTGGGCTGGATCGCCCGGTTCTGCACTATCACCGTGAACGTGTGGTTCGGCACGCCGTTCTTCATGATCATGTATCTGGCCGCGCTCAAGTCGGTGCCCGATCAGTTGTATGAGGCGGCGTCGATCGACGGCGCGAACGCGGTCCAGAAGCTGTTCTTCGTCACCCTGCCGATGATGCGCAATATCATCGCCATCACCGTGCTCTTCAGCCTGATTGTGACCTTCGCCGACTTCGACATCGTACGCATCCTGACCTCGGGCGGCCCGCAGGACATGACGCACGTGTTCGCAACCTACGCCTTCCAGGTCGGCATCCAGTCCGGCGACATCCCGCTCGGCGCATCGGTCAGCCTGTTCATGTTCCCGATCCTCGCCGTAGCCGCGTTCTTCGTCCTGCGCGGCGTCACGCGGCGCAGCAAGGAGATCGCGGCATGAGCACCTCCACGGCGACCGCCGGGGCGCTGGCCGCCCACCGGCATCGGCACAACAGCCTGCACCGCCAGCGCACCTGGGCGCTGTGGGGGAGCTACATCGCGCTCGGCTTCTTCGTGGTGATCTTCCTGGTGCCGCCGTTCTACACGCTGATGACCAGCTTCAAGTCGTCGGCGGAGATTTCGGCGCAAACGGGCAATCCCTGGTTTCCCCACCATCCGACGCTGGAGAATTTCTGGTACCTGATCACCTATCCGAACTTCCAGACCTACTACATGAACTCGGTCATCATCACCGTGCTGGTGGTCGCGATCAGCATCACCATATCCGTGCTCGCCGCGTTCAGTCTGTCGCGGATGGGATTCTGGGGCAGCGAGGCGCTGAGCACCGGTGTGTTCCTGACCTACCTGATCCCGGCGTCGCTCCTGTTCCTGCCGCTGTTCCAGATCGTCGGCTGGCTCGGGCTGATCAACAGCTTCTGGTGCCTGGTGCTGCTCTATCCAACCCTTGCGGTGCCGTTCTGCACCTGGATCATGATCGGATATTTCAGCTCGATCCCGAAGGAGCTGGACGAAGCGGCGCTGATCGACGGCGCCGGCTATCTGCAGATGCTGTGGCGGATCTTCATCCCGGTGGCGATGCCCGGTATCATCGCCGCGACGATCTTCGCGTTCACGGTGAGCTGGGGCGCGTTTCTGTATCCGCTCGCGTATCTCTACACGTCTAATCAGATGGTTCTGACGGTCGGCATCATCAGCGACCTGATCCGCGGCGACGTGTTCCAGTGGGGCAAGATCATGGCGGCTGTCGTGCTCGCTTCCATGCCGCCGATCATCATCTACGCGTTCCTGATGGACTACTACGTTGCCGGGCTGACCGCCGGCGCCACCAAGGGCTAACCGCGAACCGTACAACAACACGAGGGAACGACAACACCATGGCTGAAGTTTCTGTCCGCAAGGTCGTCAAGATCTACGACGGCGGCGTCCAGGCGGTGAAAGGCATCGATCTCGAGATCGCCGATCAGGAATTCGTCGTTCTGGTGGGACCGTCTGGCTGCGGGAAGTCCACGACGCTGCGCATGATTGCCGGCCTCGAGGAGATATCCGAAGGCGAGATCTGGATCGGCGGCGACGTGGTGAACGATGTGCCGCCGCGCGATCGCGACATCGCCATGGTGTTCCAGAACTACGCGCTGTATCCGCACATGAGCGTGTTCGACAACATGGCGTTCGGATTGAAACTTCGGAAATTCCCGAGGGATGAGATCAGGCGCCGTGTGGACGAGGCGGCACGGATTCTCGACATCGGCATGCTACTGGACCGCAAGCCGCGCGCATTGTCTGGCGGGCAGCGGCAGCGCGTGGCGATGGGCCGCGCTATCGTCCGCAACCCGAAGGTGTTCCTGTTCGACGAACCGCTGTCGAACCTGGATGCCAAGCTGCGCGTGCAGATGCGCACCGAGATCAAGAAGGTGCACCAGACGGTGCGCACCACCACGGTCTATGTGACGCACGACCAGATCGAGGCGATGACGCTGGCCGACCGTGTGGTGGTGATGAACCACGGCGTGATCGAGCAGGTCGGCACGCCGAACGATCTGTATCACCATCCGACGACGCGCTTCGTGGCGGGCTTCATCGGATCGCCGGCGATGAACTTCCTGCCGGCGCGCGTTCAGGATGGTGCGAATGGCGGGTTGGCGGTGCGCGTCACCGACAGCATCGTGTTGCCGGTGCCGCCGGCGCGGACCGACCGGTACGGCAAACACAAGGGCAAGGAGATGGTGCTCGGGTTGCGGCCGGAGCATCTGTTCGAGTACCACGAGACCGGACGGCCGGGTTGGGCACGCGTCGATCTGCCGGTCGATGTGGTCGAGCCGATGGGCATGGAAACGATGGTGCATTTCTTCATCGGACACGATCCGGTCTGCGCCCGTGTCGATCCCCAGACCCACGCCGAGCCTGGGGAGATGCTGCCGCTGACGGCGGATCTCAACAACATGCACCTCATGGAAGTGGACAGCGGCCGGGTGGTCTGAGCGATCTGTCGCAACGGACGCTGGAACCGTAAATAGCGGCGGCTGCTCTGTTGAAGGAGGGGGGAATGGTCCGCAGACGATCGGTCGTCATGGGATCACTCGCGGGTGCGACAACGGGCTTCTGGCGCGGTGCCCGGGCCGACACAGCCGATCTCAAGATCGGAAACACAATGCCCTACAGTGGGCCAGCATCGGCTTACGCCGCGATCGGGCACTTCGAGAGCGCTTACTTCCGCATGGTTAACGAGCACGGTGGGATCAGCGGGCGCCGCATCGCGTTCCTGACCTATGACGACTCGCTGAGCCCGCCCAAGACCGTCGAGGAAGTACGCCGCCTTGTCGAGCAGGATCAGGTCGACTTTCTGTTCAATACGCTCGGCACGCCGACCAACTCCGCGGTCGTGCGCTATGTCAATCAGCGGAAAGTGCCGCATATTTTCCTCGCCACTGGTGCGGACAAGTGGAGCGACTACAAGCAGAACTCTTGGACAATCGGCTTTCAGCCGAGCTACCGCACCGAGGCGCAGATCTACGCAAAGTACGCATTGGCCCAGAAGCCTGACGCCAAAATTGGCTTTCTCTACCAGAACGACGACTTCGGTAAGGACTACCTAGCCGGCGTACGCGATGTGCTGGGCGACGGCTGGAGCAAGCATGTCGTCCAGACAGCGTCGTACGAGTTGACCGATCCCACGATCGATTCCCAGGTTGTGAGCCTGCAAGGCTCGGGTGCCGACGTGCTGATTTCGGCAGCCGCACCGAAGGCCGCCGCGCAGATCATTCGCAAGGTCCATGACATCGGCTGGAAGCCACTGTTTTTCATGAGCAACGTGTCGATTTCAGTGGGTGCCGTCATGCGCCCCGCCGGTCCCGACAAGGGCATCGGCGTGATCTCGACAGGATTTCTCAAGGACCCGACCGATCCAGGCTTCGCGAACGATCCGCAGATGCAGGACTGGCGCGATTTCATGGCGCGCTACCTGCCAGGCGCGGACCTGTCGGACCTTAACTATGTCTACGGCTACACGGTCTGCCGTGCCCTGATGCATGTCCTCGACAAATGCGCGGGTGATTTTTCTCGGCAGAACGTGATGCGGCAAACCACGGATGTGCACGACCTGGAGATTCCCACGCTGTTGCCAGGCATCAGGGTCAACACCGCGCCCGACAACTACCGCCCGATCCAGGCGATGCAACTCCAGCGCTGGAACGGCACGACGTGGGAACGCTTCGGCGAGGTAATCCAAGGTCTTCCGGCCTGAGTACAGCTTGATCATGGCGTTCAACGCACCGTCCGTGCGGTTTGGTCTGTCGTAATTTTAACACGGAGAAAACAGGGAGGACCGCGGAGAGCACTGAGAAGACAAGTACTGCGCTTCGCGCGAAGCGCTAAAAAATCTTCTCCGTGACCTCCGTGGTCCTCCCTGTTTTCTCCGTGTTAAAACTGACTGCCAGCGCCCGCCGCACGACCGTCGCGGCGTACGCCCAACATCAGTGCGGTAACAGCGACAGCACAATCTCAACCGCGATCAGCACCAAAATCGCAATCTCCAACAGCTCGGCCCGCGCCCCGGCAGCCTCACTGTGCAACGCCATATACGTCTCCCGGATGATAGCGAGCTTGCGATCCACCGCCGCACTGACGCTGCGCACCCGGAACAGCTCGATCGCCGCGGCATAGACCCGGGCGAGATAGACGTCCTCGGTCACCTGCAACGCATTGTCCACCCGTTCGGCAAGCTCGGTGACCTCGGCCACCAGCGTATGCAGCCGCCGGGCAAGCCGCGCGTATCGACGCGACGCCAGCAGGTTGGTCCGCCGCCGCGCCGCCTCGACCAGATCCCGCACGCGCGGCAACTCGTCATCCAGCGTCTCGTCGTAGGTACGCATTTCCAAAAGCTGCGCGTTGGCCATCTCCAGCACGTCCGCCACGTCTGTCTCCTGCTGCGGGTCGTAGATGAAGGCGCGGTCCCAGGTGATCACCGCCAGGTCGTCCGGGTGGTAGGAGAAACGCTGCCGCAGCAGGTCGCGCCGTGCGCTGTCGGACAGCGGCTGCTCTTCACCCGAAAGCAGCGGCACGAGGTCCGCGCGTTCCAGCAGCGCATCGGCCGCCACGTGTTCGTCGAAGCTGTCCACCACGGCGACCAGATAGTCCTCCTGCAACGGCGCCGCGGTCGGGCGGTCCAGCGCCTCACTGAGCAGACGCCGCAGTTCCGCCAGCAGTGTGTTCCAGACCTCGGGTTCGGCGGCCGGCCCGATCGCCAGGTCGGTCTGGTTCACCAGCCGGGTGAAACCGGTCCAAGTCAAATCCCGCGCCGGCAGCCGCAACGCCAGCGCGGCAATTCCGAAATCGTACAGACGAACGGTGGCGACGGCGTGGACCGGCAGGCCATCGACCTCCAGCATCACAGGCTCAAGCTCCAGCGCGAGCGGGGGCACGCCGAACGACACGGCTTTTGGGGGAGTGCCGACCAGGCGACTGCGGGCGCTCGCCCCCTGGGCCCGCTGCGCCCAAAGTTCCTCCGCGCGCCGCAGGTCGATCTCATAGGCCAGGTCGAACAGGCGGAGCGCGATCACGTGCCCCGACCGCACTCCCAGTTCACCCTGGGCCATTCACTGCTCCTCGGCGCTGGCGGCTGCGTCGGGTATTGCGTGATCGCGCGCCGGGACCCAATGCCGATTTGCTCCCTCGCGCGACTAACACCAGCGCCCGACCCGGGTGAAAGCGAGACCCCAGCTTGTCGAGATCTCACCTGGTCATCGCCGGACCGTTGTTCGCTAGGGGGCCGGGTCGAGGCGGACAACGATCTCGGCGCCATAGGCGACGTCCACCTGATCGCCCGCCTTCAGGCGCCGGACGAAGGCCTGCATTCCAGGGTCTAGCACGTCGATAGTGTGGGTCACGCCGTTCGCACCGGTGAAGGTGACGGTGGTTCCGTCGGCTGCTGCGGAGACGATGGTTACGCGCGCAGCGGCATTGATGCTGGGTCCATTCACCGCGGCCGCCGACGCGCCAGTGCCGACCGGTGGAGAGCCCGGCGTTGCCATCTGTACGGCAATCGCATCGTTAATGGTAAAGGTCAGTCTGTCGCCGGCCTTAAGTCGTCCGAGGTTGGTAACTTCCGGCCCGGCGACGACCGTGGCGTGCCGTCCGTCCGGAGTGCTCAGCACCACTTCGCGGGTGGTCATGTCCACCGAAACGACGGTAGCCACGAACTGCTCAGTGTGGTGGGACACGGTAGGGGGTGCAGGGGGCGGCGGAGTCTGGCAAGCACTGAGGGCGCCCACCATCCCCATGCCGAGCGCGAGCAGCAACCTAGACGAGAAGATCGCAGAACGTAGCATCTTAGGTTCCCCTTGGTTTTGTTTGTCAGGCAGCGTGACGGAAGCAGCTGAGACACACGTGACGAGGCGATCGTTGCGAGCCAGCGGGGCAGCCGGTAGTGGGCGCGCACAGGAATGATCCGCCCTCGAGCATCTTGCGAGGGGCCGGACTGAGTTGTGTTCCGCCTTATGGGACATGATCTCGCGTCGGGGCAAGCCTTACGATGACGCGCGTCAAAGGGTCAGTATTGCGGTTGTTCTGGTGCACCGCCGCCACGGCTTCACGACTGTCGTGGCGGAGATCCTCGAGCAATGCGATGTAGGCTTGTGTGATGATATCCGACAACCTATGCCTAGACAGGTTGCAACTTCATCGGTACCATTGAACTTAGTCCGGCAGCAGGGGCAGAGAAGATCCGGCGATGGCATATGAGTATCCGACCACGGCTGGCATCCTCCGGCTGATCGAGGATCGAGGGCGCTGGCTGCTTCATTTCGCCGATCACCGGTCCGGTCGCTGGCCTTCGCCGGACATGGCAGCCAAGGCCGTCGCCCAGCATAGATCGGGCCTTCCCGAATGGGACCGGCACTGGGACGAAGCGCCCGAAGACCTGCTGGATTGGCGACCGCTCGGGGACTCCTTGTAGCTCGCGCCTGTAAGCAAACCGCAACGAGATTGTCTTGCGGCTGAGATAGTCGGCGCGCCCCCAGCCGTTAGCCTCGCGGTCCCCCGGAACCAAGCGGCCAGCCGATGTCCTAATCCATAGCAGCCACACTCCCAGCCCGGCCCAATCTCGACACCCGGCCGCGCCTCGGCGGCGTGGTCATATTCATTGTGCTGCTTGGTATCGGCATCGGCTACACGCTGAACGGCCCGCTTGGCGACATCGACGCAGTCCACACCCCGCCGATGACCATCGGCGCCTTCGTGCTGCCGCCGACATGTTCGGGATCGCACGGGACGCGACAACCGGGGGCGCCCGCCGCGGGTGCCTCACAGTTGTCGCGCGGACGCCGCGGGCGATCAGTTGTCGCCACCCTGGCCGTCTCCACCGGAGCCGTCGTCATCGTTCTGACCCCGATCGAATTTGAACGCGTCCATCAGATCGCTGATCGCCGGACTGTTCACCGGCACATAGGGATTGTCGGCGCTTGTCATCGGGTTGGGCAGGTTGTCGCGGCTGCGCCCGCTGATCTTGCCGAGCTTCCAGTTCGCCTCGATGAACTTCAGGATCGAGACGTGGTCGCTGTAGCTGTGCACGACATGGCCGCCGCGCGAGAACGGCGAGACGACGAGCAGCGGGATGCGCGGTCCGTCGCCGAAGAAATCGAGCGGCTGGATGTAGCCGGAGTCGTAGTAGCCGCCCGCCTCATCCACAGTAATCATCACCGCCGTCGAGCGCATCATGTCGGGATGCCCCCGCAACTCGAAAAAGATCTTGCGGACAAACGCCTCGAACAGGCTGAACTTGGACGAAGTCGGGTGTCCGTCGTTGAGCGCGCCAGGCTTGACGAACGAGACTGCCGGCAGGTTGCCGGTCGCGATGTCGCTGTAGAAGTCTCGCGTGTCCTTCAGCACCTCGCCGCGCACCGCGGCGTTGGTCATGAGGGACGATTCGTACTGGAACGGATTGCAGATGTTGCAGTACACATTGGTGGGATCGTTGGGATTGGCCCTGTACTGGTCAAAGCCCTCGCCGTACCAGTGGAACGACACGTCGGCGGCGAGCAGCACGTCGCCGATGCTGTGCGTCGGCACCGGCGGGATGGTGAACGTATCGGTTGTGTCCACGGTGCCGTCGCCGAAGAATCCGGGATTGTAGTTGTTCAGCAGATAGAAGTGCGTCGCCTCGCAGTTCGGCGCGATCTTCGGCTTCAGCGACCCGAGATAGCTGACCACCGATCCGACGCCGGGCTGGGTGGTGTCGGCACAGGCGCTGTATGACCCGCCGGAGAACCCATCCTGCGTGTAGAAGTTGTTGGTGCCAGGCTGCGGGTCTGGGTTTTCGATTTGATTGGTGGGCGGCGCGGTCGGATTGCCCTTGCCGTCGGTATGCCAGATATCGTCGCCAAATCCGGCCAGGATGCTGTCGAGACCTGTGCCGCCCATGCCGGGCTGATGATAGTTGTCGCTGATCGTGAAGCGGTCCGCCAGCCGCTTGAAGAACGGCATATCGCCCTGCAGCACGTTGTAGAACGCCATCGCGGTCGCGCCTTTGCCGGTCGTCTCGTCGTTGAAACCGGCCGGCTGCGGTTGGCCGTTGCTGCCAGAGCCGACCGTCACCTCGACCCAGGGAAACAGGTCGTTGAGACAGCCGCTCGGGTTGACGGGCGTGGCGTGGCTCGCGTCGCAGTCCGATTGCTGTCGGGCCTGGTAGAAGCGATGCACCGGACTGTTGGCGTAGGCGTCGTAGGGCACGCCGGGCGTGAGCTGGAACGGCCCATTCGGCAGCATGTCCGCGTTCTCGATCCGCGTATCGATCGCACCCTGCGGCAGTCCAGAGGCGCCGGTGGTCAGCAGGCGGAAATCACGCGGCAGCAGGCCGTAATCGACGGTTCCCGCAAGGGCCACCGTTGCGAACGGCGGCGGAGTGGTGTCGCTGGCGAAGGTTGGTGTGAAGCCGGTGTTGGGCGGCGGAAGCGTGGAATAGGCGTTCGTCTTCGTCGGCGCGCCGCTATACTTCGTGGTATCGGTGGCCTGGAACTGCGCCGCCTTGTCAAAGTTCGGTCCCGGCGCGCCGAATTCGTCCACGATGCCCTGCGACAACAGGTTCATCACCTTCTCGCCGTGCTGCGGCTTGTAAGTCCCGAACAGGTGATCGAACGAACGGTTCTCGCCGTAGATGACGATCAGGTGCTTGATCGGCGTCGTCGTGTTGCCGTCGTTGCCGCCCGGTGACGGGGCTGCAAGCGCGACAGGCGCGAACGCATTGACGCAGATCGCGGTGG
>DATMND010000307.1:0-3429 GCA_035569235.1 Acetobacteraceae bacterium | reverse complement strand
ATTATCGCCGTAACGTCAATGGGTGGCGAGGCGCCGAAGCCACAGATCGTAGGCACGTCAGAATTTGTTCCGGAAAGCGGATGCAAAGATCAAGGAGACGTGCGGCCCGGCACCCCAATTGGATCACGGTCTTAACCGTTGCGCGAACCCGGTGCGGCACACCGCAAAGGGTCGCTAATCGCCGATGACGACTTCCAACAATCAACGTCTGATTATAGCTGTCGGCACTCCAAACCGGCCGTTCCGGTTTCGGCCAGCTCCGGCCGCTTTGCGCCCATGCACGAACCCCGCTTCGCGGGAGAACGCTTGGGGTGAGGTCGGTGCGACCGAGGGCGGCAGTGAGAGGTTGAGCGGGATTTGGTCAGGCTTTGAGCATGGAGGGTCACCCTTCAGCTCAAGGAGAAGACCAAGTGACCATCCAACCAGTTTCACAGCCCATAAGCCTGCTGCGGCAGCGCATGCTCGAAGACATGGCCATGCGCGGCCTGCGCCAAGATACGCAGCGTGACTATGTGCGTTTCGTGCGGAGCTTCGCCGCGTTCCTCAAGCGCCCACCTGACACGGCGACACCTGAGGATATCCGCCGCTTCCAGGTCCACCAGGCCGAGAGTGGCGTGCAGCCGCAGAGCATCAATTGCTCTGTATCGGCGCTGCGCTTCTTCTTCACGGTGACGCTCGATCGGCCTGACCTGTCGCGCCGCTTCGTCATCGTCCGCTACCCTCGGAGGCTGCCAACGGTGCTCAGCGTCGAGGAGGTTGGGCGACTGCTCGAAGTAGCGCCCGGGCCGAAGTACAGGGCTGCTCTCGGTACTGCGTATGGTGCCGGGTTACGGGTATCAGAGGTGGCGACCCTCAAGGTCAGCGACATCGACAGCACGCGCATGCTGATCCGCGTCGAGCAGGGTAAGGGACGCAAGGACCGCAACGCCATGCTGTCGCCGCAGCTGTTGGAACTGCTGCGGCTGTGGTGGCGCGAGGGCAAGCGACGCGGCGTCATGCTGCCCCAGGGTTGGCTGTTTCCCGGCCGGAACTCTCTCGAGCCCATCTCGACGCGCCAGCTCAATCGGGCCGTCCATGAGGCAGCGGAGGCAGCTGGCATCAAGAAGCGCGTCAGTCCACACACGTTGCGTCACAGCTTTGCCACCCACCTGCTCGAGCAAGATGTCGATATTCGCGTCATCCAGGTTCTGCTCGGGCATTCCAAGTTGGACACGACCGCGCTCTATGCCCGCGTCGCCACCAAGACGATCCGCGCGGTGACGAGTCCGCTCGAGCATCTCCGGCTGCTGATGGAAGGCGAGGACCCGGGCGGCGGCTAACCCCGCTGCGACCGTCGCACGAGGTCGCCGATATCTTTCGTGTTCATGGACCAGCCTGGCGCGCGGCGCATGCCGGCCACGTGAGCCTGGCCCAACTCAAGGTGATGTCGGCGATCGAGACTTGCCGAACGGCGGCGCTCGGCGGCCATATCGAAAGCTGCGAGGACTGCGGCCACCGCCGCATCGCGTACAACAGTTGCAGGGATCGGCACTGCCCCAAGTGTCAGGGGGCGGCAGCACGTGAGTGGCTCACCGCACGCGAGGCCGACCTGTTGCCGGTCGGCTATTTCCACGTGGTCTTCACAGTTCCCACCGAGGTCGCCGATATCGCCTTCCACAACAAGGCGGCAGTTTATGATCTACTGTTCAGGGTTGCCGCCGAGACCATGCTCACCATCGCCGCCGACCCCCGTCATCTCGGTGCGCGCATCGGTATCACCTCCGTCCTCCACAGTTGGGGCTCGGCCATGACGCACCACCCGCACATCCACATGATCGTACCCGGCGGCGGTATCTCGCTCGATGGACAGCGCTGGGTCTCGTCCCGCGCAAGGTTCCTGCTGCCGATTCGCGTGCTCGCAAAGCTGTTCCGGCGGTTGTTGCTCGACAACTTGCAGCAGCTGCATGCCAAAGCTCGCCTCCAGTTCTTCGGCGACCACATCGCCTTGAGTGAGCGACGTGCCTTCCTCCGGTACCTGGCACCGCTCCGCAAAAAGAAGTGGGTGGTGTACTGCAAGCCGCCCTTCTCCGGCCCGCAAGCGGTGCTCGCCTATTTGTCCCGATACACCCATCGCGTCGCCATCTCGAACCACCGGCTGGTCGCGTTCGACAACAACGGTGTCACGTTCCGCTACAAGGATTATCGCCGCGATGGCGCCGACCGCCAGCGCACCATGACGCTCAGCCCTGACGAGTTCATTCGCCGTTTCCTGCTCCACGTTTTGCCGAAGGGCTTCCACCGCATCCGTCATTACGGCCTGCTCGCCAGCACCGGCCGCCAGGCCAATGTCGCACGCGCCCGGGAGTTGCTCGCTGCGCCCGCACCAACTGAGCTCGAAGACACCACTCCGCTGCCGGATCCGCGTCCGCCATGCCCCTGCTGCGGCGGTCGTATGGTCATCATCGAGATCTTCCAGCGTGCGGCTCGGGCGCGCGCGCCACCATCGTCGCATCCCTTTACCGGGACGATTGTGTTGTGATCCGGCACGATCAACCTCTACCTGCTGTCGAAGCCACGAGGCTTCGGCCGGTGGGCCGTCATGCGCCTGCGTCAATCGCTACTTCCACGATCGCGCTGATGACGGCCACATCGGCCTGCCCGCCGCCGTCCCATCGCGCCAATCCCATACCCGTGAACCGACCGTTCCGTCAGGCACCGCCCGCAAGTCGCAGATCGCAATCACCGCGTCACCCATACGGCCACACCAAAATCTTCAAATCCCCATAACGTCGCACCTGTGCCCCGCGGGTTCGTGCTTGGGCGGTTTCCGTACGCCGGCCCCATGCCTCTCGCTCGACCTGCGAGGGCCGGCATCCGAAAACCTTCACCATCTCAGACACCTGCTTGCCCTGACGACCACCCCGAAAGCAGACGCAACGTCGTTCGTCCGCGCCCAACGGATGGGACGGCGGCCACCCCCCGTCAGAAACTGAAGCGCCTTAAGGGAATAGAACCTTCTGCGACGGTGTCGGGGTCGAGACCGATGATCCCAAAGGCGCCCGCATGGCTAGCTTAGTTCGCCATCGCTCTACCGCCTGCGGTCCCGCACATATTGGGGCGGTCACGATTGGATATTATCGCACCCTCCTGGATCGAGATTCAGCAGCGGTCGCGTCTGCGACCTGTCTTGAACGACAATTTTTCTCGCGGGCCTTCGGTGACAAAGCCGCCAGCAATTCGGCCGCGGCCATTAAATCTCTGGTGTCAAATCCTTCTGAGAAACTTTCGAATATTGGTGCCAGAACCGCCCGTCCACGATCCGCCTGTTGCTGCGAGGCCCATAACGATGCCAAATCGGCGGCGGCACGGAGTTCCCATGAGCGGGCGCGTTGGCGTCGGCTCCAATCAATCGACTCAATAAGGCACGTCTCAGCGTCATCGGCCCGCGGA
>DATMND010000306.1:0-32463 GCA_035569235.1 Acetobacteraceae bacterium | reverse complement strand
GTTCTCCCGCCGGGACAGCGCGAGCATGGTCGCGAACAGCACCAGCCCCTCCAGCAGCGCCTGATACAACTGGCTCGGATGCCGCGGCTCGGGGCCGGCGGCGGGGAAGACCATCGCCCAAGGCAGCCAGTCGGGCGCCGGCCGGCCCCACAATTCGCCGTTGATGAAATTGGCGATCCGCCCGAGCCCCAGGCCGATCGGCACGCACACCGCCACCCGGTCGGCAAAGCCAAGCAGCGGAATGGCGTTGCGCCGGCAGAACCACACGATGGCGATCGTCATACCCAACGCACCGCCATGGAAGCTCATGCCGCCCTCCCAGACGGCCAGGATCATCGCGGGATGCGCCAGATAGACCTGTGGCTGGTAGAACAGCACGTAGCCAAGCCGCCCGCCCAGCACCACGCCGAGTGTCGCCCACGTCAGGAAGTCATCGACCTGGACCTGCGTCGCGACGGGGGGCGGGAGCTGCACCAAATGACGCGCCAGCCGCCAGCCCAGCACAAGCCCCGCAATGTAGGCGAGTGCATACCAACGGATGCCGAACGGGCCGATCTGGACGATGACCGGATCGAACTGCGGAAACAGCAGGACTGGAATCATGCGTAGGGATCGGGCGTGGCGAGGTAATCCTGGATATACCGCCGCACCCCCTCCTCGAGTGGGGTGAACTGCCCCGCATAGCCGGCGGTGCGTAGTCTGCTCATCTCGGCCTGGGTGAAGGACTGGTACTGGCCGCGCAGCACTGCGGGCATGTCGATGAACTCGACCTTGCGAGGCACGCCGGCGGCGTCGCAAACGGCATGCGCCAGATCGAGATAGCTCCGCGCCTGACCGGTGCCGAGGTTGAACAGCCCGGTCACGCCGGGCGTGTCCATCAGCCAAAGCAGTGTGTCAACCACGTCGCCGATCCAGATGAAGTCACGCCGCTGCTCGCCGTCGGCCAGTCCAGGCTCGGTGGAGCGGAACAGGCGAGCTGCGCCACCACCGGCCACTTCGTCGTGCTTGACCTTGATTACCGATACCATGTGGCCCTTGTGGTACTCGTTCGGGCCGTAGACGTTGAAGAACTTGAGTCCCGCCCATTGCGGCGGGTGCGGCCTGCGTTCCGCCATGGCGTGCGCGACGCGGAGGTCGAAGGCATGCTTGGTCCAGCCATACAGATTCAGCGGGCGCAGCCGCTGCAATACGGCGGGCGTGTAGTCATCGTCGAATCCAGCTGTTCCGTCGCCATATGTGGCGGCCGAAGATGCATAGACGAGGCGCACACCGTGGTTGGTGCACCAATGCCAGATGGTCCTGCTGAGCTCGACGTTCGTCGCCCATACCGCATCGCCGTCGGTTGCCGTGGTATCGCTGATGGCGCCCAGGTGATAGACCATCTCGATCGGGGGACGGGTTTCCAGGAAGGCATCGATGTCGGCCGGCGGGATGATCCGAACCGGCGGGTGCTTCGCGAGATTACGCCACTTGGTGCCCTGGCGGAGGCGATCGACGACCACCGTCTCATGACCGCGACGCACAAGCGCCGCCTGCAGGTTCGAGCCAATGAAGCCGGCGCCGCCAGTGACCAGGATCATGGCGGGCGTTATAGGGGCCGGTGGGAGTCGGCGGAAGGCACCCGGCCGGCGCGCGAACGATATGGAGTTTGGCAGCGATGAGCGACCGTCCGCGCTTCTTTGACGACCTTGCCGGGGTGGCCGGTGGCGCACTCTCCGCCCTGGCGGGGCTGCGCGAGGAGGCCGAGGCGCTGGTGCGCGCCCGCCTCGACGAGGCGATTCGCCGGCTGGACCTGGTGAAGCGCGAGGAATTGGAGGCGCTGGCGGAACTCGCGGCCAATGCGCGGGCGGGCCAGGAGGTGGCCGAAGCGCGGCTAACCGAGGCAATGGAGCGTCTGGCGGCCCTGGAAGTGCGGGTTGCCGCACTTGAGACGCGGAAACACACAGACTGAGCTTGCGGCGCGCCACGCCGTCTCTGTAGGTTGGGATTCGTGGTTAACCTGGTCCCGCAACTCCAAGATTTCGGAGACCTCGAAACCGTCCGGCCTTCCTGCACCATGGGAGACCAAGCATGTCCATGACGGCCATCAGCCACGATACCGCCTCCAATCCCCTCGACATCATGGAGCAGATCGTCATCGCGAACGACTGGGCGTTCGACCGTCGCAGCGACTCGGAGATGGCGGCAGAGGCGCCGGGCCGCTGGTGCGACTACGGGCTGTATTTCTCCTGGTCGCACGAGATCAGCGCCATGCACTTCACTTGCGCCTTCGACCTGAAGGTGCCCGAGAAGCGGCGGGCGGCACTGTATGAGCTGCTGGCGCTGGCCAACGAGCGCCTGTGGATCGGCCATTTCGGTATGGAGGCCGATGACGGCATGCCGGTGTTCCGCCACGCCGTGCTGCTGCGCGGCGCGCCTGGCGCATCGGCTGAGAGCCTGGAAGACATGGTTGATATCGCGATCACCGAGTGCGAGCGGTTCTTCCCGGCGTTCCAGTTCGTCTTGTGGGGCGGCAAGACGCCGCAGGACGCGCTGGCCGCGGCGATGCTGGAGTGTGTAGGCGAGGCATGACGATGGGCATTCCGCCGATCCTGCTGGTCGGCTGCGGCCGCATGGGCAGCGCCATGCTGTCGGGCTGGCGCGAACAGGGTTTGTCGGGTTCGGTCGCGGTGGATCCCGCTCCGATGGCGGTTGCCTCGGCGGGGCCGGACCTGACGGTGGTGCCGGATGCGGGCGCCATACCGCCGGGGTTCGCGCCGGCGGCGGTGGTGTTCGCGGTGAAACCGCAGAACGCGGCGGAGACTCTCCCCTTTTATCGGCGGTTTGCCGGCAAGGCCGTGTTCCTGTCGATCATGGCTGGCCGGACCATCGGCGGCATGCGGACGCTGCTGGGCGATGCGGCTGCGATCGTGCGAGCGATGCCGAATACGCCGGCGGCGGTGCGCCAGGGTGTGACGGTGGCGTGCCCCGGCGCAGGTGTGGACGCGTCGCAACGCGCGTTGTGCGAGCGGCTGCTGACGGCGATCGGCGTGGTGGCCTGGGTGGAGGACGAGGGATTGCTCGACCCCGTCACCGCGGTCTCCGGCAGCGGGCCGGCCTATGTGTTCCTGCTGGCCGAACTGATGGAGCAGGCGGCGATCGAGCAGGGTATTCCCGACGATCTGGCGCGGCTGCTGGCACGCCAGACGGTGTCCGGGTCGGGTGCGCTGCTGGCGGCGAGCGCCGAGGACGCATCGGCATTGCGCGTTGCGGTCACCAGTCCCGCGGGCACCACCGAGCGGGCACTGTCGGTGCTGATGATGCCGGACGCGTGGCCGGCGGCGATGAGCCGAGCGATTGCCGCGGCGACCGTGCGTTCGCGCGAACTGGCTGGGTAGCGGTCGCCGGGTAGCCCCGCCAACGGGTGTTGTTCGGCTATCGTTCATCGCAGCTTGGTATTTTCCCGGCGGCCAAGTTGACCGAGGAATGCAGCTTCAGATGGCGCCCGATGGCGTACTATGTGTTTGCTCTATGTCATGCCAGGACGGATATCGACTGGTGATGTCCACTTGCATTTCGGAAATCCAGTGCACGCCAGGAAGTGGTCGGAACTCTCGGAGTTTTGTCTGATGATCGTGGGTTGGCCGCAACGTGGGCACTTGGTTTTGCCGGCCGGAGGATGAGGATACGGAATTTGCCTGGGCGGAACTGAAGCTTCAACTGCGCAACCGGCACACAGCGTCGTTTCTGGTATGGCATCAAGCCGCGGAATCAAAATCGGACCGCCGCAAATTCTGCAGCAAGCAATGTTTGACGAATCTATCAATAGCCTCATGGAGTCATCGTAGACGTTAATGGACCGTCCGTGGCAGGACCGGCACACGAACCGCTTGGATATGCGGCCAACTGTATCGAAAGTCAGATCGGCGTCGATTCTGCTCTCCAAGTCGACGCCATCGACTTTGGATCGATGGTTGCACGTAGCACACTCAACCGTAACGTATTGAAGCCGACGTGCCATTGCACTCGATGCCTTGATCAGTCAGCCAAGCGACTGCATAAGAATTTTGCGCCACAGTGATACCCTTGGCGGTGTGGGCGGGTTCTGAACCCACCACTGCCGTTTCGGCGAATCTGTGCGTCGCGCAGCGTGCTGCATGAGTGACTGATTGTCACTACCGCCCACCTTTGGGCATCTGCTCGGATCGCAGGGCCTCACCATGACAGCATCCGGCGATTGCCGGCAGTGGCCAAACTGTGAGCTGGAGGGCATGATGCGCCGATGGATCATGCTTCATTCGATCGTGAACTGATCGCGTCAGCCTTCCAATTGGCAGCGGCGAAGGGCTGGCGGTCCATCAGCGTGGCCGCTGCGGCGCTTGCTGCCGGAGTGCCGCTGGCCCGCGCCCGCGAGCGGTTCCCAGGCCGCGCCGCGATCCTGCTCCGCTTTGGTCGCTTGGCCGATCAGGCGGCATTGGCCGAACTGCCGCCCGATGGATCGACGCGCGACCGGCTGTTCGATCTGCTGATGCGGCGGATCGATACGTTCCAGGCACACCGCGTCGGCGTGTTGGCGCTGTTCCACGCGCTGCCGGCCGAACCGCCGACCGCGCTGCTGCTGGCGCTCGCCACGCGGCGGAGCATGCGTTGGATGCTCGAGGCAGCCGGCATCCCCACACGCGGGGTTCGCGGAGAGCTGCGGGTGAATGGCCTGGTCGCGACATGGCTCTGGGCGATGCGCACGTGGCGCGCCGACGAAACCGAGGACCTCTCGGTGACGATGGCGGCGCTGGACAGGGCGCTGCGCCGTGCGGAGCAGACGGCCGAATGGCTGGGGTGGAGTGGCAAGGCGGCCGCGCCATCGCCCGATGGCACGGAACCGGATGCCGGACTGACAGAACCACCCCCTCCCCCACCTTCGGACGCATCACCTTGAGTGTCGTTTCGCTGCCGCCTATCAACGACGCATAGCGGGAGGTCAGGCGATGGCGACGCGCAGCGTGGCGACGGTGTTCGGCGGTTCGGGCTTCATCGGCCGCTACATCGTGAAGCGGCTTACCCACAAGGGCTTCGTGGTGCGCGTGGCGGTGCGCGACACCGAGCGCGCGCTGTTCCTCAAGCCGATGGGCGCGGTCGGACAGGTGGTGCCGCTGCACGCATCGCTGGCCAATCAAGCCACTGTGCACCGTGCGGTGGAGGGGGCCGATCTGGTCGTGAACGCGGTGGGCATCCTGGCCGAACAGCGCGCAGGCGACTTCCAGCGCATCCACGCCGAAGGAGCCAGCCTGGTCGCCAAACTTTCCGCCGGAGCGGGTGTCGCGCGGCTGGTGCATATTTCGGCAATCGGCGCCAATCCGAACGCCGCGAGCCGCTACGCCGCGAGCAAGGGCGTGGGCGAGGCGCAGGTGCGCGAGGCTTTTCCCGGCGCCACCATCCTGCGCTCGTCATTGGTGTTCGGTCCCGAGGACCATCTATTCAATCGGTTCGCCGGCATGGCTCGCCTGCTGCCCTTCATGCCGGTGATCTGCGGCGATACGCAGTTCCAACCGGTCTATGTCGGCGACGTGGCGGATGCGGTGATGGCGGCGCTGGCTCGCTCGGATGCGTCCGGCGCGACCTACGAACTGGGTGGGCCGCAGGTGTGGCGTTTCCGCGAGCTGCTTGCCTACGTTCTCAAGGAGACCGGACGGCGGCGACCGATGGTGGACATTCCGATGGGATTGGCGCGCATCCAGGCCCGCGTGATGGAAATGGTGCCTGGCAAGCCACTGACACGCGATCAGTTGTTGATGCTGGCGAGTGACAATATCGTCGGGCCTGACATGCCGGGACTGAAGGACCTTGGGGTTGTGCCGACGCCGGTGGAGCTCACGGTGCCGCTTTATCTGCGCAGGTTCCAGCCTGGTGGCGGACGCCGCCCGGTGCTGCCGGAGGACCAGCCAGGTCGGGTCACGAACCTGTCCTAGTAGACCAATGATTGAACCCGGAATCGCGATCCGCTGCCTTGGCGCGACGCGACACCTGGTGCCATAAGCGACAGCGATGCGGACACTTTATCACCTCCCGCTGTCGCCGTTCTCTCGCAAGGTACGTCTCGTGCTCGCAGAGAAGCGGCTGCCGTTCGATCTCCGGCTGGAAAAGGTCTGGGAGCGCCGGCCCGAGTACCTGGAGCTGAACCCGGCCGGCACGGTGCCGACGCTGGTCGAGGACGACAGCGTCGCCATTCCCGATTCCGGCGTGATCTGCGAATACCTCGAAGAAGCCTATCCGGACACATCGCTGCTCGGACGCACATTGGCGGAGCGTGTCGAGGCTCGAAGGCTGGTCGCGTGGTTCGACGGCAAATTCGCCACCGAGGTCACCCGCAACCTGCTCGGCGAGAAGTTCATGAGACGCATGGCAGGCCGCGGCAATCCCGATGCACAGGCGATCCGCACAGGCTACGTTGCACTGCGATATCACCTGGAATACCTTGGATGGCTGGCGGAAACGCGCAAATGGCTGGCGGGCAGCGCGATCTCGCTGGCCGACTTCACGGCGGCGGCGCATCTGTCGTGCCTCGACTACATCGGCGACGTGGACTGGAACATGTCGCAGTCCGCCAGGGACTGGTACGCGCGCATAAAGTCCCGCCCATGTTTCCGCGGCGTGCTGGCCGATCGTGTGCCGGGCATGGTCGCGCCGGCGCATTACGCGGATCTGGATTTCTGATACGGGCGCTCACGATGTCCGCGCATTCCCCTCTCCGCCCTTGGGGGCGGAGAGGGTCAGGGTGAGGTGGGGGACGGAGCGCGGCGCATGTCCGATCGGATACCGTCGGCAGCGGAACTTTCAGGGCCGGCAACGTCTCCGCAGGGCGTGTCATAGTCGCCGTACTGCATCGGTGGCGTCGCGGTGCCGGTGGCGTGCCATGACGGTCAGTTGTCGCCGCGGCAATCAGCCCCACCTCACCCCGGCCCTCTCCGCCCCCAAGGGCGGAGAGGGAGTTTGCGTCGGCGGTTGATACAATGCGTGATTCGCGTCTTCTCATATTCGGACTTGGCTATGTGGGGTGCGCCGTCGCGGACGCCGCGGCGGCGACCGGCTTTGCCGTCATTGGAACCACACGCTCTGCGGCGGCATCGTCGGGTGGCGCCGTGGCGAATGTCGATTTCGCGGATGCTGTCTCGGTGGTCGCCCAGGCGACGCATGTTCTGAGTACTGCCCCACCCGATGGCTCGGGCGATCCCGTCCTGTTGCGTCATGGCGACGCGATCGCCGCGGCGAGGAACCTGCGTTGGATCGGTTACCTCTCCACGACCGGTGTCTATGGCGATCGCGACGGCGCCTGGGTTGACGAGGACACCGAGCCCGCACCGACCTCGGATCGGAGCCGGCGGCGGCTGGCAGCGGAGGCTGACTGGCGGCGCCTTGCCGATCGCTGCGCAGTCGACATCTTCCGGCTGGCCGGCATCTATGGCCCCAGGCGTTCGGCACTTGACGATCTGCGCGCCGGCAAGGCGAGGCGCGTCATCAGGCCGGGCCACGCATTTGGCCGAATCCATCGTGACGACATCGTCCGCGCAGCGTTGGCCGCGATGCACCAGGAGCGGACATCCGGTGCACGCGTGCTGAACCTCGCCGACGAGGAACCGGCGGAGAGCGCGGACGTGGTGGCCGAGGCGGCGCGACTGCTGCGCATCCCGCCCCCGCCGGCCGTCCCGTTCGAGCAGATAGCCGATGCGATGAGCCCGATGGCACGCAGCTTCTGGTCCGAGAACCGCAAGGTCTCCAGCCGGCGAACGCAACAGGCGTTGGGCCTGTGTTGGCTCTATCCGACCTACCGGGAAGGCCTACGCGCCATCCTGGCCGAGGAGCGCGCCCAGGGTGCGGCATAGCAGTGCGAGATCCTGCGGGCGCGACAGGCGATGGTCGCCATCCTTCACCAGAAACACCACCACGTCATCGCTGGTCACCCGTTCGGCGATGCGCAGCGCCATTTCCCATGGCACGTCGGGATCCCGCTGGCCGTGCAGCAGGCACACCGGACAATCGATAGCGATCGGCGCGTTCAGCAGCAGGTGTGTGCGGCCATCCTCGATCAGCACGCGGGTGATGGGGTAGGGCTCGCCGTATTGGCTCGGCACATGCAGGACCCCGTCGCGCATGATGGTGGCGCGTTCCTCGAAGGTCATCGCCTCCCACATCAGGGCCTCGGTGAAGTCGGGCGCGGCGGCGATGCCGATCAGCGCGGCGAGGCGGTCAGGGCGGGCGCGCGCGGCAAGCAGTGCGATCCAGCCGCCCATCGAGGAACCGACCAGGATCAGCTTTCCCCCGCTCAGCCGGTCGATCACGGCCAGGGCGTCGTCGGCCCAGCGGCCGATGGTGCCGTCCTGGAAGCTGCCGCCACTGGCACCGTGTCCCGAGTAGTCGAACCGGATCATGGCCTGGCCGCGTTCGGCACAGAACGCTGCCAGCGCGGTCGCCTTGTCGCCGGTCATGTCGCTGCGGAAGCCGGGAAGGAAGACCACGGTTGGGCTTCGGCCCTCCAGTCGCGCCCAGGCCAGTTCCGCGCCGTCGCCGCGATGGAGCCGTCCGGTGGTTTCCATAATGTCAGATCCCGAAGAACAGCCAGTCCAGCGCACGCGTGATGTCGTCACGATATTGAGCGATGGAGCCAACCGGTCCGCCGAGGTGGCGGGCCGAGATAAACCCCAGGAGGCGTATCATCATGACGTAATCCCGGCCATCGTGGGAGATCAGCGGCATCACGCGGCGAGGCGGAGCGGGCACAATGGCAGTCGTGGTCAGAGGGGCGACGATACGACCGTCTCCCTCGACGACATCCGCCTGCAGCACGACAAGCAACGGATAGATCGACCTGGCGCGGCGGCTGGGGTTGACAAAGAGGTCATGCTGCATCGTCGCCTTCTTCGTCCGGGTCGAACAGGCCGAACGGTGGGAACGGCAGGCCGTGCGCGGCGACCAGTTCATCCGTAATCCTGACGGCTTCCCGAAGTTCTTCGCGAATGTTTGCCTTCTCGGCGTCCTCGAAAGCCTTGATGACCGCGGCCTCGGCGGTCCGGGATATGTTGATTCCCAACGCTGACGCCTTCGCGACAAGGTCGGCATTCAGGGTGATGCTGACGGTCTTGCGGCGCGCATTCAGGTCATATAGGGGCGTCCGCATGGGTAAAGTTCCCCCGGTCTCTGTGCACGGGCATCATTAGCGATGGACGCTGGGGTCAGCAACACTGCGGTCCTCCAGGTGCTGCCGTCGCTCGTCACCGGCGGCGTGGAGCGCGGCACCGTGGAGATCACGCGGGCGATTGCCAAAGCCGGAGGGATTGCTCTGGTGGCGAGCGCCGGCGGCCGCATGGTCACGGCGGTGCAGCGGGCCGGCGGGCGCCACGTGACGCTGCCGCTCGACAGCAAAAACCCACTGACGATCTGGCGCAATGCCGCGCTGCTGGCTGACGTGATCCGGACCGAGCGAGTGGCCATCGTGCATGCCCGGTCGCGTGCGCCGGCCTGGTCCGCCTGGCTGGCCTGCGGGCGCACCGGGGCGCATTTCGTGACAACTTACCACGGTGCGTACGGAGAGGACCTGCCGTTCAAGCGACACTACAACGCGGTCATGGCAAAAGGCGAGCGGGTCATCGCCGCCAGCCGCTTCATCGCCGAACTGATCGTGGCGCGACATCGCACCGATCCCGCGCGCATCCGGGTGATCCCGCGCGGCGTGGATCTTGCGGTGTTCGATCCCGACGCTGTGTCCGGCGAACAGATCGCGCGGCTGGAGCGGGCGTGGCGCCTGCCCGACGGTGCTCCGGTCGTGCTGCTGCCCGGGCGGCTTACACGCTGGAAGGGCCAGGCGGTGTTGATCGAGGCGCTCTGCCGTTTGGCGCGGCGCGACGTTTGCTGCGTGCTGGTGGGCTCCGACCAGGGGCGCAGGCGCTATGCCGCCCAACTGATCCGCCAGGCGGAGGCGCTGGGCGTGGCCGATCGGCTGCGCCTGGCGGGCGAATGCGACGACATGCCGGCGGCGCTGATGCTGGCGGATGTCGTGGTGCACGCCTCCACCGAACCGGAGGCGTTCGGCCGTGTGGTGATCGAGGCGCAGGCGATGGGACGGCCGGTGATCGCCTCGGACCTCGGCGGGCCGGTCGAGACCGTCGAGCACGGCGTGACCGGCTGGCGCGTGCCGCCCGGCGACGCCGGAGCACTAGCCTCGGCGATCGACCACGCGCTGACACTGTCCACATCGGCACGAGCCGAGGCGGGATTCGGGGCGCGCGCGGCCGTGCAACTCGGCTATACAGTGGCGGCCATGCAGGCGGCCACACTCGCTGTCTACGACGAACTGCTCGTTGGGGTTGCAGCCGTCGCGGCGTGACGCCATAGACAGCATCCCGTTCAAAGGAGGAGCCGAAACCGATGCCCGCCATCACCCTGCCCGACAAATCCGTGCTCCGCTTCGACGGGCCGGTGACGGGCACCACGGTGGCGGCGGCGATCGGTCCTGGCCTCGCGCGCGCCGCCCTGGCCATGAAACTGGACGGCCGGCTGGTGGACCTGGAGACGGCGATCGACCGCGACGCGGACATCGTGTTTGTCACCCGCCGTGACCCCGAGGCGCTGGGACTGATCCGCCACGACGCGGCCCATGTGCTCGCCGAAGCGGTGCAGGAGCTGTATCCGGGCACCCAGGTGACAATCGGCCCGGCGATCGCCGATGGATTCTATTACGACTTCGCGCGGAACGAGCCGTTCACGCCGGAGGATTTCGCCCCGATCGAGGCGAAGATGCGCGAGATCGTCGCGCGGGGCGAAAAATTCGTCCGCGAGGTGATCGACCGCGACGATGCGATCCGTTTCTTCCAGGTCAAAGGGGAAAAATACAAGGCGGAGATCATCCAGGATCTGCCGCGCGATGAGGCCATCACCCTGTATCGCCAGGGCAACTGGGTGGACCTGTGCCGCGGCCCGCACATGCGCTCCACCGCCGATGTCGGGCCCGCCTTCAAGCTGATGAAGGTCGCCGGCGCCTATTGGCGGGGCGATCACCGCAACGCTATGCTGTCGCGCATCTATGGCACCGCCTGGCGCGACCAGAAGGAACTGGACGCCTACCTGCATATGCTGGACGAGGCGGAACGCCGCGACCATCGCCGCATCGGCAAGGAAATGGACCTGTTCCACCTCCAGGAGGAGGCGACGGGCAGCGTGTTCTGGCACCCGAAGGGCTGGAAGCTCTACCTCGCCGCCGAGGCGTATATGCGGCGGCGGTTGGACGATGCCGGCTACCAGGAGGTGAAGACCCCGCAGTTGGTCGATCGCTCGCTATGGGAGCGGTCCGGGCATTGGGAAAAATTCCGCCAGCACATGTTCATCGCCAGGGTGGAGGACGAGGACAAGACGCTGGCGCTGAAGCCGATGAACTGCCCGTGCCACATCCTGATCTTCCGCCAGGGCCTGCGTTCCTACCGCGAGTTGCCGCTGCGGTTGGCGGAGTTCGGCTCCTGCCACCGCTACGAGCCGTCGGGCGCGTTGCACGGCATCATGCGGGTGCGCGCATTTACCCAGGACGATGCGCACATCTTCTGCACCGAGCAGCAGATCGCGGCCGAGACGGTGCGGTTCGTCGAGCTGCTGTCCACGGTCTATCGCGACTTCGGCTTTCCGGAGTTCTCCGTCAAATTCTCCGATCGGCCAGAGTTGCGCGTCGGCGCGGACGCGGTGTGGGACGAGGCGGAAGCCGCCCTTCGGGAGGCGTGCGTGATCGCCGGCGTGGACTACACGCTGAACCCCGGCGAGGGCGCCTTCTACGGCCCGAAGCTGGAGTTCGTCCTGCGCGACGCGATCGGGCGGGACTGGCAATGCGGCACACTCCAGGTCGATTTCATGCTGCCGGAACTGCTGGACGCCGAATACGTGGCCGAGGACGGGGGGCGCCGCCGCCCGGTCATGTTGCACCGCGCCATCATGGGCAGCTTCGAACGGTTCCTGGGCATCGTGATCGAGCAGTACGCCGGCCGCTTCCCGCTATGGCTGGCGCCGGTTCAGGCGGTTGTGGCCACCATCGTTTCGGACGCGGACCCGTATGCCCGCGAGGTGGCCGCGACAATGCGCGCCGCAGGGTTGGCGGTGGAGCTTGATCTGTCGAACCAGAAGATCAACGCCAAAGTCCGGGAACACAGCCTGGCACACGTGCCAGTCCTGGCCGTCGTCGGACGGCGCGAGGCCGAGCAGCGGACCGTGGCGCTGCGGCGGCTCGGCGGCGATGCGCAGGAGGTGGTGAAGCTGGATGACGCGGTGCGCCGGCTTGCGGCCGAGGCCACGCCTCCCGATCTGAGAGAACGGGCCGCTCAGGCGGAGTTTGCTTGATCCGCAACGGTCGGATGGGCCAAAGTCGGCCTGGGCTGGGGACTCCCTGCCCAATCGAGTGCAACAGCGACAGGAGAATACCATAGCAAGAGGACCAATGACTGCTCCGCCCACCCGCGACGGGCCCCGTGTGAACGACGAGATTCGCGCCCCTCAGGTGCGCCTGATCGACGCGGAGGGGGAGATGCAGGGCGTCATGAGCGCCCGCGACGCCTGGCTGCGAGCGCAGGCCGTCGGTCTGGATCTGCTGGAGATTAGCCCGAACGCCGATCCGCCGGTGGTGAAGATCCTGGACTTCGGCAAGTACAAATACGAGCTGCAGAAGAAGAAAAACGAAGCCAAGAAGAAGCAGAAGGTTATCGAGATCAAGGAGATCAAGGTCCGCCCGAACATCGACGAGAACGACTATCAGGTGAAATTGCGCGCCATGAGGTCGTTCATCGAGGAGGGGGACAAGGTGAAGGTGACGCTGCGGTTCCGTGGCCGCGAGATGGCGCACCAGGAGATCGGCGTGCGGGTGCTGGAGCGGATCCGCAGCGAGATGGACCCCCTGTCCAAGGTGGAGCAGATGCCGCGGATGGAGAACCGCCAGATGGTGATGGTGCTGACGCCGAGGTAGCTCGCCTCCGCGTTTCACTCTCCCGCGAAACGGCAGGGCGGGGCGCATCGTGCGCCAATTGAGCATACCGTGGTAGGAGGGATCCTGCGCTCCAACCATGCGAACCGCGATGCCCCCCGAAGCGCGCACGCCAGAAGATCGACGAACTGCTTACGGCCGCCGGCTGGACCGTGCAGGACCGCGACCGGATCAATTTGGGCGCCAGCCTCGGCGTTGCCGTTCGCGAGTTCTCCGTAACGACCGGCGCCACAGCCTACATGCTCTATGTCCACCGCAAGGCCTGGGGCGTGCTGGAAGCCAAACCAGAAGGCGTCACTCTCACCGGCTTCGGGGAGCAATCGGGCAAGTATCTCGGCGCGCTGAAGCCCGATATCCCGTCGTGGGGCACCAACCTCATATTCGAATACGAAAGCACCGGCCCGGGTTCGCGGTCATTGGGCATGCAAGGTCGGTCGCGGCCTGCGCAACTCATTGAGTTGACTTGATTTCGATCGGGAAATTGGCGGCAGACAGCTCAAAAAGTTAGACACACGACTCGGCGAAATAGCTGTCCCATAGAAGGGGAGACACCACACATGAGCGTGCCGACGCGACACCTACCGCGCTGCTGTTCACGACTGCGCCGACCACGACGTTATCACCACCGCACTGCCCCGGATTGCGCGGCTTGAGGGCAGCCTGGAATTGTCGAATGAAGAAGTCCGCGACGGCTACCCTGAGACTGTGTGGATCATGTCAGAGTGGTTCGCAAAAACCGGCAAAGGCCGCCGTTCTTGTTCTTCTTGGGTTTTCGCCCGCGTGACGGCCCGCCGTGGAGACCGTGCCGGGAAGCCCTCAGGGACCGGGGGTGGGGGCCTGTCTGACTGCCTTGCAGAACCCCGGTAGGGGTTCGCTACGGGTTCCCGATAGGGGGGCCGGGGGTATCCAGCCGCATCGCGGAATGCCGGGGGTGTTCGCCGCCGGGTCCCCGTGGGTTCCCCTGCCGGGGCCAAGCCAGGTCCGCCTCAGCGCCCCTCACAGCCCCGTGAGCGGGGCAGTAGTGGGGGCAGTCTCGAAACGCAATGGAAAAATCGCTGATCCTGACTGCAATCTTCCAATCTTATGGTGAGGTTCGGAGGGAGTGGGATTCGAACCCACGGTACGCTTTCACGCACACACGCTTTCCAAGCGTGCGCCTTAAGCCGCTCGGCCATCCCTCCGTGGGGCGAAAATTAGCAACCGGACACCTCAGGCGTCCATCTTCAACGCGGCCAGGAAGGCCGATTGCGGGATCTCCACCTTGCCGAACTGGCGCATGCGCTTCTTGCCTTCCTTCTGCTTCTCCAGCAGCTTGCGCTTGCGCGTGACATCGCCGCCGTAGCACTTCGCCGTGACATCCTTGGACAGCGCACCAATCGTCTCGCGCGCGATGATCCGCCCGCCGATCGCCGCCTGCACGGCGATCTTGAACAGCTGCCGCGGGATCAGGTCCTTTAGCTTGCCGCAGATTGCCCGCCCGCGCGCCTCAGCTACATTGCGATGCGCGATGAAGCTCAGCGCATCCACCGCCTCATTGTTCACCAGGATCGAAATGCGCACCACATCGCCCTCGGCGTAGCCGTCCATGTGGTAGTCGAAGCTGGCATAGCCGCGCGACACCGACTTCAGCCGGTCGTAGAAATCGAACACCACCTCGTTCAGCGGCAGCCGGTACACCGCCATGGCGCGGTTGCCGACATAGGTGAGATCGACCTGCTCGCCGCGCCGGTCGTTGCACAACTGCAGGACCGCACCCAGGTAATCGTCCGGCACCATGATCGTGGCCCGGATCCAGGGCTCCTCGATGCGCTCGATCACGCTGCCGTCCGGCATGTCCACCGGATTGTGCAGTTCCATCACCTCGCCGTTGGTGCGGTGGATGCGATACACCACCGATGGCGCGGTCGCGATCAGGTCCAGGTCGAACTCGCGG
Source organism: Acetobacteraceae bacterium (assembly GCA_035569235.1). Classification (GTDB taxonomy): domain Bacteria; phylum Pseudomonadota; class Alphaproteobacteria; order Acetobacterales; family Acetobacteraceae; genus JAMXLO01. Next base: position 17,548 of record DATMND010000306.1, on the reverse strand, counting down.
GTCAGCCGTTCCTGAATGATCTCCAGGTGCAGCAGCCCCAGGAAGCCGCACCGGAAGCCGAACCCCAGCGCGGCCGATGTCTCCGGGTCGTAGTGGAAGCTGGCGTCGTTCAGTCGCAGCCGGCCCAGGCTTTCCCGCAGCTTTTCGAAGTCGTCGGCGTCCACCGGATACAGGCCGCACCACACCACCGGCACCGAGGGCTTGAACCCCGGCAGTGGCTCGCGCGTCGGCGTCCGGTCGTCGGTGATCGTGTCGCCGACCGAGCAGTCCGCCACGGTTTTGATCGCGGCGGTGATGAAGCCGATCTCGCCGGGTCCCAGATCGTCGGTCGGGATCATCTTGGGGCTGAATATGCCGACCTGCTCGACCTGATGGACGGCGCCGTTGGACATCATGCGGATGCGCTGCCCGTGCTTCAGCCGGCCGTCCCTGACGCGGACCAGGATCACCACGCCGAGGTATTGGTCGTACCAGCTGTCGACCAGGAGAGCCTTCAGCGGCGCGGCGCCGTCGCCCTTGGGCGGTGGCAGGCGGTGCACCAGCGCCTCCAGCACGCCCTCGATGTTCAGGCCGGTCTTGGCGCTGATCTCGATCGCATCCGAGGCATCGAGGCCGATCACGTCCTCGATCTGCTGCTTCACCTTCTCGGGCTCGGCGGCCGGCAGGTCAATCTTGTTGAGGACGGGCACGATCTCGTGGTTGGCCTCGATCGCCTGATACACGTTGGCCAGCGTCTGCGCCTCGACGCCCTGGCTGGCGTCCACCACCAGCAGCGAGCCCTCGCAGGCGGCCAGGCTACGGCTGACCTCGTAGGAGAAGTCGACGTGGCCGGGCGTATCCATCAGGTTCAGCTCGTAGGTTTGCCCGTTCTTGGCCTGATAGGTCAGCCGGACGGTCTGCGCCTTGATCGTGATGCCCCGCTCGCGCTCCAGGTCCATGTTGTCGAGCACCTGATTCGTCATCTCCCGGGCGGTGAGCGCGCCGGTGGCCTGGATCAGGCGGTCGGCCAGGGTGGATTTCCCATGGTCGATATGCGCGATGATCGCGAAGTTGCGGATGTGGTCGAGCGGCGTATCGGTCATTTTCAGTGATCAGCGATCAGTGGCCAGTGATCAGGACGCCAGATGCGGAGCGCCGCTGCGGTGCGGTATCAGATAGAGTGTCGCGAGGGCGGTGTCATCTGCTGTCGGGTCGGATGCTCTCGCTCGCCCGCCGCCCCTTCCGTGTCGCGCGGATATCTGCAAGCGTGCGGCATCATGAATGACGCAACACAACCCGACGCGCTCGCCCTGCATCGCGGACTGCTGACACTCGACACGCATATCGACATTCCCTGGCCAACCGGGCCCGATCCATTCCAGGACGGCACCCGGCGCGTCGATCTGCCGAAGATGCAGCGGGGCGGCCTGGCGGGCGGCTGTTTCGCCGCCTACGTCCCGCAGGCCGCCCGCACCCCGGAAGGCGAAACGGCAGCCTACGAACGCGCAGTCGCGATGTTGCAGGCGATCCGCTCCATGGGACACAGCGAGGGTGGCATCACGGCGCGCGTCGCGGTCACTGCGGCGGAAATCGAGGCGGCAAAGCGCGACGGCGTCCTCGCCATCGTGCCGGCGGTGGAGAACGGCTTTTCCATCGGCACCGACCTTTCGCGGTTGGCGCACTTCCGCGAGCTGGGTGCGCGCTATCTCACGCTGACCCACAACGGCCACAACGCGCTGGCCGATTCGTGCAATCCGCGCAAGGATCTCGGCGACGCTGCGGCAGAGCATAGCGGTTTGAGCGCGCGCGGGCGTGCGGCGATCATGGAACTGAACCGGCTCGGGATGCTGATCGACGTGGCGCATGTCTCGCGCGACGCGATGCTCCAGGCGGCGGAACTGTCGCGCACACCTGTGGTCTCCACGCATTCCTGCATCCGCGCGCTGTGCGACCATCCGCGCAACATGGACGACGAACAGCTGGACGCGCTGCGCGACGTGGGCGGGGTGGTGCAGGTGACCGCGGTGGCGTCGTTCCTGCGCGCCGATGCCAAGCCCGAGGCCGTCACGGTGACCGACTTCGCCGACCATATCGACTATGCGGTGCGACGGATCGGCATCGAGCATGTCGGCATCTCGTCAGATTTTGACGGCGGCGGTGGGTTCACCGGCTGGCACGATGCCGGCGAGAGCGCCAACATCACGGGGGAGCTGATCCGGCGCGGCTACGGCAGGATGGAGATCGCGGCACTCTGGGGCGGCAATTTCCTGCGCGTGCTGCGGATCGCAGAGGAGGTGGCGGACTGATGCGCACCGCAGTGCTGCCTGACGGGACCGAGGTTCCGGCACTCGGCCAGGGTACCTGGCACATGGGCGAGCGGACCGACGCGGCAAATGCCGAGGTGGCGGCGCTGAAGCTCGGCATCGAGCTGGGCGTGACGCTGATCGACACCGCCGAGATGTACGGCAATGGCCGGGCGGAGGAGCTTGTCGCCGAAGCGATCGAAGGCCAGCGCGATCGGCTGTTCATCGTCAGCAAGGTGCTGCCGCAGAACGCCTCGCGCACCGGTGTGCCGGCGGCCTGCGAGCGCAGTCTGAAGCGATTGCGCACCGATCGGATCGACCTCTATCTGCTGCACTGGCAGGGCAGCCATCCGCTGGGCGATACGGTGACGGCGTTCGAACAGCTGCGGAAAGCCGGGAAAATCCGCTACTGGGGCGTATCGAATTTCGACACCGGCGACATGCGGGAGCTGGCGCGACTGCCGGACGGCACGCACTGCGCCACGAACCAGGTGCTGTACCACGTTGGGAGCCGCGGCATCGAATATGACCTGCTGCCCTGGTCGACCGAGCACAAGATGCCGCTGATGGCGTACTCGCCTGTGGGCCAGGGAGGCCGGCTGCTACAATCGCGGGCGCTGGCCGCGGTCGCGAAGCGCCACAAGGCAACGCCGGCACAGATCGCCATCGCGTGGACCATGCGGCACGGCAACGTGATCTCGATCCCCAAGGCGAGCGATCCGGCCCATGTGCGCGAGAATGCCGTCGCCGGAGCGATCACGCTCAGTCCCGACGACCTTGCGGTGATCGACGCCGCGCATCCTCCGCCGGCGCGCAAGCAGTCGCTCGACATCTCGTAGGGCTGCTATTCTTCTCCGCGTGAGCGAGTCGCACCCCGCGCCGGTGAAGCCGTGGTCCTGACGCTGCTCGCGATTCTGATCGCGGCGCTGGTCGGATTGGCGATCGCTTCGGTCGTTGTCCCGCGCCGGGTGGTGACGCTGGGAACCGCCGGAGTTTGCGGCCTGGGCGGGCTGCTTGTGCTCGCCTCGCTGCTGGCCCGTGGACAGACGGCGATGCTGGCACTGCCGGTCGGTCCGCCGGGCGGTGCCGCGCATCTCACGCTCGATCCGCTCGGCGCGCCGTTCCTGCTGCTGCTGTTCGTCCCGGCCGTCCCTTGCGCCGTGTTTGCCGATGCCGAACGGGATGGGACGCCTGCCACGCTTGCAGGGCTTCCGGCCTGGCTGGCGGCGATGGCCCTGACCGTGCTGGCGGACGATGCCTTCACCCTGGCGTTGGGGTTGGGCGGGGTGGGCGTTGCCGGGTGGTTGTTGCTGTCGCGCCGCGAGGAAGCCGATGAGACGGGAGGTGTCGCGCGATCATATCTCGGCCTCGCCGCTTTCTCCGCTGTGTGTCTTGTCGCCGCCGTTGCGCTGATGGCGCCGCCTGCCGTTGCGTGGCTGGATTGCGACTACGGCGCGATCCGTGCTGCGCCGCCGGAGGGATGGCGCGCCTTCGCCGTGCTGGTGCTGAGCCTGATCGGTGCGGCAGGGCTGGCGGGGCTGTTCCCCGCGCATGGCTGGGTTTCCCGAACCGGCAGTGCCTCCGCGCTGCTCGTCGGTGTTGGCACAAACATCGGCATTTACGTGCTGTTTCGCGTCTTGCTGGATTTGTGCGGGTCTGCGCAACCACAGTGGTGGGGCGCGCCGTTGCTCCTGATCGGCGCCGTCTCCGCGGTGATCGGGCCGCTGCGGGCGACATTCGAAATGCATCTGGAGCCCGTGCTTGCGATCGGATCGCTGCATCAGATGGGGCTGGCGGTCATGGGCCTCGGCGTGGCCCTGTTCGCGCACGCCGCCGACCTGCCGCAGGTTGCCGGACTCGCCCTGGATGCATCCTGGTTGCTTCTGGTGACGCATGCACTGTGCCGAACGCTGCTGCTGCTCTGCGCCGGCGCGGCACAGCGTGGTGCGGGGACGCGCCGGTTGGACCGGTTGGGCGGGTTGATCCATCGCATGCCCGTCACCGGTTCTTGCGCCTTGGCCGGACTGTTCGGCGCCGCGATGTTGCCGCCCGGTCTGGGCTTCGCCGGCCTGTGGCTGCTGTTCCAGTCACTGCTTGGGGCGTTCCGTATCGGCGGGTTCGGCCTGCAGCTTCTGATCGCGCTCGCCGTCCTGGTTGTAGCGCTGTCGGCGAGTGTCGCGGCTATGGCGGCGGTACAGCTGGCCGGGGTCGTCTTTCTCGGCCGGCCACGGACCCCGCGCACGGCCGTCGCGGAGGAGGTGCCGCGGGCGCTCCGCCTATGCGTGATCAGTCTGGCGACGCTGACCGGACTGCTGGCCATCCTGCCCGGTCTGGCCTTGCTTCCGGCCACGCAAGGACTTGCCCGGCTGGCCAATGGATCCGGGCACGGCATGTCGTTGGTGCTGAAGCCGGCCGTCGAGGCGCCGGGCTATGCCCCGATTGCGATTGCAGGACTGCTGGCATTGGTCTGCTATGTCCTGCTGTGGTTTTCGCGTCGGCGAGGACCCGGGCACCGGCGAGAACCCGCCTGGTCCGGCGGGTTCGCTGCTCCGCCGCCCTGGATGCCGTTCGGGGATCCCGCGACGCAGATCGGCGCAGCGTCCTTCGCGGAGCCGTTGCACCGCATCCTCGGGCCCTGGCCTGTGGTGCCCGGCGCCATAGACTTGGTCCAAACGTCCTTCGTACGGTTATGTGACGCGCTGTGCCGCGCATCCAGAGCGGCCAGCCGACCCGGCATTCCGGGATCGATCGCGGTCACCCTCGCCGCGCTGGTGGTCGCGATCGGCGTCTGGCTGGTGGCGTCGTGAACCTCGTCGTCGGCTTCATTGCGCAGATCCTGCACATTGCGCTGATGGCGGCAGCCGCACCGACGCTGATCGGGCTGATCCGTTGGATACAGGCGCGGCTGGTCGGACGCGCCGGACCGCCAATCCTGCAGCCGTGGCGGAGCCTCGCGAGACTGCTCCGCAAGCAGCCGCTCTTGGCCGAGAGCGCCTCTGAGGTCTCGGCCTTTGCGACGCTGCTTTCCCTCGCCGCGGTCGCGATCGTGGCGGTGATGGTGCCGTCGTTCACATTGGGCACGACATTTGCCCCGTTTGCCGATCTGCTGGTGATCGCCGGGCTCTTGGCGCTGGCACGTTGTTCGATCGCCCTCGCAGGCGTGGATGCCGGCTCCGCTCTCGGAGGATTGGGCGCAAGCCGGATGATGACGATCGCCGGTCTGTCGGAGCCGGCCCTGGTCCTGGCCATCTTCACGCTCGGTCTGCTCGCCGGCAGCAGCAACCTGGACGTCATTGCGGCGATGCAGCAGGAGAGTGGCGCCAATTGGCAGACCGGCGCCGGCCTAGCCCTGATTGCCACGGTGCTGGTGGCGATCGCCGATGGTGCAAACGGGCCGTTGGTGCGGCCGGAACTCGCGATGCAGCGCGACGCGATGGCGCTGGAATTCAGCGGCCCGGACCTGGCAGTGATCGACGCCACAGAGGCGCTGCGTCTGCTGGTCTGGCTCAACCTGATTATTGCGATGTTCCTGCCGTTCGGCATCGCTCCGGCGGGCGCCGGGCTGGGCGTGTTGCTGCTGGGCTTCGTCTGCTGGGTGGCGAAACTGCTGGTGCTGGCCGCGGCGCTCGCGCTGTTGCAGACCGTGATGGGTCGCATTCGGCCGATGCACGTGCCGCACATGCTTGGCGTCGCCATCCTGCTCGGGCTGTTGGCCGTGGTGTTCCTGTTCGCCGGTGCGGGGACCGTATGACCGCTGCCGCCGGACTTGCAGGCGCAATGGCTCTGGCTTTGTCGTTCGTGCTGCTGTTCACGGAACGGATCGATACCGATCTGCGGGTCTGTGCCTTGCAGGCGATGGCCGCCGCCGTGGCGGCGGGAGCGCAAGGCTGGGCGGAGCATGCAGCTACGCTCTGCTTCGCCGCCCTGCTGGCGTTCGCTCTGAATGGACTGGCGCTGCCGCTGGTGCTTCGGCGGCTCGCGGGACGAACAACCTTGCCATCGGCTGCCGGCAGGCGGTGTGGGTTCGCCATATCAGCGCTCGCGGCGGCAGTTCTGTTGGCGGTCTCTGTGGCGGGCACGCTGCGGCTGACGCAGAGCGGCCAGTCCGACCCGCTGGCCTTGGGGTTGTCGATCCTGCTGCTGGGCCTGCTGCTTCTGGCGCTGCGGTCGCATCCCCTGTTGCCGGCGCTCGGCCTGCTGTCGTCACAGAGTGGAATGATCCTCGCCGCATGCGCCATCCACGGGCTGCCGCTGCCGGCATTGGTCCTCGCCGCGGTTCCGCTGGTTCCGACGCTCGCCGCCGCAAGCGAATGGCTGCATGACGGGAACCGACTGGCTCTGATGCCGCCATGAGCCTGACGCTGCCGGTTATCGTGGTCGCGCTGCCGTTCGCCGCAGCGGTGTTGCTGGCCTGCATTGGTTCCTGGCGGGCGGGCATCCGGATCAACGCCGCCGCTGCCACTCTGGTGTTCATCCTGGCATGCCTGTTGCCTTGGCAGATCCGCACTGCGCTTCCGGCGCTCCTGGCTCTTCTCACCGCGCTCGTGGCGATGACCACGAGCTGGTTCGGCTGGCGCGACGTGCGTGCTGCTCTGGCGGCGAGGCGGCTCGATCGGCGCAGCACCCGCCACCACCATGTCGCATTTCAGACACTGCTCGGCGCGGCCCTCCTCGCGGTGCTGTCCGACAGCCCTGCAGTGACATGGCTGGGCGCGACAATTGCGGTCGCCGCCGCGGCCGGGGTGACCGCCGCAGTGCGCACGACGGAGGCGCAGCGCACTGCGAGCCGGCTGGTCCTGCTGTGCGGTGTGGGTCTGATGCTGGCGCTGTTCGGGACGCTGCTGCTGTATCAGGCAGCAGGACCCGATGCCGTGTCGGGGCAATGGGGCGGGTCCCAGCTCGCGGTTATCTGCCTGGTGCTGGGCTATGGGGGGATCGTTGGACTGGTGCCGCTGCATTCCTGGCTGCCCGACGCCGTCGCCGAGGGCACGACTCAGGGCGCCACCTTGGTCGGCACGTTGCTGGCGAATGTGCCGCTGCTCGTGTTTCTGCGCTTGCGTTCCGCGATGGCCGATGGGCCGGACAGACCGGTCGTCCTGTATGTGGTCGTAGGTCTTGCAACTCTCATGTTTGCCGCCTTTTGCCTGGCAATGCAGCCGGACATTCGGCGCAGACTGACGCTTGCCGGTACCGCGATGATCGGCGTCGTCGTCTTCGCGTTCGGACTGGGGAGCCCCGCCGCGACCTTTGGTGGTCTGCTGGTCATGACAATGCTCGCCCTCATGAGGGCTTCGTTGTTCCAGTGTCTTGAGGCCACGCCGACGCGGGCAGCGATCTGGACCCGCACGGCGTCCGATCTGGGCCTGACCGGATTGCCGATCTTCGCCCTGTTTCTCGTCGCCGGTGCGACCGCGGACTATCAACCCTGGCTGCTGCTTCCCCTGGCGGCGGGGGCGTTGCTGGCTGCCGGTTCGCTGCTGCGCGGACGCCCCACAATGGGTGCCACTCGCGACGCCATCCGTCCCACAAACCTGCTGGAGCTTGCGCCGGTCTGGCTGCAACTCGCCTTGGTCGTGGTGCTCGCCGTGGCGATGCCCGGCCCGGTGGCCGGCTGGTTCCGCACCATGGCGGCGTTTCGCTGATGGACGCGTCGGCATTGATCCGGGCCGCCGTGACCGAACCCTGTCTGCCCTGGCCGCGTCACATCCTGGCACAAGCCGAGTGGGCGCAAATGGCTGAGGCGCTCGCGGATGAACCGACACCGGCGCTGCTGGCATTGTGGGCCGACACGGCTCATGTGCACGCCCTCCTGTACGACGAGGCGGCTGGCGAGCCATTGCTGGCATCGACCCGGATCGAGGCAGGCCTGTATCCCGCGCTGTCTCCCAACCGCCCCTTGTCCGCCTGGTTCGAGCGCATGGTGCAGGACCTCTGGGGTCACACGGCGGCTGGCGGGGCCGATCAACGCCCCTGGCTCGACCACGGCCACTGGCCGCAGGCGCACCCGATGGCGCTACGTCCCGACGATCTGCGAGGGCGGAGCGAACCCCCGGAGTTCCTGCCGGTCGCGGACGACGACCTGGATCAGATCCCGCTCGGCCCGATCCATGGCGGCATCGAGCCAGCTTCGCACCTGCGTCTGACCGGTCGCGGCGAGTCAATCGCCCGGCTGGAGGCCCGGCTTGGTTACACACATAAGGGCACCCTGGCCCTGATCCGCGGGAAGTCGCCACGCGCCGCGGCACGCTTCGCCGCGCGTCTGTCGGGGGAGGCGACCGTCGCGCATGCGATCGCCTTCGCCCAGGCGACCGAGGCCGCGCTGCAGGCCGAACCGCCGCCCAGGGCAGTCGCGCTGCGTGCGGTCATGGCCGAGATGGAGCGGATCGCGGGCCATCTCGGTGCGCTTGGAGCGGTCGGCAAAGCGGCGGGATTTTGTGAACTTCCGGCACGCTGTGGTTACCATCGGGAGGCCTTGCATCGGGCCGCGAACCTCGCGTTCGGCCACAGACTGATGATGGATTGCGTCATTCCCGGCGGCGTCGCCGCGGACGTTGCGCCAAACGGCCCGGATGCCGTCCTAGGCGCGCTGGCCGATCTCGCGAAGGACCTGCTGGAGCTTGAGCATCTCTACGAAAGGGGACCGCTTGCCCGGTGGCTTTCCGGCATCGGCATCGTCAGTGCATCGCAGGCAAGCCGCTTCGCAGCCGGTGGCGTGACCGGGCGTGCCGCGGGGCGCGATTTCGATGCGCGGCGCTTTCCCGGGTATGGCCCCTATGGCTTGCTCGCGCTGTCCGTGCCTGTGCTTGCCGCGGGCGATGCGGATGCCCGGACCCGCCTGCGTCTGGCGGAAATCGGCGAGAGCATTCGGCTGCTGCGCGCTCTGCTCGATGCGTTGCCGCCGGGTCCGGTATCCATCCCGTTGCCCGCCGACAGCGGCGAGGGCGTCGGGTTCGCCGAAAGCGCCCGCGGCGACGTCTGGCATTGGTTGCGCCTGGACCACGGCCAGATCGCCAGCGTGTTCATGCGCGACCCTGGTTGGGCGCACTGGGCGCTCTTCGAGGCGATTGCGCCATGTGCCCGGATGGCCGATCTGCCGCTCATCCAGGCATCCTTCGACCTCGCCAGCTCGGGAGTGGACCTATGAGCATCCTTGGCCGGATTGCCCGCACCCTGCGCGAGGGTCCGGCTGCCGAACCGCCCGCCCCGGTCGATCGCGAGACCGCGGCATCGCTGGCGGGCCGGCTCGAAGCGGCGGCGCAGGTTCGCCTTGGCCGCAGCCTCGCCATCAGCCACATCGACGCTGGAAGCTGCGGCGGGTGCGAGATCGAGGTTCGCGCCCTGACGAACGTCATCCACGACCTTGAGCGCTACGGCCTGACCTTCGTCGCCAGTCCGCGCCACGCCGATGTGCTGCTGGTGACCGGGCCGCTCACCCGCAACCTGGTGGACGCGGTGGAACAGGCCTGGACGGCGACGCCGGATCCGAAATTCGTTGTGGCCGTGGGGGATTGCGCGGTGGATGGCGGCGTCTTCAAGGGCAGTTACGCCATCGCCGGGGGCGTCGGCACGACGCTGCCCGTCGATCTGCTGATCAGCGGCTGCCCGCCAACTCCCGAGCGGATTCTGGCGGGACTGCGCGCGCTGCTGGAGGCGAACGCGCGCAGCTAGGCGGATGTCAGCTGGCGGTGGACTTGTGCGACGGCTGGTGCGCCGCGTGGTGCGACGCAGTGTGCACGGACGACGAATGGTGCGACTTCGACTTGTGCGACGCGGTTGAGGCGTGGTGCGTCGACGACTTGGGTTGCATCGAATTCGAGGTGGCGGCCGACACCGGCGAGGCGGTGAAGGCGGCAACCGGCAGAACGAGGCCGAGCAGGGCGAACAGGTGTCTGCGCGAGGTGGTCACTGGATGGCTCCGGGGATGGCAGGGGGTTGCGGGAACAGGCTCGCAGGCTAGTCGAACAAGCAAGCTTAATCGACTGGCAACATTATCGTTCTGCCCGCCAGAGTCGTGCAAGCGTTTTTCTTGTGCAACTTGCATTTAGAGCAGGCAGAGCACCCGCAATTCGCGCCGCAGCGCCGGGGGCAGGTCGTCCTCGCCCAGCGCGCGGGGGCCGAGGGGGAGATCGGGCGGGGCGGCGTCCGGTTGCAGGTAGCGCCAGCCCTGGAACGGCTTGGTCGGCCGCCCAGCAAGCTGCACCAGGGCGGGGTCGAGGACCAGCCCGGCGCAGACGCTGCCGTCGTCGCGGCGATCGTCGATGATATCCACGATGCGCTGGCGAACCAGCATGCAGCCGTTGACCACCCAATACATGGAGCCGCCGTCGATCACCTCCTGGTAGCGGCGCGGGAAGCTGCGCGTGCGGTGGCGCAGCGGCGGATTGCGTTCGGCGCGCTCCGCCTGCCATTCGCGCAGCTGGTCGATGTCGCGCACGCCGACGGCGAGTTTTGTCAGATGCAGCATGGTTCGACGACTCGGGCGTTGTTCCGGGGCCCGGGTGGAGCATGCCAGGGTGGCGGGGCGATTTGAACTGGGGAGGATGGACGCGGAGCGGCCGACCTCGGTGGACCGATATCGGTCGGGTGGCTGCGTGCGATGCAACGCTTCCTTGACATAGCGCAAAGACGCCTCAACCCTGCAACACTGCACTTTTGAGGAGTGCGCTCGATGATCGAGCCTGTTCTGCATCCGGTGCCGATCGACGCATTACGACCGACCCAAATCACGGTTGGCCTGCGCGAGGTCACCGCGAAACGTAAGGAATGGCGAGACAAAGGCGGGATAAAGGGCGCTAATTTCCTTGGCACGCATATGATCCCCGTGATCATCGGGCCAAAGACGCAATACTACATTGTCGACCATCATCATCTTGGGCTTGCGCTAAAGCGTGAAGGCGTCGAACACGTGTTGGTCAACGTGATTGCCGACTTAAAGCGGCTGGCACCCGACGCGTTCTGGTTCGTGATGGATAATCGAGCCTGGATGCATGTCTACGACGAGAAGGGGCGACGTCGCGATTACACCGATCTCCCAAAGTCCCTTGATGGAATGGTTGATGATCCATTTCGCTCGCTTGCGGGTGAATTGCGCCAGTTGGGCGGCTACTCGAAGGAAACGACCCCGTACAGTGAGTTCCTGTGGGCGGACTTTCTGCGCCGGCGGATGCGGCGGAAAGATGTAGAGAAGGACTTCCAGAGCGCATTGGAACTGGCTCTAAATCTTGCGAAAGGCGGCGACGCCGACTATCTGCCGGGATGGTGTGGTCCGACCCATTCGAGGGGCGCCGCGACTTAACCGCCAAGCCGCATCGGCTGGTAGACAGGCTGTTTCGCCGCCAAGGCCACGCCGGACGACGCCAGCATCTGGACCGTCATCGGCGCTGTGAGGCCGACTATAATCGCGTCGTGCGCCGATCGTCAGCCGTTGGGCTGATGCGCGGCTGACTCGCTACAACTTGATCACTTGCAACTTGGCGGTGATCTCGCCCCGGACAGTGCTGTTTGCCGCGGAATTCGTTTGGCCTGGCCCGGCCGCAGCCGGACCGCCCGCCCGCGGGACCCGCCATTTAGCCGACAGTGTGTGAACCAGTTCACACCCGTCAGCCCGCACCGCTTGTAACACAACATTGCAAAAGAAAATCAGCCGGGGGAGCGACGCGATGAGTGAATGCGAGAAATGCGCAGCTCATAACGGTGCCGGGCGTGATCCGTTGAGCTGGGTTGACGGCGGCCAGTCGGACGCCGGTATGGATCGGATTCTCGAACTTGTCGGCCTTGTGTATGACGCCGCCCTCGATCCAGCTGTGTGGCCAGAGGCGCTGAGCAGGCTCGCCGATGCGACGGGCGTCACGCTCGCATCCCTCGGAACGGCGAACTTCCCGACAGGCGAGTTCGATGTCGTGGCGCCGCGCCATGACCCGGAGTTTCTCCGCCGCTACGTCGAGGACGACTGGGCGCGACAAAACATTCATTGGCAGCGCAGCGGCTCCGCGCCGGTCGGTCAGGTTTTCGCAACGGAAACCTTCGTGCCGCGGGATGAGTTCGCCGGCACCGCCTGCGACTACGAATGGGGGGCGCCACAGGGAATGGAGCGCGCGCTTGGCGTCAACCTGCTGATCGAGGGTGCGAGCTCAGCTGTGGCTACGGTGCGCCGTCCCTTCCGCCACGGGGAGTTCAGCGAGCACGAACCGCGTATCCTTTCCGCGCTGTTGCCACACATGCAACGAGCGGTGCAACTCCAGCACCGCCTGGCCGCGCTAGAAATGCAGCGGGCGAGCTCGGCTGCGGGATTTGACCGGCTGCGCGGCGGCGTTGTCATCATCGATAGCAACTTCGGCATCATGTTCGCGAACCGCTCGGCCGAGGAACTGCTCGCCGACGGCGACGGCCTTTATCGTGATGGCGACTGCATAGCTGCCCGGATGTCGGGGGGAACCGCCACGTTGCGGCGTCTCATTGCCAGCTACATCGACGGCAACGGCCTTCCTGGTGCCGGCGAACGCTGCGCGTTCACGCGCCGTGAAGGGCAAGCACCGCTCTCGGTGCTGGCGATGCCGCTCCGCGGCGAGATCTCGTGGATCGGGCCGCGCTGCCCGGCAGCGGTGCTCTACATCACCGACCCTGATCGCGATGCGCGCGCGCGCGCCGTGGCACTAAGCCGGCGGTTCGGGTTGACGCGAGCAGAGACCGCCTTCCTTGTCGAGATCGTCAAAGGTGACGGCCTCCAGGCGACAGCAGATCGCCTCGGTGTGTCGCTCGCCACCGCGCGGACGCATCTGCGCCATGTGTTCGAGAAGACCGGAACGCAGCGTCAGGCGGAGCTTGTCGGTCTGATGGTGCTCGGCCAGACCATGCTGCACGAGGATGCCTGATGCATGGCGCCGAGCGGATCGACCGCAGGAACAGGCGCACTCCGATGTCGAGTTACGGTTTGAACTCCACATCTCGTGCCGGAGTGCGGAATGAGAAAAGCCGAGCTGCGTAGCGCCTCCAGACGACAAATCGGGTCGAAGTCGGAGACCGCTCACACCTGCGAGAGCAAGCGGCGGCATAAGCCGAACGGCTGACGACCAGCGTGGCGGATGGCTGCATTCTGGCATGCCCCAACACCAAGCCGGCAGGGAGAGGCATGATGGCAATCACCCGACGCAGCTTATTCGCGGCCGCGGGCGCAGCCGTGCTCGCGGCGCCGCGTATCGTTCGCGCCCAGGCGCAACGTGAACTGCGCTTCATTCCGCACGCCGACCTCGCATCGCTCGATCCCGTGTGGACCACGGCAGACATTACCCGCAATCACGGCAACATGGTGTATGACCTGCTCTACGGCCTGGACGCGAATTTTCAACCGCATCCGCAGATGGTCGAGGGCCACAAGGTCGAGAACGACGGCCTGATCTGGGAACTTACCCTGCGCGACGGCCTCCGCTTCCACGACGGCGACAAGGTTCTCGCGCGCGATTGCGTCGCGTGCATTCTGCGCTGGGGCAAGCGCGACGCGTTCGGCAGCGCGATGCTGAGCCGGACGGACGAGGTGGCGGCGCCGTCGGATCGTGTCATCCGCATCCGGCTGAAGAAACCGTTCGAGCTGGTGCCCGTCGCACTGGCACAGCCAAGCTGCGTGATCATGCCAGAGCGCATCGCCAAAACTGATGCCAACGCGCAGATCAACGATCCGACCGGCAGCGGCCCGTTCAGGTTCCTCACCGACGAGCGCATCCAGGGTTCGCGCAGCGTCTATGCGAAGTTCGACGGGTATGTGCCGCGGTCGGAGGGCACGACGAGCTTTCTTGCCGGCCCGCGGATCGTGCATTTCGACCGTGTTGCGTGGACGTTCCAGCCCGATCCCGCGACCTCGGCCGCGGCGCTGAGCAAGGGCGAATTCGACTGGTGGGAGAATCCGCCGATCGACCTCGTCGGCATGCTGCGCGCCAACAAGAACCTCACCGTCGATGTGAAGAATCGCATGGGCGCAATTGGCTGCATCCGCTTCAATCACCTATATCCGCCATTCGACAACGCGGCGATCCGCCGGCTGGTGCTGTCCGCCGTCAACCAACGCGAATTCATGGAGGCCTACGCCGGCGCCGAACCGGAGCTGTATCGCACCGGCGCCGGCCTGTTCACGCAGGGCACGCCGATGGCGACCGATGCCGGTGTCGAGGTGATGAAGGGCCGCACCGACTTCGACAAGATCAAGCAGGAACTCGCGGCTGCCGGCTACAAGGGCGAGAAGGTGATCATGCTGGCTCCTTCGACGATCCCGTCTCTGCATGCCGAATCGCAGGTAGCCGGAGACCTGTTGCGGCGTATGGGATTCAACCTCGACTATCAGGCGCTGGAATGGGGCATGGTCGTCGCGCGGCGCGCCAGCAAGGAGCCGCCGGACAAGGGTGGCTGGAACATCTTCATCACCAACCTGACCAGCTTCAGCAATATATTCGTGCCGGCGCAGAATGCGATCCGCAGCGGACCTAACGCCTGGTTCGGCTGGCCGAATGCGCCCAAGCTGGAGGAGCTGCGCGAATCCTGGCTGGACGCGAGGACCGAGGACGAACAGAAGCACATTGTTCGCGACATCCAGCTTCAGGCATGGCAGGACGTCCCGTACGTGCCCTTGGGGCAGTTCTTCTCACCGACGGCCTTCAGCAAGACGCTCACCGACATCCAGATGGGCTGGCCGGTGTTCCACGCGGTGCGCCGGGTGTGACCTGTAATGACGGCGCTTCGCCGTCGCCTCGCAATGCCACCCCGCCGTCGCTCGCCCCTCAGTCGCCCTTCGCGTGGTCAAGCCCAGCCGAGTTCCTTCATGGCCCATCCGGCATTCCAGATTTTCGTCATGTGCCGGATCTTGTCGCCATCGAAGTCCATGACATAGACATAGTCGGTCGTCGTGCTCTTGCCAGTTGGTGGGCAAGGACCGCCCGGACCGGTATGGGTTGCGGAGAAAACGCCATAGGCACAAACACTGTTGCTGTCGTCGTCCGTTGCAAACGACCGAACTGCGTAGCGTCCATCGGGCATGAAGGTGAGCAGCCCCTTCATCCAATCAGCGTATTCCCCAAGGGTGTGAATGCCGGCCAAAGGCTCGGCTTGTGCCGAGAAGCTCGCGTTCGGCGTGCAGTACGCCCGGCATACTTCCCAACCCCTTCCTGCCTCGCAAGCCTCGAAAAACTGCTTGGCAACTGCCGTGATATTCGACATGGTCTGCTCCTGTTTACATTCTGGTCAGCCGCTATTTTCTGCCACACGAAAGGCGCTGTCTTGGTATTTTAGCAATCAAGGTCACGTTCGGCTGCGGTCCAGGCAACACGGTACTCCACTACTCGGTCGCGTCGCAGTCAATTCGCGCGCTCAGCTCCGCCGCACGTTCCAGAAAAACGGACCGCCGGTCACAACCCCGCTCAGGTCGGCGCGATAGGCGGTCGGATTGTAGTAAAGGCCAAGTGGGTAGTACGGCACATCCTCGAACGCCTGCGCCTGGATCTCCGCCGCAAGTTTCTCCTGCGTTGCCGGATCGGCCGCGTCGAACCACTGCTCGCGCAACGCCTCGATCCTTGGGCTGGACGGCCAGCCGACCCACGCCTGCGCGCCATTGCCGCGTAGTGCCGAGTGCGCCGCCGGCGTCGCGCATTCGGAACCCCAGAAACGCGTGCAGAACGCGTTCCAGCCGCCCTGGCCGGGAGCGTTCTTGCTCATCCGGCGTTGCAGGATCGTTCCCCAGTCCAGCGCCTGGTAATCGACGTTCATCCCGACGCGGTGCATCGTGTCCGCGGCGATCTCGCCCAGCGCCTTCTGGACCGGAACGTCCTGAGGCACCATCAGGACAATCTTCTCCCCGCGGTACCCGGCGGCCTGCAGGTCGCGCCGGACCTTCTCGTGGTCACGCTTGCCGGCCAACGCCGCCAGCGCGCTGTCATTCGTGACAGGCGCAAATGACGCAAAGTAGCCGCACGGGACCTTCCACAGCGACCGGTCGTCGCCCATGACCGCGGTCATGAACTCGGTCTGGTCGATGGCACCCAGCAGGGCGCGCCGGACCGCCGGGTTGTCAAACGGCGGGTGGAGATGGTTCGGCCGCAGGATGGCGCAGTTGCCGGTGGGGTCGATGATCTCGATCCTGATCTTGCCGCCGCGTTGCAGGACCGGCAACACGTCGCTGGTCGGGAACTCCCACCAGTCCACCTCGCCCGACTGCAACGCCGCGGCTGCGGTCGCCGCGTCGGGGATGATATGCCACTCGATGCGATCGAAATGGGCGACCTTGGGTCCCGAGGTTAAGTCCGCTTCGCCGTCCTCGCGCGGCCGGTAGCCGGCAAAGCGTTCGTACACGAAGCGCGAGCCCTGCACCCGTTCGTCCGCCTTGAAGCGGTACGGGCCGCTGCCGACCATTTCCTGGATCTGCTTGTAGGGATCGGTCGCGGCTAGACGCTCGGGCATGATCGCGCACATGTTTGGCGTCGCCTTGGCCAGCGCGTCAGGCAGCAGCCAGAACGGCCGCTTCAGGCGGAACACGATCGTCTTGTCGTCCGGTGCCGATAGCTCGTCGGTGCGCGCCATCAGCGTCTGTCCCAGCGGGTCCCGCGCCCCCCAGCGCCGGATGCTTGCCACACAGTCGCGCGCCAGCACCTGCTGCCCGTCATGGAAGACCAGCCCGTCCCGCAGCGTCACCCGCCAGGTCAGGCCATCGGTCTCAACGCGATGACCCGCCGCCATCTGGGGTGTGGCCTTGAACCCGCTCTCCGGCCCGGTCACGCCGTAGAGGGTATCGAATATCAGATAGCCGTGACTTCGGGTGACGCCGGTGGTGGTCACGATCGGATCGAGAACTGCCAGATCCGCCATCGGGACAAACTTGAGCACCTGTTTGGATGCGCCCCGCGTAGCCCCTGGCAACGCGAGCATCGTAGCCGACGCCGCGAGGAAGGTCCGTCGCCTCATTACACTTCTCCTCCCTATTCCTGCGGACTTTGAGCGTCTGTCTGGTCTTTGGATTGTGGCCCGTGGTGATTGCGACGGCAGTATGCGGTTGCATCGCCGTTCCGGTCGTCAGCCGTTCGGCTGATGCCGACGCCTGTTCACGCGACCGTGATACCCGCCGAGGCGCCACGCATTTGACTGTCAGACCGTAATCCTACTGCGTCACTCATTCTGCACGACGGCCTTCTGACGGATTTGTCCGCAACAAGGACATCGCGGCAATGCATGCGCCAAAGTTCGCGCGAGGCGGATACGCAAGGTTGCGATTGAGTTCGGCATGTGACGTTGCG
>DATMND010000305.1:0-10382 GCA_035569235.1 Acetobacteraceae bacterium | reverse complement strand
TTCCTTCACTATCGCCACCCAGATCGCGCTTCGCACACCGGCCTCAACAGCACCCTTCGCGTGCGGATCGCCGGAGCGGGAAAATTCTTCGACAGTGTCGGGGAACTCGATCAACCACTCGCCTTGCACGACCCGCTGGAGCGGCGAATTAGTGCCGCTCTCGCCACGCTCACGTAGCAATGCCACGAATTCCGCCGGGAGGCCGCGGGCCGCGGCAAGGCGGCCGCGGCCACCTTCGATAGTCCACAATACGCCCCTGTCGCCCCCGCAGAGCCGGATTGCCTTTTCCAGCATCGCCTCAAACACGGGCGTTAGATTGCCGGGCGAGCTATTGATGACTTGCAGCACCTGGGCGGTCGCGGTCTCCCTCTGAAGCGCCTCGTCACGCTCAGCCTTGCTCACGTCGCGCTCGGCTTTGCTCTCTGCAAGCTGACGTTCGAGATCGGCTATGATCTGCTCGGGATCTGCTAACGTGTTGTCGGGCGTCGCGTTCATTGCTGACCTCGTCGGGACCGACCTTCCGGGCGGATCATACCGTAATCGGCACGGGCCTCCATAGATTGTGGATCGGACGCCTAGCGGAAGGGCGGCGAAATGACCGGGGGGCTCCGCCGGCTCCGCTCGTCCGGCGAACGGCTGCAATCGGCGGAACCCGGCCTTGCCGCGCCTGCGCTGAAGGACCGCAATCCACCCTAAGCAGCCAACTGACGGGGCGGTTCGTCTCACTCCGCCGCCATCACCGCCTTGCACGCGGCCGGCAGCGGCGGCGGATGATATGGCGTCGCCGGCCCGGCCGGAGTATTCAACTGCTCGAACCACCATTGCAGGCTCGCGTCGCACCCGTCGCCCTGCGGCGGCGGTGCCGCCTGGATGCAGTCGTGCTGATCCGCCGGGCAGCGGAACCGGATATGCATATGCGCCGCGTGGTCGTACCAGGGCCGCATCAGCCGCAGCCAGGACCGGTCGCCCCGCACCGTCTCGCAAAGCTGCTGCTTGATCGCCGGATTGATCAGGATGCGGTCAACCTCCGTCAGGCCGGCGGCCAATTGCAGCAGCCTCACTACGTCCGGCGTCCAGCGAGCGGGATCGACGCCGCGCTGATCCGCCCGGACCAGGCTGGGCAGCTCGACCGTCTCGCGCCCCGCTTCGGTCAGCACGGGCTTCGGCCGCACGTCGAGGCCGACATCGACATCGATGCCAAGCTGGTGGCTCACATGCCCGCCGGGCAACGGGCCGCCGCGCGGACGGGAAATGTCCTCGATGTAGAGGTCACCCAGGCCCGCCGCGTGCACCTCTGCGCCCAGACGCTCGATCCGCGCGATGGTCGAGGGCGCGCCCCAGAACGAGCTTCGCGCGAGATGGATGGTCTGGAAGCCCGGCCCCTCCGTCGGCAGCCGCACCGCGCCGGCAATGCACCCGGCCGCCTGGCCGCCGATGATGTGCAGTGGCCCGGGCGCCGGCGCATCTGGCGATGCCGCCACGGCCAGCAGGCCCGCGAGCGCCGCCGCGACCCATGCGAGGCGCCGCCGCCGATCGGCCGCCGCCTCAGAACCGGCGTCCGAAGATCGGGACGTAGCTCGGCCGGCTGGCCCTGCCCTCAACGGCCTTCCCCTCGATGGCGCGCGCACGGTCGCAGCACAGTCCTCGACCGTTTGATAGTGAAGCCGCCGCCAACCGCCACTGCCATCACCATCGTCATCCCGGCCGCGCGCAGCCGAACGGTGCGGTGCACCTTCCAATCCATTGTGCGGTGCACAGTCAAAATTTGCACCGGACGGGACGAAGCGCGCAACATCCCTCTTTGGCTTGGGTCCAGGGAAGCAAGGCCATGAAAACCGTTGCCGCGATCCTCAAGCACAAAGGCTATCAGGTCACCACCATCGAGCCGACCGCGACGATCCCGCGCGTGGTGGACGTGCTCGCCGAACACCGCATCGGCGCGGTGCTGGTGGTTGACGCCGCCGATCAGCTGCTGGGCATCGTCAGCGAGCGCGACGTCGTGCGGAGCCTCGCCGCGAACGGGGCAAGCACGCTGGAGATGACCGCGGGACAGCTGATGACGCGCGCGCTCCAGTTGGCGCGCCCCGAAACGACTGTGCCCGAGGCGATGTCGATGATGACGATGGGCCGGTTCCGTCACCTGCCCGTGATGGACCACGGCGCGCTGGTTGGTCTGATCAGCATCGGCGACGTCGTAAAGGCACGCATCATGGAGCAGGAGAGCGAGGTCGACAGCCTGAAGGCCTATGTCGCCGGGACAGGCTGACTGCTGACCGCCACTCCGCTAGGGCTGGGCACTCCAGGGCGGTGGGCCGAGATTGACATCGTGCGGACTGGTGACCGCACCGGTCGTGGCGCCGGCGGCTCCGCCGATCAGGCCGCCCGCGACGACGCCAACCGGACCACCGATGACACCGATGCCTGCCCCCGTGGCCGCGCCCGCCGCGGCGCCACCCTGTGCGCGCTCGGGTTCGTTGTAGCCGCAGGCCGCCAGCAGGCCGAGGCCGGCGAGTGCAATCATTGGCAGCGTTCGCATCGTGTCGCGTTCCTTATGTAATCCTGACGACCCGCGCCGGTCAGAGAGCGGGTGCATGGTGAACGCGGTAAAGCCGGTTCGGTGGCGTTCCCAACCGCGTGACCGATCGAGGCAAGTTGACGCATTGGCCGTTCCAGCTTTCCCTCACCCAAGTGCGCTGGTGGCCATCGAGGGGGAACATGACAAACGAAATCGAACTTCGCATCGCCGAGCGCGTTGCCTTCGCCGGCGAACACGCGTTCGGTGACACCGGCGCCTATGAGCGAATTTCGGGCCGGGCACATTTTGCGGTCGATCCACGCGTGCCGGCGAACGCGACGGTCGTGGATCTGGATAAGGCGCCGACGGATGACCGCGGCATGGTGCGTTTCGCCGCCGACTTCATGATCCTGAAGCCGCGCGAGATGGAGCGTGGCAACCAGCGGGTGTTCTACGATTACGGTAATCGCGGCCACAAGCGCGCGTTGCAATTCTTCAATGACGCGCCGCACAGCAACGGGCCGATCAACCTGGCGCACGCCGGCAACGGGTTCGTCATGCGGCGCGGCTACACTGTGGCCTGGCTCGCGTGGGAGGGCGACATGCTGCCCGGCGACGGGCGCATGGTGCTCGACGTGCCGGTGGCCAGCGACAATGGCACGCCAATCACCGGTCGCATACGCGTGGAATACATCGCTGACGTGGCCGGTATCACCTGCTTCCCGCTGAGCGGCCGGATCGCGGCACACAGTTATTCGACGGTCTCGCTCGACACACGTGACGCAACGCTGACGCGCCGCCGCTATCCGTATGACCGCCCGCAAGCCATCCCGAGCGATCAGTGGCAGTTCGCATGCGCCGAATCGGCTGTCGGCGGCGAGACGCAGTCGGTCGAGCGCGCCGTGGTGCCATCGGCGCGGCACATCCATCTTCCGGCGGGCTTTCAGCCTGGTTGGATCTATGAGCTTGTCTATACCGCGAAGAATCCGCTGGTGCACGGGCTAGGTCACGTCGCGGTGCGCGACTTCATCAGCTTCCTGAAATATGACAAATCCGATGCCAACCCGCTGCGTGGCGTCGAGAAGGCCTATGCCTGGGGCCGCTCGCAGACCGGTCGCTGCCTGCGCGACTTCGTCTATCGCGGCTTCAATGCCGATGCGAAGGGGCGCCGCGTATTCGACGGCGTGATGCCGCACGTTGCCGGCGCCGGGCGCAAATGGCTGAACCATCGTTTCGCCAGCCCGATCGTCTCCGGCGGCCAGCAATACGAGGACCATTTCAACATCGCCGACAGTTTTCCATTTTCCTACGCGTGGTCGACCGATCACCTGACGGGGAAGCAGGACGCGATCCTGAAGCGCCCCGACACCGATCCGCTGGTAATCCATACCCAGACCGCGACGGAATACTGGGTGCGCCGCGGCTCGCTGGCGCATACCGACACGCAGGGCAACGACCTCAAGCAGCCGGACACGGTGCGCATCCAGCTCTGGGCCAGTTCGCAGCATTTCGCCGATCCACTGCCGCGCGCGCCCACGCGCGGCATAGGGCAGAATTTCTCCAACGTCGTGTCCACGTCGATGTTCTTCCGCGCCAACCTCGATGCGATGGATCGCTGGGCGACGGATGGCACGTCGCCGCCGCCAAGTCGAAATCCGACGCGCGCCGATGGCACGCTAGTCAGTATCGACGAGTGGCGCCGTCAGTTCCCGGCTATTCCCGGCATCGCAACGCCGCGCGCTCCGAATGCGCTGCCGTTGCTCGACTTTGGGCCGAACGTGGAGCGCGGCATCCTGAAGGAGCCGCCGGAGGTTGTTCCGGGCCGGCAATACACGGTGCTGGTTCCGGCAGTGGACCGTGACGGCAACGACGTGTCGGGCGTCCGCGCGCCGATGGTGGCCGCGCCGCTCGGCACTTATACCGGCTGGAACCTGCGGTCACGCGGCCACGGCCATGGAGCGCAGTTGCGCTTCGAGGGCAGCTATATCCCGTTCCCGGAATCGTCGCAGGAGCGCGTGGCGACCGGGGATCCGCGGCTCTCCATCCTGGAGCGCCTTCCCGACAAGGCGGCCTACATCGCGGCGATCACCGCGGCTGCGCGCGAACTCGTGGCGCAGGGGCTGATGCTGGAGGAGGACGTGGACCGCTGCGCCACCGCCGCTGCAAACTGGGGGAGGCCGCGGCATGACGTGTCGCTGGAGTAGCCGTCGCCCAAGGTCGACCGTCACCCCGATTATAATTGTCACCCCCCGCGAAAACCGGGGCCCAGGCCATCGCCAAGATCCTGCGCGAATCTCCTGGGTTCCTGCTTTCGCGGGAATGACGAATGTGCGCAGGAATGACGAATGCACGAGGACTCGCCGATGCCCGATCCCGCATACCTGTCCGGACCCGGTCGTCCGCGCCGCCCCAACATCATGGCGCGGCATCACGTCGTGGTCTCCGGTCATTACTACGCATCGCTTGCCGGACTGCAGATCCTCGAGGCTGGCGGCAACGCAATCGACGCCGGCGTGGCCACGGCACTCGCGATCGACGTGCTGGAGAGCCAGTTCGTAGGCTTCGGTGGTGTCGCGCCAGTGATGATCCACCTCGCCGAACGCGATGAGACGCTCGTGATTAACGGCGTTGGCGTCTGGCCGAAGGCTGCCCGCATCGAGCACTTCCAGCAGAAGTGCAACGGCCGCATTCCCGACGGGCTCCTGCAAACGGTGGTACCCGCCGCGCCGGCCAACTGGATCGCCGCGCTCGAACGCTTCGGCACCATGTCGTTCGGCGATGTCGCGGCATCAGCGATCCGTTTTGCCCGCGACGGATTCCCGACCTATCCGTTCTTCGCCGAAATTCTGGCGGCCAGGCAGACCGAGATTCGCCAATGGCCGACCACGGCTGCGATCTTTCTGCCGAACGGGCACCCGCCCACGGTGGGCGAGATCTTCAGGCAGACCGATCTCGGCCGCACGCTGCAGTACATGGCGGATCAGGAGATGGCCCACGCGCGCGGCGATCGGATTGCCGGACTTCGTGCGGCGCATGATGCGTTCTATCGCGGCGACATCGCCGACTCGATCGTGCAGCATCAGAAGGAGCATGGCGGTTGGCTGGTCGCCGAGGATCTGGCGGAATTCCACAGCCGTGTCGAACCGCCGTGCCGCATCCGTTTCGGGGACTTCGATGTCTATGGCTGCGGGCCATGGTCGCAGGGCCCGATGGTGCTGGAGACGCTGAATATCCTGGAGGGCCTCGATCTAAAGTTCATGCGGCACAATTCAGCCGCCTACGTGCACGCTGTGACCGAGGCACTGAAACTCGCCGCGGCTGACCGCGAGGTTTATTTCGGCGATCCGGATTTCATCGACGTGCCGATCGACGTGCTGCTGTCAAAGGATTACGCGGCGCGCCGACGCGCTGAACTCGATCCTGCAAAGGCGTGGCCAGGCATGCCGCCGGCGGGTGAGATCGGCGGCGTGTCGATCCCGCCCTGGCGCCCCGATCCGTCCGCCGGCGCGCCGCTGGAGGTCGCCGATACCAAGCCTGAGACGTCGTTCCTGTGTGTCGCCGACCGGTACGGCAACGTGTTCGCCGCCACGCCGAGCGATCCGACGATTGGCGGTGCGGTCGTGCCGGGCACCGGCATCGTGGCATCGATGTGGGGTTCGCGCGGCTATACCGGAGCGGATCACCCGGCACGCGTCGGCCCAGGCAGGCGTCCGCGCATGTCGGCTAATCCGGCGATTGCTATCAAGCCCGGTGAGATGGTGATGCCATTCGGCTCGCCCGGCAGCGAGGTGCTCGGTCAGGCGATGGTCCAGGTGTTCCTCAACCAGGTCGTATTCGGCATGGATCCGCAGTCGGCGTGCGAGGCGCCGCGCTTCGCCAGCTACTCCTGGCCGGAGTCGGCTCTGCCGCATACTTATCGGCCGGGGCATCTGTGCATCGAAGAAGATATCGGCGAGGTTACAGGCAAAACGCTCGCGGCCATGGGTCACCGCATCGAATGGTGGCCGGAGCGCAAGTATCTCGCGGGTTCGGTGTGCACCATCCAGTCGGATCTACGGACCGGCGTGAAATGGGCCGGCGCCGATCCACGGCGGACGGCTTATGCGGTGGGGTGGTAAGAAAAAAAGAATCACCGCAGAGGCGCAGAGGCTCGGAGATTGCAATGTACGCTTCGCGCAAAGCGCATATACTATCTTCCTCAGCGTCTCTGCGCCTCTGCGGTGATTCTTTCTGTTTTATCGCGGTGGCATCCGCAGCGCCCCGTCCAACCGGATCGTCTCGCCATTGATGAAGGTGTTGGTCGCAATGTGCTCGACCAGCGCCGCAAATTCCTCCGGTTCACCAAGCCGCTGCGGAAATGGAATGCCTTCGGCCAGGCTCTTCTGCAACTCCTGCGGCAACCCCTCGACCATCGGCGTGCGGAACAGACCAGGTGCGATCGCCACCACACGCACCCCGACGCGCGCGAGTTCCCGCGCTGCCGGCAATGTCAGGCCGACCACACCAGCCTTAGACGCGGCATAGGCAGCCTGACCGACCTGACCGTCGTATGCCGCGATCGATGCGGTGTTGACGATGACGCCGCGCTCGCCGTCCTCCAGCGGATCGAGTGCGCTCATGTCGGCCGCCGCCAGCCGCAGCAGGTTGAAGGTGCCGATCAGGTTGACGCGGATCACGCGCTCGAACGCCGCAAGCTGCATCGGCCCGTCGCGTCCGACGATACGGCTAGCCGTGCCGACACCCGCGCAGTTCACCAGCAGCCGCGCGGGACCATGCGCCTCGCGCGCATTGGCCACCGCTGCTTCAGCCGATACCGCATCGGCCACGTCGCACGCGATGCCAATACCGCCGATGCGGTGCGCGCTCGCCTCGGCTGCTGCCTGGTTGATGTCCAGTACCGCAACGCGGCAACCAGCGCGCGCCAGCCGTTCCGCGGTCGCAGCTCCCAACCCGGAGGCAGCGCCGGTGACGATTGCAGTCTGACCGTCCAGACGCATTGCAGTTTTCCTCGCGAAATGGCACCTCGTAGCCTGTCCTGGTCCGAGGGGGAGAGCAACGTCGTGTTCAGCCGCATCGTCATTGCGATACTGGTTCTGCTGTCGGCAGGCGCTCATGCCCAGGACAAGACGGTGCAGTTGAAACAATCCAGCTGGGTGCCGCCGGCGCATCCGCTGAACCCGGCGCTGCAGGCCTGGGGCGAGGACATCGACAAGGCCTCCGGCGGCACGATCAAGTCCACGCTGTTCCCGTCCGAGCAGTTGGGCAAGGCGATGGACCATTACGACATGGCGCGCGACGGCATCGCCGACTTCGCCTATGTCAACCCGGGCTACCAGCCTGGTCGATTTCCGATCATCGCCGCCGGCGAGCTGCCGTTCCTGATGGGCAATGCCAAGGGCGGTTCCGCAGCCTTGGATGCCTGGTACCGCAAATATGCAGCGACCGAGATGAAGGACGTGCACTTCTGCTTCGCCTTCGTGCTCGATCCGCTCACGTTCCACTCGCGGACCAAGAAGATCGTGCTGCCCGAGGACATCCGTGGCACAAAAGTCCGCCCTGCGGACGCGACGATCGGATCGTTCGTCACCCTGCTTGGTGGCACAAACGTGCAGGCCTCGGCGCCCGAAGCACGCGAGACGCTGGAGCGTGGCGTGGCCGACGCGATCACGTTTCCCTGGCAATCGACCATACTGTTCGGCATCGACAAGGTCGTGAAGTACGACATGGACATGCCGTTCGCCACAACCACCTTCGTTTGGGTGATGAACAAGCCGAAGTACGACGCCATGTCGCCGGCGCAGAAGGCGGTGATCGACAGTCACTGCACCACCGAATGGGCGGAGAAGGTCGCCAGCCCCTGGGCCGACTGGGAAAATGCAGGCCGGGCCAGGATCGCCGCTGAAGCCGGGCACGATGTCTACAAGCTGACGCCCGAGCAGGTCGCCGCCTGGCGCAAGGCTGCCGAACCGCTGAAAGCGAAATGGGCCGCGCAGGTAAAGGACTCCGATGCCGTGTTTGGCGAATTGCAGGCGGAACTGAACAAGCGCGGCGCACTGGCGGAATGACACGACGCGTCAGACCGCGCAAAAACGTCAGACCGCGCAAGACCGTCATGGCCGGGCTTGACCCGGCCACCTCCACCGGCGCGGTCGCCGAGTCGGATGGCCGGGTCAAGCCCGGCCATGACGGTTGGTGACTGTGAGCGAGGCCGGCGCCAATCGGGCTCGGCGCAACCCGATGGATCGCTTCATCGACGGCATCGAGCTGCTGGCCGCGGCCTTCGTCGGGATCGTCGCAGCCGACATCTTCATCTCGGTGCTGCTGCGCTACTTCTTCGCGGTTTCGATCCCCGACAGCTACGACTTCGGAAAACTCCTGCTGGGAATTCTGATCTTCTGGGGCATCGCAGCGACCAGCTATCGAGGCACCCATATCACCGTCGATCTGGTCTGGGCGGCTGCAGGCCCGCGCGGCAAGCGGCTGATCGACATCTTCGCCACGCTGGTCCTGCTGTTCGTGGTGAGCGTCCAGACCGCGATGCTGTTCGACAAGGTGCGTCTCACGCGCGCCGACAACGTTCTAACATTTGATTTGAATCTTCCGACCTGGCCGTTTGCACTGGTGGCCTGGCTCGGCGACGTGTCCGCGGTGCTGCTGATCGCGGTGCGGACGTACCGGCTGATCTTCCATCCGGAGAACGTAGCCGATGCGGGTGTGGTCAGACCTGTCGAATGATGGACCTGAGCAGCGACGCCGTCGCAGTCATCGGCTTCGTCGTGCTGTTCGCACTGATGCTGCTGCGCGTGCCGGTCGGCATGGCGATGGGCCTGGTGGGGGTCAGCGGCTTCGGCTACCTGGTCGGCGGCACGCCGGCGCTGAAGATGGTCGGGCAGACCTCTATGCGCACCGTCACCGACTACACCTTCGGCGTGATCCCCATGTTCCTGCTGATGGGCGCATTCGTATCGCGCTCCGGCATGAGCCGCGAACTCTTCCACGCCGCCAACAAATTTGTCGGCCATCTGCGCGGCGGACTTGGCATCGCCACCATCGCGGCATGCGCCGGGTTCGCCGCCATCAGCGGCTCATCGGTCGCCACCGCGGCGACATTCTCCACCGTCGCCTATCCAGAAATGCGCAGCCACCACTATCCGCAATCCTTCGCCACCGGGGTGATCGCCGCCGGCGGCACGCTGGGTGCCATGTTCCCGCCCTCGATCGTGCTCGCGGTCTACGGGCTGATCACACAGCAGGATATCGGCAAGTTGTTCATGGCCGGCATCATTCCGGGGTTGCTCGCCGTCTCGATGTACATGGCAACGATCGCGGTCATCGGCGCCGTTCGCCCGAACCATCTTCCGGCCGCGGAGCGAAGCTCCTGGAGCGCGCGCCTGCAGGCCATGCGCCAGGTCTGGGCGCCGCTGCTGCTGTTCGTGTTCGTAATCGGTGGGCTCTACGGCGGACTGTTCACGCCAACCGAGGCCGGTGGCATGGGCGCGGGCGGCGCGTTCCTGATCGGCGTGGCGCGCGGCCGCCTCTCGCGCGAGGACATCCTGGTCTCGCTGCTGCAGGCAACGCGCACCGCCGCCGCCGTGTTCACCATCCTGATCGGCGCAATCCTGTTCGGCTATTTCCTGACAGTGACGCAGACGCCGCAGAAGGTCACAGCATTCGTCACTGGCCTGGGCTTCGGGCGCTACGGCGTGCTGGTGCTGATCATGCTGATGTATCTCGTCCTGGGCTGCCTGATGGACGCGATGGCGATGATCATCCTGACGGTGCCGATCATCTTCCCGGTAATCACGGCGCTTGGCTTCGACCCCGTATGGTTCGGCGTGATCATCGTGATGACAGTGGAACTGGGGCT
>DATMND010000304.1:0-39539 GCA_035569235.1 Acetobacteraceae bacterium | reverse complement strand
ATTGGCGCGAATCGCATTTTCATTCCGCACGGTGAACCTGAAATACGGCGCGCAGAAATTGCCGGACTACCTGGAGGTCAACCGCTACGGCAAGGTGCCGACGCTGCGGCATCGCGGTCTCACCATCGTTCAGTCGAACGTGATTCTCGACTACCTCGCGCGGGCCACCGGTCATTTCGAACCCGCCACCGAGCAGGATCGCTGGCGAGCGCGCGAATGGCTCTCGTGGGAGGCCGACGCCATCACCAACGTCGCCAGGGTGCGTCACTACCACCGCTTCCGCACCGTCGATCCGGCGGTGATGGCGTATTTCCGCCCGCCCGCGGAGGAGGCGCTGAGCTTCATCGACCAGACGCTCGCCGACCGGCAGTGGCTGGTGGGCGAGACCTGCTCGATCGCCGACATCGGTTGCTGGGGCCGCATGGTGTTCATGGCCGAGGGCGGGTTCGATATCACGAATTGGCCAAATCTGCTGGCGTGGTCGGAGCGGCTCAAGGCGATGCCCGGATTTGCGCTGCCCTACGACCTGATCCCGAGCAAGGACCGCGAGATGGTCCCGGCCTGAGTTTGAATCGATATCGCTCACTGCTCCTGGTTCGCGGTCTCCCGCATTCCAATGGCGAAGACGATCACGGCGACCGCGGCGATCGCCCCCAGGCTCAGGAACGTAACGGTGTAACCGTAGCGATCGACAATCACGCCCGCGGCCAGGCCGCTCAATGACGCGCCGATCCCCTGAACGGTGGCGATCGCGCCCTGCGCCAGATTGTAGCGCCCGGTGCCTCGCATGATGTCGGCGATGACAAGGGGCGTGAGAGTGCCGAAGATCCCTGCGCCGATGCCGTCCAGCAACTGGACACCGATCAGCCAGAAGCTGTTGTCCGAAAAGGTATAGAGCACCGCGCGGATCGGCAGAACGGCGAACCCGATCAGGAACAGCGGCTTGCGTCCCCAGGTGTCGGCCGTGCGTCCCACCAGCAGCGCGATCGGCAGCATCACCATCTGCGCGGCGATGATGCAGGCCGACATCATGGCCGTCGCTTCCTTGGGATGGGCGGATGCCAGCTTCTGTCCGACCAACGGCAGCAGCGCCGCATTGGCGAGATGGAATAGCATCACACACACACCGAAGATCAGCAGCAGTCGGGACCGGAACAGAATGCTGTAGCCCGCGGCACCGGCAGGTGTTCCGGCTTCGTCCGGTGCGTCATTCAAATCTCGCGCCCGGTCGTTGTCGATGGCGGCGGCCGGGATGGACAGCACCGCCACGGCCGCGAGCACGGCGAACATCGGCACCAGAAGAAATACGGCGCGCTGCGAGATCGCGTAGCCGACCGCACCCGCGGCCACGGCGATGGCGACGTTGCCCGCGTGGTCGAAGGCGGAATTCCTGCCCATGCGGCGGGCCAGCTGATTTCGTGCATATAGGCCAAGGGTCAACGCCGCGATCGCGGGGCCGAAAACGTCGCCGGCGATTGCCATCAGGCTGTTGGCGATTGCGACGGGCCAGAAGCTTGGAACGGCGAAGATGACCGTGGCCCCGATGGCCAGCACGGAGAGCGCCATGACGATCACTTCCCTCTTGGCGCGGGTCGCGTCGATCGCGGCCCCGATCGGCGTTTGGACCGAGAGGCCGAGCAGACCGCTGACGGTCGTCACCAGGCCGACTTCGGACTGGCTCCAGTGCTGCTGGGTGACCAGGAAAACGTTCAGATACGGCCCGAGCGCCCCGCGGACATCGGACAGCAGGAAATTGATCGCGTCGAGCGAACGGGCTTCCCGTGTCAGCCGGCGCATTGCATGCTCCCCGCGTCACGCCACCGCTCGGGATGTGCCATGTCGGAGCCTCGTCTTGTCACGGTCTATATCGACTACAAGAGCCCCTACGCGTACCTCGCGAAGGACCTCGCCTATAAGCTCGAACATGAGCTGGCAGCCCGACTAAGATGGCTGCCCTACGTGCTCGACATTCCCAGCTTCCTTGGATCGGCGCGCGTCGACACCGATGGCCATGTCCTGGAGGAAAGCCGCAACGCCCATCAGTGGCGTCGCGTGCGCTACAGCTACATGGACTGCCGCCGCCAGGCGCGGAAGCGCGGACTGGTAATCCGCGGCCCACAGAAGATCTGGGATTCAACGCGCGCGGCTGCCGGCATGCTGTACGCGCAGCGCGCAGGCGATGCGGTGTTCCGCCGCTACCACGATATCGTGTTCGAACGCTTCTGGCGGCGTGAGCTGGACATCGAAGATCCGGCTGTGATCGCCTCGGTGCTGACGGAGGCCGGCGCGGACGGCGCTGCATTCCCCGCTCAGACGCAGGCGGGACGCGACGAAGTGGCCGAGATCAGCCGCGCGGCGGAGGCAATCGGCGTGTTCGGCGTGCCTACCTTCGTCGTAGACGGCGAGCTGTTCTGGGGCAGCGAACACCTGCCCGACATCCGCGCGATGCTGACGATGTGATCGTCGCAACGGCGGCACGATCGGCGAAGGCGCCAATCGTGCCCACCGAAACAAAGCTATGTGCGTCGCGACAGCTCTTGTCACACCTGCGTCGTCAGCTTCGCTTGGATGATTTGCCCTTTGTCCCAGCGGGGCGTTCGTCGTCAGGGTTCACCGGTGCCGGCGGCATGCCGCCCTGCGGCTCTGGGTCGGCGACATATTCGAAGTCTGGCTCCTCGTTCCACGGACCGCGAACGTCCTCTCCCTGTGACAGATTGAACACCAACTTCACGGTGTCATCGGGCGCCACATTGCCGAACATCGGATCGGTCAGCTTGCCCATCGCATCGAGTGCCTTCATGAACATGTTCGCGTGCGTGATCTCGCGCGTCAGCAGATGCGTGAGCACCTTCTTCGTGCCCTCGTCGTCGCACGCCTTGATGAGCGCCTCGTAGGTCTGGCGAGCGCCTGCCTCCGAGGCGATGTTCGCCCGCAGGTCGCGGACCACGTTGCCGCCCTCGTTGATATAGGCGGCCGTCCAGCAACTGCCCTGGCTGTCGAGAAAGTGAGGGCCGCCGCCTTTGAGCCTGAACAGGGGCGCATCATAAACCGGCGTCTGATCGATCTTGCTGGTGTGCTGCGCGATGAGCTTCCCGACCATCTCAAGATGGCCAAACTCCTCCATTGCGATGTCCTGCAACATGTCGCGGATGCCAGCGTTCTCGACATGGAATGACTGAACCCAGTACTGCAACGCCGCCGTCAGCTCACCGGTTGCGCCGCCGAACTGCTCCAGCAGAAATGTGCCGAAGCGTGCATCAGGCTTGCCGACCTTGACCGGCTGGATCAGTTCCTTGCGGTGTAAAAACATGCTGTCGTCCTATACGAAATGTGGATTGTTTCGGCGGTTTCACACGGATCGCGCAATGCGAACGCGTTGACCACCTCGTTCGCACGCAGCGACCATACAAGCCGTTCGCAGCACACTTTTCGGATAGCGAATGAGGCAGCGTAACGAGCCATCCGTTAGCAGTACGGCCGGTTCCTCTTGTTATCATCCCCGCGAAAGCGGGGACCCAGTTGCCGCCCTGGGTCCCCGCTTTCACGGGGATGACGACATGGGCGGTGGAACGCCACCGTCAAAAGACGCGCCTATTTCGCCTCGGGTCCTAATTCGGTGCGCAGATCCTAACGCAGCACGCTCACGTCGCCCGGATTGACAAGATCAGGGGTCGTCCACCCACCCAGATCGTATTCCGCCATGCAGGTCTCGGCAAAACCCTTCCACCGCTCGTACTGCCCGGATGCGATCGCCCCGAACAGCGCATAACGACGGATCTCCTCATGGCTGCCGGAGTAATTCACTTCGTAGAGTTCGTGGCGGGCGCCGAACTCGGTGCCGACCGCGTCCCACAGGAGTTTCATCAGTTTGACACGCTCGACCGCCGACACGCCGCCGGAGCCACGGACATAAAGGTCCAGGTACTTGCGCAGCTCCGGCGTCTCGAAATCCCGCGCGTGCGAATTGAGATAGATCAGGCCGCTGGCGATGGTCTTCTCGATTAGGGTCTTCACCTGCACATAGGCCTCGGGCGCCAGCACCTGATAAGCCGAACCAGCCTCCATGCCCGGCAGCACGCATCCTCCGGTCCAGGGATCCACCGACTTCGCCATCGCATCGGACAGCCCCCACATCGCATTGCGCCAGGCGATGACCTCGCCCAGGTTGGCCTCCACGCCCCGAAAGGAACGCGATCCCGTCATTTCGGTTGCCTTGATGAAAAGCCCGGTGATGAAATCGAGCTTCACCGCCAGTCGCGTGCACCCATGCAGCAGCGCCCGCGGCAGGAAGCCGGTGCGAGGAAAGAAGTTGTTGGCCTTCTCCACATCGGCATAGACGAACACGTTCTCCCACGGAACCAGCACGTCATCCATGACAAAGATCGCGTCGTTTTCATCGAGGCGGCTCGACAACGGGTAATCGAACGGGCTTCCGAGTACCGCCGCGCGCTGTTCGTTCGACACGCGGCAGATGAGTTTTACGCCATCGGCCGAGGTCGGGACGATGAACACCATCGAAAAGTTCTTGTCCTGGACAGGGATCAAGCCGTGATGCGCCACGAACGTGAAGTGCGTCAAAGCCGATCCGGTGGCGACGACCTTGGCGCCGGAGACGCGGATCCCCGCGTCGGTCTCCTTGGTCACGTGCATGTAAATGTCGGTCGGGCCGCCTGGCGCTCCGGGCGCCATGTTGCGATCCACCGGCGGGTGAATGATCGCGTGATTGATGAACGGCACGCGCTCCTGGCTGAACCGATACCACCGGCGGGCATTGTCCTGATACGGCGCGTAGAACTCCGCGTTCGCTCCCAAGGTCGCGAGGAACGCCGCCTTATAGTCAGGCGACCGACCGAACCAGCCGTAGCTCAGCCGCGCCCACGCGGCGATGGCGTCGCGCGCGGCAACCTGCTCGTCGGCGGAGCGGGACGCGACAAAGTACTTGTGCGTGAAACCACCCCATTCCGTAGCGCAGGTCAGCACACTTTCCCCCGTGGCGTGATCCGCATGCAGTGCGTCGTAAAGGCGCGCAATCATTCGGGCACTGTTTCGGAACGCCGGATGTTCGGTGATCCGTTTCACGCGCTCGCCGTAGATCCAAACCTCCCTGCCATCGTCAAGGCTGTCCAGAAACTCCTTGCCGCTGTATGGAAGTACCGCGTCGGGGCTGCTCGTTGTCGTTGTCATATCCGTTTCCGCTCCACCCGCCTGTTACCGTTGCATTTCCCGTGGGGCTGTCCCTCCCCAGCAGGTGGGATAGGATGCCAGTTGCAGAACACCGGGGGAATGCCATGCGAGCTGCCATCTTCCGCAACGGCGACATCGTCGTCGACACGATCGCTGATCCCGCTCCGGCCGAGGGCCAGGTGCTGGTGAAGACGCTATGCTGCGGCATCTGCGGCACCGATCTGCACGCTGCGAAATTCACCGAGCAGTTCGTCGAGCGCTCCCGCCGCACCGGTGACCGCTGGAAGCTGGACCCAACGCGCGACGTGGTGTTCGGGCACGAATTCTGCTGCGAGGTGGTGGAGTATGGACCGGGCACCGACAAGCGCCTGAAGCCCGGCACGCTGGTCTGCTCGGTGCCGATGACGCTCACTGGCACCACGGTCCAGGGCATCGGCTATTCCAACGACGTCGCCGGCGGCTACGCGCAGTACATGCCGCTCGCCGAACGCCTGCTGCTGGAAGTGCCAAACGGACTGCCGGCCGACAAGGCGGCGCTGACCGAGCCGATCGCGGTGGGCTGGCACGCGGTGCAGAATGCCCACCTCGCAGCCGATGATGTGCCGCTGGTGATCGGCTGCGGTCCGGTCGGGCTTTCGGTGATCGCCGGCCTCGTCATTCGCGATGTGCATCCGATCATCGCGGCGGATTTTTCGCCGGCGCGGCGTGCGCTCGCGCTGCGCATGGGCGCGGACGTGGTGATCGATCCGGCGGCTACCTCGCCGTATCAAAGTTGGCAAGACGCGGCGACGCCCGCGGGCTATGACGGCAGCCGCTACGCGCAACTCTTCGGCAGCGGTCCGAAGCAGCGCCCGGCGGTGATCTTCGAGTGCGTCGGCGTCCCCGGCGTTATCCAGCAAATCATCGACGGCGCTCCGGCGGGGGCGCGCATTGTGGTCGTCGGCGTGTGCATGGAGACTGACCGATTCGAACCGTTCTTCGGCATTGTCAAACAGCTCAACCTGCAATTCGTGCTTGGCTACACCGGCGAGGAATTCGCCGCCAGCCTGCGCAATATTGCCGAGGGCAAGGTGGACGTGACGCCGTTGATCACCCGCCATGTCGGGCTCGATGGCGTGAAGGGCGCATTTGCCGAACTGGCCAACCCCGAGCAGCATGCGAAGATCATCGTGCA
The DNA here is from genome assembly GCA_035569235.1 of Acetobacteraceae bacterium. Lineage (GTDB taxonomy): Bacteria > Pseudomonadota > Alphaproteobacteria > Acetobacterales > Acetobacteraceae > JAMXLO01. The sequence continues at coordinate 33,181 of DATMND010000304.1, read as the reverse complement.
GCCGTGGGGGTAGGAACGTGCCAGGCAAGGTGTCGCTGTATGCGAGCGTCGGACCCGAATTGACGCACTACGATGTGGACGTGGAGGGCGCGGCGCTGACGCGGCGCGGCACCGTCGGACTGCCGGCCAACGTGCAGTATGTCTGGCCGCATACTTCCCGGCGGTTCCTGTACGTCGCCACCAGCGACAGTGCGTCGGGCATGGGCCAGCAGGGCAACACGCATCATGTGACGGCGTTTGGCATCGGTGCGGACGGTGCGCTGAACCCGCATGGGCCGCCGATACGTCTGCCGACACGGCCGATCCACATGGCGACCGACGTTCCCTCGCAATACATCCTGGTCGCGTTCAGCAATCCCAGCGCGATCCGCGTCTATCGGATCAATGCCGATGCGACGCCGGGCGAAGAGGTCGCGCAGCCTGGGCCGATAGACCCCGGCATCTTCGCGCACCAGGTGCGTGCGACTCCGGATAACCGCTTGGTGATTCTCGTCACCCGCGGTCACGATGCGGCAACCGGCAAGGCGGAAGAGCCCGGCGCACTGAAGGTGTTCGACTTCAAGGACGGCGTGCTGAGCAACGAGGTCTCGGTCGCACCCGATGGCGGCTACGGTTTCGGCCCGCGGCATCTGGATTTCCATCCGTCGAAGCCGTGGGTCTATGTGTCGCTGGAACGCCAAAATGCGCTTGACATGTTCGAGTTGGCGAACGGCGCGATATCGCCGGTGCCGCGCTTCCGGAAGAACGCGCTGGGCAGTGCGTCTATCACGCGCCAGGCCGTCGGTACCGTGCACGTGCACCCGAACGGCCGCGCGGTCTATGTCGCCAACCGCGCAGCCACTGCGGACGGTGAGAACTCGCTGGCGGTCTACACGATTGACCAATCGACCGGTGAGCCGCACCTGATCGAACACGCCGACACGCGCGGTGTTCACCCGCGGACGTTCCATATCGATCCGAGCGGCAGGCTGATGGCTGTTGCACACATCACCGGGGCGGTGCTCTCGCTATTCCGCATCGGTGAGGACGGGGGGCTGCACTTCGTGCGCGCCTACGACATCGATGTAGGGAACCGCACGATGTGGTGGATGGGCATGGTCGAGCAGTAGGATGCCAACCATCATGGCCGGGCGTGACCCGGCCATCCACGCCTTCCTTGCAGCAGACGACAGCAAGTCGAGGATGACCCGGCCAGGCCCGGTCATGACGGGGTGCGGCAATTACCAAAGGAAACGATAATGAAATTCGGCGCGTCGATGTTCTTTACGGACTACTCCATGACTCCGCAGGAGCTGGCGATTGCGCTGGAGCAGCGGGGCTTCGACATCGTCTGGGCACCCGAACATTCGCACATCCCGCTGTCGCGCAAGACGCCGTTCGTGCTGGGTGGCGACCTGCCGAAGCGCTACTACGATGCGATGGACCCGTTCGTCACGCTCAGCATGGCGGCTGCGGCGACGAAGACGTTGAAGATCGGCACCGGCGTCTGCCTGATCGCACAGCGCGATCCGATCCAGACCGCGAAGCTGGTGGCCTCGATCGATCAAGTCTCCGGCGGACGTTTCGTGTTCGGCGTCGGCAATGGCTGGAACCAGGATGAGATGGAAAACCACGGCACGAATTTCACCACGCGTCACAAGCTGGCGCGCGAGCGGATCGAGGCGATGAAGGCGATCTGGACGCAACCCACCGCCGAATACCACGGAGAGTTCGTCAACTTCGATCCGATGCAGGCGTGGCCCAAGCCGGTGCAAACGCCGCACCCGCCGATCTTGGTGGGCGGCGCGTTTCCCTACAGCGCACGCCGCGCAATCCGCTACGGCGACGGCTGGATGCCGCAGACGACGCAATCGGCCACCACACCGCTGACCGAGTTGATCCCGCGCTTCCGCCAGATGGCAGCCGAGGCGGGTCGTGATCCGGCGAAGCTGCAGATCAACATCGGCGGGCAGAGCGGGGATGTCGACCTGATCAAGCGGTATCAGGATTTGAATGTGGATCGCATATCGACCAGCCTGCCGTCGGAAACGGCGGAAACGATCTTGCCGGTCCTCGACCGGTGGGCTGAGATCATCCGCACGGTGAACGGGTAACGGAAGGACCGAGGGGACATGGACTACAACGCAGCCTTCGCCGGCGTGAAGGTGATCGATCTCAGCGGCGGAGTTGCCGGGCCGTCCTGCGCCATGATGCTGGCACAGCACGGCGCGGACGTGATCAAGGTGGAGACGCCGCACGCCGGCGGCGACTGGTCGCGCATTCTCGGGCGCCGCTACGAGGATCATTCGGCGTTCTCGCTCTACGGCACGCTTGGCAAGCGCAGCCTTGCGCTGGATTTGAAAACGCCGCAAGGCAAGGAGATCCTGTGGCGTCTGCTGCACGGCGCGGATGTGTTCATCGAGGGTTTTCGTCCCGGCACGATCCAGCGCTACGGCTTTGACTATGACGCGGTCAGCGAGCGCGAGCCGCAGATCATCTACTATGCGATCTCCGGCTTCGGGCAGACCGGACCGATGGCGTCGCGCCCCGCGATGGACCCGGTGCTCCAGGCCATGACCGGCATCGTCAACGAGAATCGCGGCGAGCATGATCTGCACCCGCACCGTATCGCGATCTCGCTGATCGACATGTTCACCGGACTGCTCGGGTTGCAGGCGATCGCCACTTCGCTCTACGCACGACGCGAACTGAAGCGCGGGCGGTTCATCGAGGCCAGCCTGATGCAGGGCGGCGCGATGCTCTCTGTCATCCGGTTGATCGCCAACTACCTGGAGCGCGGCACGACGCAACGGAGCAGCATGCCCAGCGGCGTGTTCAACACGGCGGACGGCCAGCTCAACGTCACCATGGTGCGGCCGACCGACTGGGTGCCGTACTGCGAGGCGATCGGCCAGCCGGAGCTCGCGCACGATCTGAGGTTTGCCGACCCGAAGGCGCGCGGGGAAAACATCGAGGCGCTCCTTGCCATTGTCCGCCCGATCTTAGCCGCGAAGCCCACCGCGTGGCTGGCCGAGCGTCTGACCGAGCGCGGCATCATGAACGGCCGGGTGAATACCTACGAGGAGTTCCTGCGGGAAGCACAGGTGAACGCCACCGGCATCATCTCCTGGCTGGACCAACCCGGCGTTCCCGAACCGGTGCCGATGCCGAACATCCCCGGCCTGCCGCCGCTGCGCAACGGCACCAAACGCGCGCACGCCCCGCGCCTCGGCGAGCACAGCGTCGAGGTGCTGGCCGAGCACGGCTACAGCGAGGCGGAGATCGCCGATCTGCTGGACCGGAAGGTGATCGGGGCGCCACGGATGAAGGTTCCGGCCGAGTAGGTCAGGTTGACTTACCGCTTAGTGCTAATTACTACTCATCAGTATATCACTGCAAGGATGGAACAGCATGCCCGGTCTGCAGGCGAGGGAAGTTGACGTAGCCATCGTCGGGGCCGGCTTCGCGGGCATGTACATGCTGCATCGCGTGCGCGGTCTCGGGATGTCGGCAGTGGTCTTCGAGGCCGGAGCGGGCGTCGGCGGTACCTGGTACTGGAACCGCTACCCCGGCGCGCGCTGCGACGTCGAGAGCATGCAATATTCCTACTCGTTCTCGCCGGAGTTGCAGCAGGACTGGCAGTGGAGCGAACTGTTCGCCTCGCAACCCGAAATCCTGCGCTACGCGAACCACGTTGCCGATCGCCTCGACCTGCGCCGCGACATGCGGTTCGACACACGCGTGACTGAAGCGCGCTTCGACGAAGCGGAGCACCGCTGGGACATCCGGACGGATCGCGGCGACCACGTATCAGCGCGGCATTGCGTGATGGCGACCGGCTGCCTGTCGACCGCGCGCGTGCCGGACTTCGAGGGGCTGACGAGCTTCAAGGGCATGACGTACCACACCGGCCATTGGCCACACGAGGGCGTGGATTTCACCGGCCAGCGCGTCGGGATCATCGGCACCGGTTCGTCCGCCATCCAGGCTATCCCGGTAATCGCCGAACAGGCCGCGCACCTGACCGTCTTCCAGCGCACGCCGAACTTCAGCATCCCGTCGCGCAACGGGCGGATGACGCCGAACTACGAACAAGCATGGAAGTCGGCCTATCCGCAGCGTCGCGACCAGGCGCGGGAGGCGCGCACCGGTGTCCTCAACGATCCGAACGACAAGTCCGCGCTGGAAGTGTCGGACGCGGAACGGCAGCGCGAATACGAGGTGCGCTGGGAAGCCGGCGGCACCAGCTTTATGGCCGCGTTCAATGACCTGATCTTCAGCCAGCCGGCCAACGACACCGCGTCCGAGTTCGTGCGCAACCAGATCCGCGGCATCGTGCGCGATCCGGCGGTGGCCGAACTGCTGGCGCCGAAGAATCACCCGATCGGCACCAAGCGCATCTGCGTCGATACCGACTATTACCAGACCTACAACCGCACGAACGTCACCCTGGTCGATGTCAAAAGCGCGCCGATCACCGAGATCACGCCGAACGGCCTGCGGGCTGGCGAGCGCGAATATGAATTCGACAGCATCGTGTTCGCCACCGGCTTTGATGCGATGACCGGCGCGCTGACCAGGGTCGACATCCGTGGCAGAAATGGCCTCGCGCTGCGCGACAAGTGGGAAGCCGGGCCGCGGACGTATCTCGGCATTATGACCGCCGGATTCCCCAACCTGTTCATGATCACCGGCCCGGGCAGTCCCTCGGTGCTGAGCAACATGATCGTGTCGATCGAGCAGCACGTGGACTGGATCAGCGACTGCATCGCCTGGCTACGGACCCACGGGCTGGACTGCATCGAAGCGAGCCTGGAAGCCGAAGACGCCTGGGTCGATCATGTGAACGAGGTCGCATACGGCACGCTCTATCCCAGCGCCAACTCCTGGTACATGGGCGCCAACATCCCCGGCAAGCCGCGCGTGTTCATGCCCTATATCGGCGGCGTCGGCGCGTATCGGGGGATATGCTCCGACATCGCCGCCAAGGGCTACGATGGCTTCCGGGTGGCGGCGTCGCAACTGGCCGCCGCCGCCGCGGAGTGACGTCGCAGCTTCACGCCGTCATGGCGGGCCCACGGGTCGGGCCAAAGGCCCGCCCGAGGACAGGCTCCGGCCCGCCATCCACGTCTTTGCCGCGAGGTCCGCGACGAAAAGGCGTGGGTGGCGGGCCTTCGCCCGCCATGACGATAGGGATGAGGCTACACCCCGGCCGTCGCCGCTACTTCGCTGGCGAAATCGGGACCGTCCGGCTTGTCGATGCCCTCGCCGAGCTTGAACCGTGCAAACCCGGCAAGCTTCACGCCGGCCTTGGCGACTACCGCCTTCACCCGGCTCTCGCCGTCATGCACCCAGACCTGCTCCAGCAGCACGACCTCCTCGTAGAACTTCCGGATGCGGCCCTCGACCATCTTCTCGATGATGTTGTCAGGTCGGCCGGAGGCGCGGGCCTGCTCGGTCAGCACCGCCTTCTCCCGCTCCAGCGCCGCGGGATCGACGCCGTCGATGTCGACCGCCTCGGGGGTACTGGCGGCGATATGCATGCCGACCTGGCGCCCCAGCGTCTCCAGCGCGGCCATCTCACCGGCGCCCTCCACCGCAACCAGCACACCGATCTTGCCCAGGCCCGGCTTCAGTGAGTTGTGCACATAGGTCGCCACCACGCCGCCGCCGACGCTCAGCACACGGGCGCGGCGGATGTTCATGTTCTCGCCGATCGTCGCTACCAGCTGCGTCAGCTCCTCGGCGACGGTGCGGCCGGAACCGGGGAACGGCGCCGCCTTGATCGCATCCAGGTCCTCTCCGACCTGCAGCGCGATCTTCGCCACCGTCTCGACGAACGCCTGGAACGTTTCGTTGCGCGCGACGAAGTCGGTTTCGGCGTTCACCTCCACCATCGCCGCGCGGCCCGGCGCCGACACCACACCCACCAGCCCCTCGGCTGCGACGCGGCCGGACTTCTTGGCGGCCGCGGCGAGGCCCTTCGTGCGCAGCCAGTCCACCGCGGCTTCCACATCGCCGGTGGTCTCGATCAGCGCGCGCTTGCAGTCCATCATGCCCGCGCCGGTCTTGTCGCGCAGGTCCTTCACCAGGGCAGCTGTGATCTCAGCCATTTAGAGCTCCGTCGCTAAGCGTTGGCGTGTTCGGCCGGCGTTCCGAGATCCGGAATGGCTTCCGGCGGCAGGTTCTCGACCGCACCCATATCCTGGCCGGAGGCGGCCATCTCGGCGCTGATGCCGTCCAGCACCGACCCGGCCACCAGGTCGCAGTACAGCGTGATGGCGCGGATCGCATCGTCGTTGCCTGGCACCGGGAAGGTCACCCCGGTCGGGTCGGAGTTGCTGTCCAGCACGGCGACCACCGGAATGTGCAGCTTGTTCGCCTCCTCGACCGCGAGCTTCTCCTTGTTCGTGTCGATGATGAACAGGATGTCGGGCAGGCCGCCCATCTCCTTGATGCCGCCAAGCGCGCGTTCGAGCTTGTCCTTGTCGCGGGTGATCTCAAGGACCTCCTTCTTGGTGAGGCCCTCGATATTGCCGCCGAGCATTTCCTCGATGTGGCGCAGGCGCTTGATCGAGCCGGTGATGGTCTTCCAGTTGGTCAGCGTGCCGCCGAGCCAGCGGTGGTTGACGTAGTACTGGCCGCAGCGCTTGGCCGACTCCGCCACGTATTCGGCCGCGGCACGCTTGGTGCCGACCAGCAGCACGCGTCCGCCGGCGGCGGTGGTGTCGCGGATGGCGCGCAGCGCGCGGTCGAGCAACGGCACGGTCTGCTGGAGGTCAATGATGTGGACCTGGTTGCGCACGCCGTAGAGGTACGGCGCCATGCGCGGGTTCCAGCGGCGGGTGTGGTGGCCGAAATGGACGCCGGCCTCGAGAAGCTGGCGCAATGTGAATTCGGGCATCGCCATGGGGGCGGTTCCTTTCGCGTCGTCCGGTTGTGCCTCCGCGGGGATTGCGTTTCCGCACCGGACCCGCCCATGGGATGAACCTGACCGGGAAAGGCGCCCCGCGTGTGAATTACCGGGGCTGGGGGCCGCCGGCGGGCGGGATATGGCGGAGAACCGGCGGGAACGCAAGGCGGATGGCATCGGTTGGGGGGCGGCGCCAAGGCATGACGACGGCCATGCGTGCCGCTTTGGTAGAGGCAGATTTTTACGCGGAGAACAGCGGAGAGCCGCTGAGGGCCGCGGAGCAGATCAGAAATCCTCCGCGGCCCTCAGCGGCTCTCCGCTGTTCTCCGCGTAATATATTGGCCGCCCGACGGGCCAGCGCGTTTGCCGGTGGCTACGCCGCCCGCACGTTGCCGAACAGCCCACCAAGCCGCGCAAGCGTGGCAAGGTGCGTGTCCGCGTCGCCGAACAGCATGTCTATCATCGTCATCCGCTTGAAGTAGTGGCCGACGTTGTACTCCATGGTCATACCGATGCCGCCATGTAGTTGAATCGCTTCCTGGCCGATATGCCTGCCCGACCGGCCGATCTGCACCTTCGCCGCGGCCATGGCGCGCCGACGCTCCCTGGCGTCGTCCTCGGCCGCCATGACGGCGGCGAACATCGCCATGCTGCGCGCCTGTTCGAGCGCCACCAGCATGTCCACCGAGCGATGCTGCAGCACCTGGAACTGTCCGATCGGCCGGCCAAACTGCTGGCGCGTCTTCAGGTACTCCAGCGTCGTTTCGTGCATCGCCTGCATCGTGCCGACCGCCTCGGCGCACAGCGCAGCGATCGCCTCGTCGATCACATGGTCGATCGCGGGCAGCGCCGCGCCCGCGTCACCCAGCACATCACCGGGCGCAACGCGTGCACCCGACAGCGTAATTTCGGCGGCACGCAGCCCGTCCTGCGTCGGATAACCGCGTCGCACCACGCCAGCCGCGGACGGATCGACGAGGAACAGGCCGATGCCCGTGCGATCGCGACGGTCGCCGGAGACGCGCGCGGTGACCAACAGCCGATCGGCGCAATCGCCGTGCAGCACGACGCTCTTGGCGCCGTCCAGCACCCAATCCGCACCGTCCCGCCGCGCGGTGGTGGCAACATCGGCGAGGTCGTAGCGCGAATGACGTTCGACGTGCGCGAAGGCGAACTTCAGTTTGCCCTGCGCGATTTCAGGGATCAGCGCCTGCTGCTGCGCCGGCGTTCCGGCCCGCCGGAGCAGGCCGCCGCCAAGGATCACCGTGGCGAAATAGGGTTCCAGCACGAGGCCACGGCCGAAGGCCTCCATCACGATCATCGTATCGACCGGACCGCCGCCAAAACCGCCGTGCTTTTCCTCGAACGGCAAACCGAGCAGACCAAGTTCGGTATATTGCTTCCAGGCGTTGCGGCTCCAGCCGTCCGGCTCCGCCAGGTATTTCTTGCGCTGCTCGAACTGGTATTGATCGGCGATCAGCCGGTCGACGCTATCCTTGAGTAGGCGCTGTTCATCGGTCAGGTCGAAGTCCATGTGTCACCTCGGCGGTAGCGGCCGACCCGGCCATGACGGTTGGATCAAAGTCCCAATATCGCCTTGGCGACGATGTTGCGCTGAATCTCATTCGAGCCGCCGTAGATCGAGACCTTGCGATAGTTGAAGTACATGGGCGCCGCTTCGGTGGCGTAATCGGGGCCGATGACCGGCTCGTTGCGGCCGTCGAAATCGCGCTGGTACGGCAGGATATACGGACCAACCACATCCATCAGAAGTTCGGTAAGCTGCTGCTGGATCGCCGATCCCTTCAGTTTCAGGATAGACGACGCGGGGTTCGGCTTGCCCTTCTCGCGCTTGCGTTCGTCCGCCACGACGCGCAACTGCGTCATCTCCAGCGCCTTCAATTCGATCTCGACCGCTGCGAGCTTTTCACGAAAGCGCGGGTCGTCAATCAGCGGCCGGTCGCCGACACGTTCCATCGACGCCAACTCCTTGATGCGCGCCACCTTCGCCTTCGATGCACCGACACGAGCGATGCCGGTTCGCTCGTTGCCGAGCAGGAACTTGGCGTAGTCCCAGCCCTTGTTCTCCTGGCCAACCAGATTCTCCACCGGCACCTCGACATTGTCGAAGAACACCTCGTTCACCTCACGCCCGCCATCGATGGTGACGATCGGGCGGACGGTAATTCCGGGCGTCTTCATGTCGATCAGAATGAACGAAATGCCTTCCTGCTTCTTCGCCGCAGGATCGGTTCGCACCAGGCAGAAGATCCAGTCGGCGTATTGCGCCAGTGTGGTCCAAATCTTCTGTCCGTTGACGATGTACTTGTCGCCCTTGCGCTCGGCCTTTGTTCTCAGGCTTGCAAGGTCCGAACCAGAGCCCGGTTCCGAAAAGCCCTGGCACCAGAAGATGTCGGCATTGGCGGTCTTGGGCAGGAAGCGCTGCTTCTGCTCATCGTTGCCGAATTGCGCGATGACCGGCCCCACCATCGTCACGTTGAAACCGATCGGCGTCGGCACGTTGGCCTGCTGCATCTCGTCCTGGTACATGTAGATCTGCACCGGCGACCAACTCTGGCCACCCCATTGCACCGGCCAGTTCACCGTCGCCCAGCCGCGCGCGTTCAGGATGCGTTGCGAGGTGACCATGTCGTCCTTGGTCAGTCCCTCACCTTCAGCTACCTTGTCGCGGATCGATTGCGGGATGTCCGTGCGGAAGAAACGCCGCGCCTCTTCGCGAAAGTCGCGTTCTTCGTCGGTGAAGTTCAGGTCCATTGGGGAATCCTTTCACTCGGCTGCCGCGCGCTTCAATCGGTCGGAGAATGTCTTGCGGAATTTCGTGACTTTCGGCGCCACCACGGCCTGGCAGTAGCCGGTCCACGGATTGCGTGCGTAGTAGTCGTGATGCTCGGGCTCGGCTTCGTAGAAAGTCTGGAGCGGTTCGATCTGCGTCACGATCGGCGCGCCCCAAACCTTCGCGTCGCTAATCTCCTTGATCACCGACTGCGCGGTCTGCCGTTGCGCGTCCGAATGGGTCAGGATGATCGAGCGGTATTGCGGGCCGACATCGTGACCCTGCCGGTCCTTAGTCGTGGGATCATGGATGGTGAAGAACACGCGCAGGAGATCGGCGTAGGAGACCTCGGCCGGGTCGAACCTGACCTGCACGACCTCGGCGTGGCCGGTCGTGCCGGAGCAGACCTGCTGGTAGCTGGGGTTGGGGAGATGCCCGGCCGCGTATCCCGACATCACGCCGGTCACGCCGCGCAGGTCCTTGTAGACGGCCTCCAGGCACCAGAAGCAGCCGCCGCCGAGGGTGGCGATCTCTTCGCTCATGCTTGTCGCTCCCTTAATTCGTGGCCCGCATCATAGCGGGAGAACCCAGCCTCGCCATAGCGGTGGGTCTAGGCCGTGTTGCGGCCGCGGTAACGGCGAACCCTCAGGTCCGCCTGCTCCTTGTGCGCGGCGAAGTTCTCGATGGCACAGAGCCGCGAGCAGTACTCGCCGATCATCGCGGTCGCCTCGGGGCTGACCTCCTGGTAGGTGACCGTCTTCAGGAACTTACCCACCCACAGCCCACCAGTGTAGCGCGCGGCCCGCTTCGTCGGCAGCGTGTGGTTGGTGCCGATCACCTTGTCGCCGTAGGCCACGTTGGTCTCCTTGCCGAGGAACAGCGACCCGTAATTGGTCATCCGCTCCAGGAACCAGCGCGGCTCGCGCGTCAGCACCTGCACATGCTCCGAGGCGATCCGGTCGGCCTCGGCCGCCATCTCCTCATCCGTGTCGCACAGGATGATCTGGCCGTGGTCTCGCCAGGCGACGCCGGCAATATCGGCGGTGGACAGCCGGGCAAGCTGGCGATCGATCTCTCCCTGTAGTTCATTCGCGATCTTGGCCGATGTGGTCAGCAGGATTGCCGGCGACGTCGGACCGTGCTCGGCCTGGCCGAGCAGGTCGGTCGCGCACATTTCGGCATCCGCCGTGTCGTCGGCGATGATCAGCGTCTCGGTCGGTCCGGCCAGCAGATCGATGCCGACGCGGCCGAACAATTGCCGCTTCGCCTCGGCGACGAACGCATTGCCGGGGCCAACGAGCATATCCACGGCTGGGATGCTCGACGTGCCGAGCGCCATCGCTGCCACCGCCTGAATGCCGCCCAGCAGGTAGATCTCATCGGCCCCGCCCAGCGCCATGGCGGCGACCGTGGCAGCCGGCGGCACGCCGTTCAGCGGCGGCGTGCAGGCGGCGACCCGCTTCACCCCGGCCACCTTTGCGGTCAGCACGCTCATGTGCGCGGAGGCGACCATCGGATAGCGGCCGCCGGGCACATAGCAGCCGACGCTCGCGACCGGGATGTTCCGGTGGCCCAGCCTTACGCCCGGCAGCGTTTCCACCTCCACGTCGCGCAACGCGGCACGCTGCACCTCGGCGAAACGGCGGATCTGGGCCTGGGCGAATTTGATGTCCTCGATCACCTGCGCGGGCAGGCTGTCGATCAGCGCCTGGATTTCCACCGGCGACAACCGAAAGTCCTTCGGTTCCCATTTGTCGAACTTCGCCGAGAGTTCGCGCACCGCCGCGTCGCCGCGTGCGATGACATCATCGAGGATCGCCTCGACTGTCTGACGCACCTTGCGGTCGGCGGCGAACTTCTCTTCGTCGGTCGCGCCGCGCTTGAGATAGCGGATCATGGCAACTCCTATTCCGCGGTCCAGCCGCCATCAACTACGAGCGCCGTCCCGGTCACCAGCGCCGCCGCATCGGACGCCAGAAACACCACCGCGCCCATCAGGTCCTCCACCGTCCCCAACCTGCCGAGCTTGATACGCCGCACCACATCGGCGTGGAACGCCCGGTCGTCCCAGAACGGGCGGGTGAGCGGCGTGTCGATGAAGGTGGGGCCGATGGAGTTCACCCGGATGCCGTGCGGCGCCAAATCGATCGCCATCGCCTTGGTCAAGCCCTCGATGCCGTGCTTGCTCATGCAATAGACCGTCCGGCGCGCGCCTCCCACGTGTCCCATCTGCGAGGAGATGTGGATGATCGACCCGCCGCTGCGCGCGTCAACCATGCGGCGTGCGACCGCCTGAGCAACGAAGAACGCGGCACGCTGATTCAGGTTGGTGATTGCATCGTAATCCTGCTCCGTCACTTCGAGGAACGGCGCGGGCCGGTTGGTGCCGGCGTTGTTCACCAGCACATCGAACGGCCGCTGCATGCCGATAGCGCTATGCACGGCAGCGAGATCCGTCACATCCAGCACCAGCGCCTCGGCACTGCCGCCCTCTTCGCGGATCTGCGCCGAAGCCGCTTCGATCTCCGCTGCCGTGCGGGCCGCGAGCACGACATGAGCCCCGGCCTGAGCCAGCGCGGCAGCGCAGGCAAGACCGATGCCTCGGCCTGCACCGGTCACCAGTGCGCGCCGACCATCCAGTCGCAAAGATGGCGTTCGCGGCAATGCCATCGCGCAGCCCAGCCAGTGATCACTTGGACTGGTCTACACTGGCCACCTGCGACTGACCAGCCGAGTGTCGCGGCCCCCCTGCAATGCGGCGCCGCGTTTGCGTCTTCGTCGCGCGCGGCATCAGCCGATGAGGAACCATAGCCGAAAGAGCAACGTCTCGTGCCAGGTCTGCCTTCTGAGACCCGGCAGGCGCAGCGCCCTCAGCCGTTCAAGGGGGCCGCCGCGCAGGGCGCGGTACAACTGCCGGGTGACGGGACGCGTGTCCTCGCACAGCAGTTCCGGCTGCACGACCAGCGCCTCCAGATGCTGACGCAGCACGTTCATGAATATGCGGGGCCCTCGCCGCAGCGCGGCGATCGCTCGTCGCACCTGCGACGGTGGTGCGCCAATAACATTGCTCCCATGCTGGCGATACAATGCCACCACGGCATTATCCACCAGCACTCGGCCGCCGGCGGCAGTTACCAACAGGTAGCACCACCAATCATGCGGCGACGCACTGGGAGGCGCGCTGGCTGCCACCAATGCGGCAGCACTCCGGTTCAGCATTATCGTGCAGCCAGCGGCAACGTTCTGTGTCAGGGAAGCGGGAAATCCGCATCTATCTGGGGATATGCTGGTTTCTGTCAGACGCCGAAGACGTGCATTCACGACCATCAGCCGGGCACAATACAGCGTTGGAATATCCGTGTCGGCGGCAGCCAGAGCGGCAAAGCCGCGGGTCAACTTGTCCGGCATCCAGACATCGTCCTGATCGACGAACGCGACGCTGTCCTCGGCGCCGAGGGCTGGAACGGCCGCGCGCAGCAGCGCCAAGAAGCTCGCGGCGGGGCGGAGCCGGCCCGGGGGTTCCACGACCTTCACGCATCGCCCAGGACCGATCTCGCCTGCGAACTCCGTCAGGATGGCAACGGTATCATCGCTCGAGCCGTCATCCCGCCAGTAGAGCACCCAGTTATCGTGTGTCTGTGTGAGCAGGCTATGCAGTTGTGCACCCAAATACGTTGCACCGTTATATGTTGCGAGCAAGATGAAGACCCGTGCGGTCGGTCGCGAATGGACGATAGACATCCCGCAGTGCCCGATAGGATTGCATGCGACGGCATCCATTAGCTCCGAACCCCCGGAGTCACGCTTGCACTGTTCAGTCCCGTTTGCCAATTGGCATTCCCCAACCTCGGTCACGAACACAACGAGACGCTTAGGCGCTTCCGATACCGCACTGTCTTCACCGTTGGCATTGACCGACTCGGATTTGATCAGCGAGGTTGCCACGCATCTCCGATTCTTACCACCCTAGCGGCGAGCGTCCTTGCCAATGCGGGGGCTGGCTGGTAGTGGCGAGCCATCGCGACAATTGTCACCAGTCAATGGATCGGAGCCAGGTAGCCGGATGAACCCATTCTGGAACATTATCCGGCGCATCCTTCGGAGGATAGCCGCCGGTCTCGGCTGGATCGTCACCCTGATCACGGCGTACGCTGCATTTGCAATCGCTCTCCTTCTTCCCAGCCATGGGCTTGTCATAGAGCTGCATCAGGGCCATCGCTCGATTTCGAACGCGAAACGCGTAGCGGTATTCGCGCACTTCGATCGTCGGGGTAAAGTGCATGAATATGTGCATTACTATCTTCGGGCGCTGCGCCTGACCGGCTTCGATATCGTATTCGTGACGAGCTCCCCTATTCTCGAGAGCCGTGCATTGGAGAGGCTTTTACCAGTTTGCGCTGCAGTTTTACGTCGAAAAAATCGGGGTTACGATTTCGGCGCTTATAAGGACGGTCTTTCGCTTATTGGTGACCTTGCAGCACTTGATGAGCTAATTCTCGCAAATGACAGCACTTATGGACCGCTCCAAGATCTTTCTGGAGTAGTCGCCCGGTGCGATGCCAGTGCTTCCGTCTGGGGCATCACCGACAGTTGGGAGAAGCGCTATCACCTGCAAAGCTACTTTCTTCTCTTCAAACACGAGGCTCTAATCGCCCCCTGCATGAGCGAGTTCTGGAAGGCTGTGCGATATGTCCAGTCGAAAGAGTGGGTGATAACAAAGTACGAGGTTGGTCTGACGCAGTCCATGCTGCGTGGGGGTCTTCGTTGTGCGCCGCTCAATCCATATCGATCTGCGACGGCCGCCTTGGCTGATGCAGTGCTTGGGGCTGCTCTGCTGGACCGTAAGGATCTGCCGATCCGCCATCTCGAATATGTCTCCGACATATTCTACGCTGTGGAGCGCGGCCGGCCGCTTAACAGCATGCACCATTTTTGGGATCATCTCATTATAAAGATGAAATGCCCTTTCATAAAGCGCGACCTGCTGGCGCGGAACCCAGCGCGCGTGCCTTATGTTTACCGATGGGAAAATGCGATCCGGCAGGTGAGCAGCTATGATACCAACCTTATTGTGCAACATATTCAATCGTCTCTACGCAACCGTGCAGTGTAGCAGCGAATTGGTTGCCGGTTGCATGCTCGCCGGGCAAGCCGTGGGAAGGCGACTCACTGATCCGGATCCTATCGCGTGAAAGGGTAAAAAATTAATGGATAGGGTGACTCGCCTACTTGGCTCGACGAACCGTGTGACGCCAATCATCGAGATTGGCGCCGGATACAACCCGGTGGCGCCAAAAGGTGACGGCTGGTTGACTCACGTGGTTGATCATTGCGATCAGGACGAGCTGCGCGGAAAGTACGCAGCCTTGGGCATAGGCGGAGACAAGATCGAGCCCGTCGACACGGTATGGCAGGGGGGCGAACTGCATCATGCAATACCTGCCGAACTGCATGGTACATTCGATCGGCTAATCGGTAGTCATGTAATAGAACACATACCCGACGTCGCCGGCTTTCTCATCTCGCTGCAGCATCTGCTGCACAAGGACGGCGTCGTCGCACTTGCTGTTCCAGATCGTCGGTACTGCTTCGATTATTTCAAGCAACATGTCATGACGGGCGCGGTATTGGACGCCTTTTCTGCCCGCAGAACGCGCCACTCACTCGACAACGTATGGAACCACGCAGCGTATTCGGTATTGCTGGACGAGCTCGGTGCGCGAACACAGGAACCGATTCGAGAAGCCAAGTTCATGAACGACTTCAATGAAGCCGTGGAGAAACTGCAACGCTTCGATAACACACCGAACCAGCCGTATTTAGACTGCCATGCATGGCATTTCACGCCTGCTACCTTCAAATTAGTGATTCTTGAGTTGGGGGTTCTAGGCATAGTTGATTGGCATATCGAAGATCTATACGGCCCGGACGGCTGTGAGTTCTTCGTATTCCTCAGGCGTGGAGCTGAGAGACAAAGCGACCCGTCCGCCTTGCGAAGCCGCCGCATGAGGCTGTTGCGAGAGCATCTGGCGGAGCAGTGGCTGCAGTGCCAATTCGCCGTAGCGGGCGGCCTCATATCGCCTGATATCGGAATGAACCATGGGGCGAATCCGGCCCAGGTTCCCGAACTGACGCGCAAACTCGATGAACTGTCGGCCAGTGTGCAGGGTCTCGAGATGAAGTTGGGCACTGCCAACGCCGTGCTGGGTCAGCTCGAGAAGGTGCTGGGGCCGGCGCGCCTGGCATGGCGATGGATGCACTTGCGTGGAACGCCAAAATAATTGGATGGCCGGCTAGGCCGGCCATCCAATTGCCACGGTATCTGTTCGCGACCCCTTACCGGCTAGGCTGACGCGATATGATTGATGAGTTCACCAGTGCCCGAAAGGCCGACGAACGTAATCTTCGTGTTGTCGGATAAAGTGAGCGTTGTACTGCCGGAACTTGTCACTGCGCTTGCGAGGGCAGTCGCTGCTTGACCAGATCCATAGCCCTGCAGGAGCACAACGTCGTTCGAATTGAAATCAGTCACTATGTTAATGTTTCCAGCCGCAGCAGTGTGATCTCTGAAAAAGACGAAGTCATTATTTCCGGCACCGCCCGTCATAGTGCTGCTAGCGGCTCCGGCGACCAAAGTGTCGTTGCCGCTACCGCCAATCATCCGGTCGTGGCCATTCGCATCGGCGCCGCCAACAAGTAGATTGCCCGATGACGACCCGGCAGCATTTATTGTCTCGCTGCCGCTGAGTGCCATGTACTGCGCACCCCCGACACTGCCGCCGTAGACCATGGAGCCGCCAGCGCCGCCGAACAGCGTGGAGATTCCAGAACCGCCGACCACGGTCGAACTGCCGCCGAGGTCCGTATACCAAACACCGCCGGAGCCACCGTCTACGGTAGCCGAGGAGCCTGCGGAGCCAAATACCGTCGAGGCAGAGTCGCCACCGACGAACATCATGTTGCCGGATTGTTGGCCGAGCAGCTCGCCGCTGCCGGTAGCAGTAACGGTTGCTGCACCGCTGCCACCAACGATCGTGGTAGCCGCTCCGGAGTCCATCACGGACATATCGCCACTGCCGCCGAACAACACCCCACGGCCGCCGCCGGTCGTGACAGCCAAAGTTCCGCTCGATCCGACAATTGTACTCTGTTCGCCAGTGTCAAAGATTGCGCCGCCCCCGACCGCGGCGAACATCAGTGCGTTGGATCCGCTATTCATAAATGTCGCGGCCGATGAGCCGCCTGAAAGCGTATCGTGCGAGCCTATTGCTGAAATCGTATCGCCCGATCCCAGGGCAAACATGTTATTGCTGCCGGTGCCGCCACCGATACTCTGGTTTGCACCGAATGCAGCCATTATGTCGTTGCCATCGTTACCTGCAACGACCGCGCCAGCGTCGGTGGACATCAGGTTGACGGTTGAATTCGCGCCCGATGTGCTGGAATTCATATCAGCCAGCGCGACCGCACCCGAATCGATGACCGTAACCTGGCCAGTGCCGCCAAGAACGCTCATGTTCGCACTGCCGAAGATGGTCATCGGCTGATCCGTATCGACCACCACGACGTAGCCGGTGCCGTCCGATCCGCCTGGGACCGTCATCTGCCCGCTGACTGCACTTCCTAATACCAGCTCGTTGAGCTTGCCAGGTGTCGGGGGCGGTGGTTCGGCCCCGCCATTGTACTGCGTGACTACCAGGTTGCCGAGACGGTTTGCTTCGACAAGGCTGTTGGCGATCTGCTGAGCCAACGCAAAGTTGTTGGCATTGTTGAAGGTGCCAGACCATGCGGTGCCCGGAACTGTTACCGACATTTTTCTTCTCCGTTGCGTTTGCCAGCCAGCGCTGCGGTTGCGATCACCGGACGAGACGAATTATGAACGAATTCGAACTGATTGCAATCAAATTCCGATGAGTGCTGGAATATTTCCGATCCCGTTGCAAAACAGCCAACACTAGATTCCCCTTGCCCGCTCACAGTCGATCTGAACACGAGGAAGTACATTAAATAGTCGTTATGCCTCCGATACGGAGGAAGAAGTCCATTAAAATCCTGTAAATCTCGAGGCGTCATGTGATGGATGTATAGCTGGCATGTTGAGCGGGATCGTACACGGTAGGAACGGAATCACCTGCCTGGAAACTACAAAGAAGTTCCAGACCAGGTGCCAGCTGATTACCGAATGTTACGGTATAAATAACATGGCGACAGCGGTCTGCCGAAGCGCAATCTTCGTGCCGAGGAAGGCGAGCCCTGCCGCTGCTGATTACGGGCGGGAAGTGCCGGCCCCATACACTGCGCGCGGCGTCCGATGAATGGGTCTTCGTCCGATCGTCGAACTCAGACATATCCAGCGGCCCATGAGGGTCTCTTGCCAGCACCATCCGCCGTCATTGGTTTCGTTACCGATCGCGTAAGTCATTACCGTTTCTTACTGGGCGAGCCAGTGCCCTCTTTCTCCCGCATTATTTACACCACCGCATTGATCTGAATCAATGAGGCCAGATTTTTTGCGCTGATCGGTTCCCGTGCGTTACGAACCCACCGGGAGCAGTCTTCCCGCGGAGGGTGGCCTTTCCCGTGGCCCGTCTCGCTGGCTCGCTCGGCTACTTCGCCCGCTGCGGCCAAGCGGACGGCACTGCGCGCGCCATCGGCGAATCGCTGCCTAGTCGGAATGGTCTCATGATGAGCGGCAGTCGCTGCGCGAACGCCGGAATGATCATCGCGGAGCCTGCCGGCCTGGGCTATCGGCTGTCCGTCAAGCCGACCATGCCAATAACGGCGCCGCATGGGCCGCCGCGACAGTTCGGCCCGCCAAACAGCACGTCCAGTACCAGACGATCGATCCTGCGACCCCCGCTGGAGATCGAGCGGCGGCCGGTGGCCGCCCCGACTATCGCGCCTTGAAGTCCGGCAGGCGGCGCTCGGCCATGGCCTTCACGCCCTCACGGAAGTCCTCGGTGCCCCGCAGCCAGTCCTGTTCCTCGTATTCGCGCTCGGTCGCCGATGCCACCGCCTCGGCCAGTCCGCGGCGCAGCGTCTCCCGGGTGGCCACGATCGCCAGCGGAGCGGATTGGGCGATCTCGGTGGCCAGCTCGGTGGCCTTCGCGCGAACCTGATCGAGCGGCACGCAATAGTCCGCCAGGCCGATCGCCAGTGCCTGCTCGCCGGTGATGCGCCGGCCGGTGTACATCAGCAGCGCGGCCTGCTGAGCGCCGATCAGCCGCGGCAGCGACGCGGTCAGCCCGAAGCCGGGATGGAACCCCAGGCGGGTGAAATTGACCGAAAACCGCGCCTCCGGGCAGGTGACCCGGAAATCCGCCATGACCGCCAGGCCGACCCCGGCGCCCACCGCGGCGCCATGCACCGCAGCCACGATCGGCTTGCCGGTGCGCCACAGCCGCTGCGCCTCCTTATATAAGTGTCGCCCGCGCCTGGTGCCCCGGCTCACCCCGTCCGGTCCCCGGTTGGAGAAATCGGCGCCCGCGCAGAAATGCTTGCCCTCGGCGCACAGCACGATCCCCCGGACGTCGGACGTGCGGTCGAAGCCCTCGAGCGCATCGGCGATCTCGCCCACCATATCGGTGTCGACGAAGTTGTTCGGCCCGCGCCGCACCTCGATCGTCGCTATGATGCCGGACTGCGTGACGCCGATATGTTCGTAGCCTGCCATGTTGCGTTCCCTGCCCTGCTCTTCCGCCGCGTTGCGCTGCGTGTCAGCTTACGCGGGCGAAGGGACGGAGGAAACGGTCATGGCGCGGCTCGATCGCGACGGTGTGGCGATCCATTACGAGGAGCATGGGCTGGGGCCCGCCATCCTGCTCTCCCACGGCTACAGCGCGACGTGCCGCATGTGGGACGGCCAGATCGCCGCGCTGAAGGACCGCTATCGGGTGATCGTGTGGGACATGCGCGGTCACGGCCAGAGCGACTATCCGACCGATCCGGCAGCCTATTCCGCGGCCGCCACCGTGGGCGACATGGCGGCGATCCTGCGCGCCTGTGGCGAACAGCGCGCGGTGATCGGCGGGCTGTCGCTCGGCGGCTACATGTCGCTCGCGTTCCATTTGGCACACCCCGCCATGACGCGCGCGCTGATGATCTTTGACACCGGCCCCGGTTTTCGCAACGCCGAGGCGCGCGAGGCGTGGAATCAGCGCTCACGGCAGCGGGCGGATGATCTGGATATTCACGGACTTGCCGCCCTGGGCACCAGCGACGAGGTTCGCATGAGCCAACATCGCGACGCGTCGGGGCTGGCCGGTGCCGCGCGTGGCATGCTGACCCAACAGGACGATGCGGTGATACGATCGTTGGAGACGATCGCGGTGCCGAGTCTGGTGCTGGTCGGCAGCGAGGACAAACATTTCCTGGCCGCCACCGACTACATGGAGCGTAAAATCCCGGGAGCCACGAAGGTGGTGATCGAGGTCGCCGGCCATGCCTCCAACCTGCACCAGCCGGCCGCCTTCAACCGCGCGGTCGAGGCTTTCCTGGGAGGGTTGGCCGCGTGAACTTCGACTTCCCGGACGAACTGAAGCAGTTGCGCGACGAGGCGCGGCGCTTCCTGAGCGAGCGCTGCCCGACCAGCGTGCCGCGCCGCATCCTGGAAGGCCCCGAACCGTACGATCGCACGCTATGGCAGTCGATGGCCGAGATGGGTTGGACTGGCGCGGCGATTCCGGAGGAGTTCGGCGGTGCCGGACTTGGCCACCTAGCGGTCTGCGTGCTGGCCGAGGAGCTTGGCCACGCGGTCGCGCCGGTGCCGTTCTCCTCGTCGGTCTATCTGGCGACCGAGGCGATCCAGCTGTTCGGCAGTGACGGGCAGAAGCGGCAATACCTGCCAAAGCTCGCCGCGGGCGAGATCATCGGCACCTTCGCCATGGCCGAACGTCCCGGACCGGCCGATCCGGACCGGTTGACCGCACATGTGTCGAACGGACGGCTGACCGGCACCAAGCTGGCCGTGCCCGATGGAGATGTCGCCGATTTCGCGGTGGTAGCGGTGCATGGCGGGTCCGCGCCGTGGCTTCATCTCGTCGATCTGGCGGGCGCGGGCGTCGAGCGCCATGCCGTGACGACGATCGATCCGACGCGGTCGCACGCGCGCCTCACGTTCGATTCGGCGCCCGCATCGGCTCTGCCGGGCAGTGAAGGGCGCGAATCTGTCCGGCAACTGCTCGACCGCGCCGCCGTGATGCTGGCGTTCGAACAGGTGGGCTGCGCACAGGCGGCGCTCGAGATGGCGCGCGACTATGCGCGCGAGCGCTACGCCTTCGGCCGCCCCATCGGTTCGTTCCAGGCGATCAAGCACAAGCTGGCGGATATCTATATCGCGGTCGAACTGGCGCGCTCCAACGCCTATTACGGCGCCTGGGCGCTCCACAGCGACGCTGCCGAACTGCCGATCGCCGCATCGGTCGCGCGCATCTCCGCCTGCGATGCGGGCTGGCTCGCGTCTAAGGAGAACATCCAGACGCACGGCGGGATGGGCTTCACGTGGCAGATGGACTGCCAGTTCTATTACCGGCGCGCCAAGCTGCACGCGCTGGCGCTCGGCGGCACGCGGGAATGGAAGCGCCGGCTGATGGCGGAACTGATGATGCGCAACACCATCGCGTTGCCGACAGACTGACGGAGGACGGAAGAGTGGACTTCGAAGACACCCCAGACGAAGCGGCATTCCGCGCCGAGGCCCGCGCCTTCCTGGAAGCCAATGCCGAGCGCCGCAAGCCTGGCGCGGTGGAGGGCTATCGCCGCGGTCAGGATGCGCCCGGCGCCATGGAGCGCGCCAAGTCGTTCCAGCGTCGCAAGGCCGATGCGGGCTTCGTCGGCATCCACTGGCCAAAGGAATGGGGCGGACGCGGCGGCACGCAAATCCAGAACGTCATCTACAACCAGGAGGAAGCGCAGTTCGACGTGCTGTCCGGCATCTTCGGCATCGGCATCAACCTGGCCCTTCCGACGATCTGCGTCTGCGGCACGCCGGAGCAGCGCGACCGTTTCGTGCCGCCGGCGATGCGCGCGGACGAAGTGTGGTGCCAGCTATTCTCCGAACCGTCCGGCGGATCTGACCTCGCTGCGCTGCGGACGCGTGCCGAGCGCGACGGCGGCGGCTGGTTGATCAACGGCCAGAAGATCTGGAACTCCGGCGCGCATTACAGCGACTTCGGCATCCTGGTCGCGCGCAGCGATCCCAACGTGCCGAAGCACGCGGGGCTGACATTCTTCATTCTCGACATGAAGGCGCCAGGCGTGGAGATCCGGCCGATCCGCCAGCTCTCCGGTTCGGCGCACTTCAACGAGGTGTTCTTCACCAACGTGCGCATCCCAGACAACATGCGCATCGGCCCGGTGGGCGGCGGCTGGCGCGTGGCGCTGACCACGCTGATGAACGAACGCCACGGCATGCGCGATTCGCCAGGCCCGGATTTCCAGGAACTGTTCACCCTCGCCAACGAGCTCGAGCTGGAGGACGGCCGCGCGATCGACAATGCGGGGGTGCAGGAGAAGCTCGCGGAGTTCTATGTCCGCGCGCAGGGGCTGAAATATACCAAGTACCGCGGCATGACGGCGCTGTCGCGCGGCGGCACGCCGGGTCCGGAATCCTCGATCATCAAGGTGGTGGCGGCGAACAAGCTGCAGGACATTCTGTCCTACGGGCTGGACCTGATCGGCATGGCGGGGCCGACGATGGGCGAGGACATGCCGGTCGCCGGCATCTTCGAAGAGGCGCTGCTGTATTCGCCGGCACTGCGCATTGCCGGCGGCACCGACGAGATCATGCGCAACATCATCGCCGAACGCGTGCTGGGGCTGCCGCAGGATGTGCGGGTGGACAAGGACGTGCCGTTCCGCGAGGTGCCCACGGGAAGCCGGGGATGACGGCACCTCACGGTCGTAGTGTCATGGCCGGGACAAGCACTATTGGTATGCACTGGGCGCAGGCGAACATTGTTCTCCCCGTCATGGCCGGGATTGTCCCGGCCATCCCCGCCTGCACCGGCGGCGCGACGGATGGCCGGGACACACCCGGCCATGACGTCCTGGGAACAGTGCCATCAGGCCCGGCCATGACGGTTGGGAGAGGTTAGGTGACCCACGCTCTCCAATCATTCTTCTGGCCGAAGTCCATCGCCGTTCTCGGCGCCTCGCCGGACGTGCATCGCATCCGTGGCCGCCTGCTGCATCAACTTCGGGAAAACGGCTTCCCGGGGCGCATCCTGCCGATCAATCCAAGCTACCAGGAGATCGACGGCCTGCGCTGCTATCCCTCGATTGGCGCGGTGGGCGAACCGATGGACCTTGCGCTGGTTGCGATCCCCGCCGCCGGCGTTGCTCCCGCACTGGAGGAATGCGCAAAGGCCGGGGTAAAGAACGCGCTGATCATCAGCTCGGGATTTGCCGAGGAGGGCGGCGCGGCCGGCGACATGCAGGCGGCGCTGGTGGCGGTGGCGCAGCGCACCGGCATTCGCGCCTGCGGCCCGAACTGCGAGGGCTATTTCAACGCACTGGGGAAAATCGCCACCACCTTCAGCCCGACCGTGGAAATGCGCGAGGACGAGGGCCGCGTTTTGGCATCGGAACGGCGCGTGGGTGTGATCGCCCAATCGGGCGGCATTGGCTTTGCGCTGTTCAATCGCGGCAAGGCGGCTGGGATCGGGTTTTCCTATGTGATCTCGACTGGGAATGAGGCCGATCTGAACATGGCCGACTTCCTCGATTACATGGTGGAGGACGCGAACACCCACGCCGTCATGCTGTTCTGCGAGACAGTGCGGGACGGTCCCGGCTTCGTCGCCGCACTGGCAAAGGCTCGGCGGCTCGGCAAGCCGATCATCGCCATCAAGATCGGCCGCTCCGATGCCGGCAAACGCGCGTCGGCGTCACATACCGCATCCCTGTCAGGCTCCCATACCGCCTACCGCGCCGTGTTCGAGCACTACGGCGTCATCGAGGCGGAGGATCCGGACGAGGCGGTTGCTATTGCCGGGGTGTTGCTGACGTGTCCGCTGCCGAAGGGCCGACGCACCGGCATCATCACGCCGTCGGGCGGCGGTGGCGCGTGGATGGCGGACACCTTGTCGGCGCATGGGCTGATCGTTCCAACGCTGTCGGACGGAACGCAGGCGGCACTGCGATCGCTGATGCCGTCCTATGGCGCGTCGGGCAATCCCGTCGATGTTACCGCGCAGGGGTCCAACACCGGCCCGGCGTTGATGACGGCGATGGAGACGCTCGCCGGATCGGACGAGATCGACATGCTGGTGCTGATCGCCTCGCTGACCAGCGAGACGCGCGTGTCGGCCGACGCGGCGCGCGTGCGTGCGGTGGCGGCGCGCTGCGGCAAGCCAATGACGGTGTGGACCTATACGCTGCCGAGCGCATTCGGTCGGGAAACTGCAGCCGGTTGCGGGTTGTTCGTCCACACCGACCTGCGCAATGTCGGCGTCGCGATGAGCAGGCTTGCGGGCTTTGCCGAGGCGATGGCCCGTCCGTTGCCTGCCTTGCCGGCGCGCGTGGACATCGCGCCGTTGGCGGACGACTTGCCGCGTGTCCTGACCGAGCATCACGCGAAGGCGTTGCTGGCGCAGTTTGGGTTGCCGGAGGCGCGGGAACGCCTGGCGACCTCCAGCGCCGAAGCCGCCGAAGCGGCGGTCGAACTTGGCTTCCCGGTGGTGTTGAAGATTGCGTCGCCCGATCTGCCGCATAAGACCGAGGCCGGTGGCGTGATCCTTGGACTCCAGAGCCAGCAGTCCGTCACCGTCGCCTTTGACCAGATCATCCAATCGGCGAAGCGCTACAAGGCCGATGCGCGCATCGATGGCGTGCTGGTGCAGAAGATGGCGCCGAAGGGCCATGAACTGGTGATCGGGATGGTTAACGATCCGACCTTCGGGCCGATCATGATGGTGGGGTTTGGTGGCATCATGGTCGAGTTGATGGGCGACGTGGTGCACCGGCCGGCGCCTGTCGATGTCGCGGAGGCGGCCGACATGCTACGAAGTCTGCGTTCGGCACCGTTGCTGCAGGGTTTTCGTGGCGCCGATCCGATCGACATCACTCCGGCGGCGACGTTGATCGCGAACCTGTCGCAGGCTGCCGTAGCGTATCGAGGTAGGATCGCCGAGATGGAGCTTAATCCGGTAATACTGCATGCGGATGGCTCGGGACTTACGATTGCCGATGCTCTGATCATGCTGAAGGAATGATGCAACGATCCCCACCGTCATGGTCGGCGAAGGCCGACCATGACGGTATAGCGATGGAATGATCCGATGTTCGAGCTCTCCGAAGAACACCGCATGTTGCAGGACCTGGTGGCGAAGTTCGTCGACCGGGAGCTGATCCCGCTGGAGAAGGCGGTGCTCGCGCGCGAGATGTCGGGGCAGAAGTCGTCCCTCACGCCCGAGGAAGAGGAACCGCTGCTCGCCAAGTGCCGCGAACTCGGCCTGTGGGGTCTCGACGTGCCGGAGGAATTCGGCGGCGCCAACCTGCCGACGGTCGCGCTGATCGGGGTCTATGAGGAACAGGGCCGCACCTGCGTGCCGTTCATCTTCCCGCCCGACAGCCCGAACCTGCACATGCTGATGGCGGTCGCCAATCCTGAACAGCGCAGGAAATACCTGGAACCTTACGCGCGCGGCGAGGCGCAGTCGGCGATCGCGATCTCCGAACCCGGCGCCGGTGGCGATCCGGCTGGCATGATCACCCGCGCGGTCAAGGACGGCGCCGACTGGGTGATCAACGGACGCAAGATTTGGGTCAGCCGCGTGCCGCAGTCCGATTTCACGATCGTCATGGCGCGCACCGGGGAGGGCAAGCGCCACGAAGGCGTCACCGCCTTCATCGTCGAGCGCGGCACCAAGGGGTTCATCATCGAACGCGAAATCCCCATGCTCGGCGGCCAGCGCACCTACGAGCTGGTGTTCGAGGATTGCCGCATCCCGGACGGGCAGGTGCTTGGCCAGATCGGCCGCGGCTTTGCACCGATGCAGCTGCGACTGACGGTGCGGCGGCTGCAGATTGGCGCGTGGTGCGTCGGTATGACGCGACGCGCGCTCGACATGATGATGGAGCACGCGCGGCAGCGCGTCACGTTCGGCGCGCGGCTGGCGGATCGGCAGGCGATCCAGTGGTGGATCGCCGACGCCGCGATCAAGATCCACGCGTGCCGGCTGATGGTTTACGACGCGGCGACAAAGTCGGACGCCGGGCGCGACGTGCGCACCGAGGCCTCGATGGTGAAGCTGTACGGCACCGAGATGGCGACCGAGACCATCGACCACGCGATGCAGACATTCGGCGCCATGGGTGTCGCGAAGGAGTTGCCGCTGCAGCTCATGGCGCAGAAAGTGCGCACCATGCGGGTTTACGAGGGCCCCTCCGAGGTGCATCGCATGGTGATCGCGCGCCGGTTGCTGGATGGGCGGAAATAGGAGACGGACATGGGCAAGCTGGACGGCAAGGTTGCGATCGTCACGGGCGCAAGCCGCGGCATTGGCCAGGCGATTTCCGAACTGTTCGCCGAGGAGGGCGCCAGGGTGGTGTGTGCCGCGCGCACCTTCAACGAAGGCGACCACCGTATGCTGGAAGGCTCGCTTTCGCGCACGGTCGAGCTGATCCACGCCAAGGGCGGCGAGGCGAAGGCTGTAATCGCAGACGTATCCACCGAAGAAGATTGCATCGCGCTCGTGCAATCGGCGCGCGACTATGGGCCGGTCGATATCCTGGTGAACAATGCCGCGCTCAGCTACTTCCAGCCGATCACCGAGATGCAGACCAATCGCTGGTTCCGTGCCTTCGCGGTGGATGTGCACGGACCGTTCATGCTGGCGAAGGAAGTCCTGAAGGACATGATCCCGCGGCGCAGCGGCGCCATCATCAACATCAGCTCCGGTGCGGCGATCGGTCCGGGACGCGGACCTTACGCCGACAAGTCCAATCGCGGCGGCACCATGTACGGCGCGGTGAAGGCGGCGCTTGAGCGGTTCACCCAGGGGCTGGCCCAGGAGGTCGCACAGTACGATGGGATCACGGTTGCAGCGGTGTCCCCGTCGCGCGTCGTGCCAACGCCCGGCACGGTTTACCACAAGCTCGTTTCCGGCATGGACGATCCGCGTGGCGAACCGCCAACCATGATGGCGCGCGCGGCGCTGCTGCTGGCGAGCGAGCCGGCGGACAAGGTGAACGGCCGCGTCACGTATAGCCAACAGATCTTGAAGGAGTTCGGCTGGATCGAAAATGGGGCCGGTCGCGGCGTGGACAGCCCCGGGTCAGGTTATTCGCAGATCTGATCGCGCTACGCCGCCTTCGCTGGCCTCGGCCAACGCTGGGCCACAAGCGGCAGCACCTGCTCGATCAGCAGTCGTGACTGCTCCAGCATCTCCTCATCCCCACGCGCCGCCGGGCGCAGGATGAACTTCGACGCATCCGCCGCCACATACTCGCCGATCCGGTCGATGATCGCCGCCGCATCGCCAACGACAAAATGCCGCTGCGGATCACGCCCGGTGCGCTTGCGATAGGCCTCCATCACCTGCGCCACACCCGGATCATCCCACCGCCCGAAGCGATACGCGAACGCCGCGCCGTAGTGATCCTCGTCGATGCTCCGCCCTGCATCGGCAACCGCCGCCTTGATCGCGGCAATCACCCGGCCGACATCCGCCGGCGTCTCGGCACCCGCCTGCCAACCGGTGCCATAGCGCGCCGTGCGCCGCACCGCGGCCTCGGATGAGCCGCCGATCCAGATCGGCAGATCAGGCTGCACCGGCTTCGGCGAAATCGACGCGCTGCTCAGGTGAAAGTGGCGGCCTTCGAAGTCCACCGACTCCTGCGACCACAGACGATGAATGATCTCCAGGCATTCGTCGGTCTTGCGGCCTCGCGTCGTGGTGTCGATGTGCAGCGCCTGCCACTCCGGCCCCTGCAGACTGCCGATGCCGAACCCCGGCAGCAGCCGCCCCTGCGACAGCACGTCGATCGTGGCGCATTGCTTGGCCAGCAGCACCGGATCGCGCAGCGCCAACGACACGACGTTGACACCGAACTTGATCCGTCGCGTGCGGCCCGCGATGGCCGCCAGCGCCGTCATGCATTCAAGGATCGGCTGGCGGCTGACGATCCGGTCGGTCTGCCAGATCGAGTCGATGCCGCCCGCCTCGCACAGATCGACCCAGCGCCAGAACCCGTCGGTGCTGGAGAACGGAAAATCCATCAGGCCCAATCCGACGGCTATGCTGCGCGCCATTGTTCCAAAGCTCCATCAGTTGTTGCCGACCGCCTCGCCCAACGTCTCGCCGATCTCCCGGTGCAAAACCAGATCAGCGAGTGCATCGAGCCCGGTCGGCTCGCGGTTCAGGATCACCAGGCGCGCGCCGTTGCGCGCGGCAAGCTCGGGGAAGCCCGCCGCGGGATACACCACCAGCGACGATCCGATGGTGATGAACAGATCGGACGCCAGCGTCTCCTCCTCCGCGCGGATCATCGCCGCCGGCGGCATCGACTGGCCGAACGAAACCGTCGCGGTCTTGATGAACCCGCCGCACGCATCGCAGCACGGCGCATCGCCGGTTCGTTCGAATTCGATGCGAATGTCCTCCAACTCGTAATGCCGCGCGCACTCCAGGCAATGGGCATAGGTCGTGTTGCCGTGCAGTTCGATCACGCGGTCCGCTGGGACGCCTGACGCCTGGTGCAGCCCGTCGATGTTCTGCGTGATCACGGCGGATGCCTTGCCGCGGCTCACCAGTGCCGCGACGGCACGATGTCCGCGATTCGGTTCGGCTCCGCGCAATGTCGGATCGGTCGCGAAGCGTCGTCGCCAGGTTTCGCGGCGCGCCTCCTCGGAGGCAAGAAAGTCGGAAAAATCGATCGGCCGCATCCGCGTCCAGATGCCGCCCGGACTCCGGAAGTCCGGAATGCCCGACTCCGTACTGATGCCCGCGCCCGTGAACACCACGATACGGCGCGCATCCGCGATCAGCCGGCGTAGTTCAGCGGTACCGGCATCCATGCTCCGACCCTTGCGCTACCCGGTGCATCGTCGCACCAAGCCGGACAGTGCGACAATAGTGCGGACCGAGGGTGTTGCGGTCGCCGGTGACGCCGTCAGCGTCATGGCTCCGCCGGATGCGTCCGGACGATCGCACTGATGTGGCTGCCGAGCAGCTTCGGCGACACCGGCTTCACCAGATAGCCGCTGACCTTCAGCCGCGTGGCATCCAGGATGGTTGCCTCGTCCGCACTCACCGTCAGCATCAGAACCGGCGTTTCACGCAGGTCCCCCTCGCGATGGTTCCGGAGTTGTCGGACGAACTGCAAGCCGTCTACACGCGGCATTTGGATGTCGCACAGCACGATGTCGGGCCTGAACGTGGGCAGCAACGCCAGGGCGGCGTCGCCATCGTCTGCCTCCTCGACCAGAAACCGGCCCACAACCCGCAGCATCGCCTTGATCGTTCTGCGCATGAACGGCTCATCGTCGACGATGAGCACCTTGAGGCCATCCATGTCGGTCCCGGTCGTCACGCCACCGGTACCCGTACTGCCAAGAACTGCTCGATCGACTCATGCACGCAGTGCAGCGCCAGGCTGATCGTGTCCGCCAGCGCGATCATCTCCTGCTCGGACGCGTTCGGCGCGGCCGATTCCAACCCGCGAGCCAGCCCACCGAGGCGCATCGCGCCAGCGGACAACGATGCGCCGGCAAGTCGGTGTGCGGCGGCGCGGAGATCACCCCGATCGCCGCGGGCAGCTGCTTGTTCAATGCGGGCAACAAGATCGACCGCCGATGCGAGATAGGCTTCCAGCCACTCCTGGCCGTCAGCCGGATCATCGGCAAACAGTTCATGATAGGTGCTCGGATCGAACACCTCGCCCTCGGTGCGGACGACGTCCGGAACGACACTGACGCTGCCCGCCTGGATAACCCGAACGATAGCGGCATGCAGGTGGCGGAGATCGATCGGCTTTGCCAAAACGTCGTTCATGCCTGCATGGAGACAGCGCTCGCGCATCGCCGCGGTGACGTCCGCGGTAAGCCCGAGAATCGGTATCGGGCGCTCGCCACACGTCGCCTCCGCAAGACGGATCATCCGTACCAGTTCGATTCCGTCGGTCCCCGGCATATGACAATCGGTGATGATCAGGTCGTACTCGGCCTGATCAAAGGCGACGAGTGCGGCATGACCGTCCTCTACGGCGGTCACTGAGCATCCCAGGCGCTCGAGTTGGCGCCCGAGCAGCCAGCGATTGGTCAGTTGGTCCTCGGCCACGAGGATACGCATCGGACCGAGGCTGCCGTCGTAGGCACGCACTTCATCCACATCGACAGTCGCCGGACGCTGTGTTTCCGCCAAAGGTATGGCGAGCGTGAAGACGCTGCCTTGGCCGGGTTTGCTGGTCGCCACGATATCCCCGCCAAGCAACCGTGCCAGACGGCGGGAGATCGTCAGGCCGAGGCCGGTCCCACCGAACAGCTTCGTCGTCGACGCGTCCGCTTGGCTGAACGGCTCGAAGAGCCGCTCGATGATGTCAGGTGCGATGCCTATGCCAGTGTCGGTTACCGCAATCAGGAGACCGGGCGTGCTGTCCGGCAACGGCGCGCGCGTGACGCCGAGGCTGACCGAGCCACTCGCTGTGAACTTAATGGCGTTGCCAAGCAAGTTGGTGAGTATCTGACGCAGCCGGACCGGGTCGGTTGAAATATAGCCCGGCACATCGTCGGCCACGACACCGGACAGCGCCAATGCATGACCCATGGCATTCGGTGCCATCGCATCGATCAGCTCCGCCACCAGACCCCGCAGGTCGATCGGCTCCAGCGCCAGTTCGACCGCGCCAGCCTCGATCTTGGCGAGGTTCAGCACGTCGTCCAGCACGCGCATCAGCAATGTCGCGGAGCCGTGCACCAGCCCGACCATCTGGCCCTGCTCGGCGTCCAGGCTGGTGTCGCGCAGCAGTTCGATGATGTCAAGCAGCCCGCTCATCGGTGAGCGTATCTCGTGGCTCATCATGGCCAGGAACTCGGATTTCACCTGAGCTGAGCGCGTCGCCTCATCGCGTGCGGCACGGAGCGCACCCTCGGCTCGTCTGTGCCCGGTGATGTCGGTAAAGGTGCGAACAACGCTGCCATCGGGCAGGCGGTTGCTGCAGACTTCGACGATCGTTCCGTTCAACAGGTGAAAGTCGCGGATATCGATAGGGTCAGAATGCGAGGCAAGGAAGCTGGCGAACCAATCCTCGAATGTGCCGGTGACTGGACCGAAGTCACCGCGCTGCCACGCGATGCGGACCATACTTGCCAGAGGCGGCTGTGTCGCCAGCAGGTCCTCGGGCAGATCCAATATCTCCGCGGCGCGCCGGTTGACCACCTGCAGCGTCGATTCCGCGTCGAACATCATGATCCCCTGGGTCATGTTGCCGAGCGTGCCTTCCAGCAGCCGTGACTTTTCGGCGTAGCGTGCCTCGCTGGCACGCAGCGCCGCGCGCGTGCGATCGAGGTGGGTCTGACGCCGGGCAAGGAGCACGACGGCGACAAGCAACGGCACCGTCACTGCGCCGGCGATCACCACGTGGAAGCGTTGGCCGAGCTCGTATTCGGCGAGTGCATCATGCTCGCTCTGTCCGACCGCCACCAGGAGCGGATAACCCTCCACCGCGCGATAGCTGTAGATGCGTTTGGCGCCATCGATCGCGCTGCCGCCGATGAAGCTGCCGTTCGCATTGTGGGCAAACGACCGCATGAGCCCGGCATCTGCCACTGAGTAGCCGACACCGCGTTGCTCACTCGGGGCACGCGCGCGAATGATCCCGTCGGTGCCGACCAGGGCCACCACGCCTTCGCTGCCCAGATGAAGTGTTTCATAGAAATTCGACAAGGAGAGTGGATCGAACGATACCGAGACCACGCCGGCGAAAGATCCAGCCGGATCGACCATGCGCCGGGTAAACTGGATGGCCCATTTGTCGGCGATCCGAAGGGTGACAGGCTTGCCGATGACCAGCCGGTCCTCGGCGGCCGCGGCCTGGATGCGAAAATGCTCGCGATCGCCGAGATCAATCGGGTTCGTGATGGGCCCGAGACTCGAG
Organism: Acetobacteraceae bacterium; assembly: GCA_035569235.1. Lineage (GTDB taxonomy): Bacteria > Pseudomonadota > Alphaproteobacteria > Acetobacterales > Acetobacteraceae > JAMXLO01. The sequence goes on along the minus strand of DATMND010000304.1, from coordinate 1,400 downwards.
GCGACCAGATGGCCAGCCTTGTCGATGATGGAGAGCTGGAAGGCGGAATTGGTCCGGAACTCGCCGCGTTCCGACCATGGCGTGATGTCGAATTGGTCAGGCGCGCGGGCATAGGAGGCGCGCGCATAGAGCAGGGTCTGATCGATTGCGCGGACGGTCCCGATGATCTGCTCCTGGAACGCGCGAGCGAAATTGTCGGTGCGTTCCACGGCGTCGTCGATCGCATGGTGCCGTTCAGCCACCGCGGCATATAGAACTCCTGCCCACAGGATCACGACGGCGAGCACGCCGACCAACATACCGGGTTGGCGGGCGACAAAACGGTCGCCCAGGCGAAGCGTGTGCAACAGCCTGACGACGATGACGGACAGTCGGTTGCGGGACCGGGCGAACATCATGCGAACTGCCGCAGAATGACCGGCGGGCTTTAGCAACGGGTTAATGCTCGCGCGCCCTCGGAGCACGTTGCGCGGCCGTCGTGGCGTCGGCAGGATGGGCACGGAACCGGCGAGAAGCCGCTGCCAAGCGAGGAACGTCCTTTGCACGAAACGAGCGTGGCGCGCCGAGCCGCGGGCCGCCCGCCGTGGCTGATCGACAATCCGGATTTCTGGCGGCTCTGGTTCGTCGGGCTGGTGGTGTTCTCGGTGCGCTGGGTGGAGACGGTCGCGGTCGGCGTGTTCGTCTACCAGCACACCGGATCGGCGTTCACCGTTGCGATGATGACCATGCTGCGTCTGCTGCCGATGGGGCTGTTCGGCGCATTCATCGGCGCGATCGCCGAACGGATGGAACGCCGCACCACGCTTGTCGTGGTTGTCGCGGTGATGCTGGTCAACGCACTGGTGCTCGCGACATTGGCGCACCTGCGGCTGTTGGCGGTCTGGCACCTCGCGGTGGCAAGCTTCATCAACGGCATGGGCTGGGCGACCGACAATCCGGTGCGCCGCGTGATGATCGGTGAGGCCGTGGGATCGGCGCGCATGGGTGCCGCGATGTCAATCGACGTGGGCGCCAACAACGCGAGCCGCATGGTGGGACCCACCGTCGGGGGCCTGCTGCTCGCCGGCGCCGGCATCGAGGGAGTGTTCGCGCTGAGCGTCGCGCTTTACGCCGTCTCGGTGGTGGCGGCGTTGCGCGTGCGCTACCGGAACAGCTTTCCCCCGACCTCGTCTGAGACGGTGATCGCACGCATTGCCGAAGGTCTGGCGTTCGTCCGCCGCGACAGGCGGCTGGTCGGAACGCTGACGATAACGGTGATCTACAACGTGTTCGGCTGGCCGTTCACCAGCATGGTGCCGGTGATCGGACAGGATCAGTTGGCGCTTGGCCCGGAGGGGATCGGCGTGCTCGCCAGCATGGACGGCATCGGCGCGTTCGCCGGCGCGGTGCTGATGGCGATG
>DATMND010000303.1:0-36835 GCA_035569235.1 Acetobacteraceae bacterium | reverse complement strand
AGCATCTGCTGCTCGCCGCCCGACAACAGGCCGGCGCGCTGGTTCCAGCGTTCCTTCAGCACCGGGAAGTAGGTGTAGCAGAGCTCCAGATCGCGATGTACCGCGTCCTTGTCGTGCCGCGAGTAGGCGCCCATCAGCAGGTTCTCGTACACCGTCAGGAACGGGAACACCTCGCGGCCTTCCGGGACGTGACAGATGCCGAGCCGCATCACACGATCGGGCGGCAGATGGGCGATCTCGCGACCCTCGAAGCGCACCTGACCGCGTTCGGGATCCAAAACGCCGGAGATCGTACGCAGCACCGTGGTCTTGCCGGCACCGTTGGCGCCAAGCACGGTGACGATCTGGCCCTGCGCGACCTGAAGGCTGACGCCACGGATCGCCTGGATCGGACCATAGAAGGTCTCGATGGCGGTGACGTCGAGGAGGGATGCGGACGCGCTCATGCCTCGCCCCCGATGTAGGCACGCACCACCTCGGGATGGTTCTGCACTTCGTCTGGCGTGCCGAGCGCGATGACCTTGCCGTAGTTCAAGGCCATCACCCGGTCGGACACCATGCGCACCAGGTTCATGTCATGCTCGACCATGATCACCGTGATGCCGAGGTCCTTCTTGATGTCCTCGATCCAAAATCCCATGCCTTCGGTTTCCTCCACGTTCAGCCCGGAGGAGGGTTCGTCCAGCAGCAGCAGCTTCGGTTCGATGCACAGCGCGCGGCCGAGTTCGACCACCTTACGCACGCCGTACGGCAGGTTGGCGATCAGCGTATCGCGGTAGCGTTCCAGGCCGAGGAAGGCGATCACCTCTTCGGCCTTCTCGCGATGCTTCAGCTCTTCGCGCCGCACCGCTGGCAGGAAGACAAGCTGGGAAAGCACACCGACGGTCGAATGGCAGTGCCGGCCGATCAGCAGGTTCTGCAACAGGGTGGCGTTGGCGAACAGCTCAATGTTCTGGAACGTGCGTGCGATTCCAAGGCCGGCGATGCGGTAGGCCGGGACGTCGGTGATGTCATGGTCCTGGAAGAATAGCCGGCCGGCGCTGGGCTGATAGATGCGGCTGATCAGGTTGAAAATCGTCGTCTTGCCGGCGCCGTTCGGGCCGATGATCGAGAATACCTCTCCTTGGTTCACCTCGAAGCTGACCGCATCGACCGCACGGATGCCACCAAAACGTATGGCGATTTCATTGGCAGCGAAGATGCTCATGGGAGGCCGCGCCAACCCCACCCGTCATGGCCGGGCAATAGCTGCATCACCGCAGCCGCTCCGAGCGCGCATAGGACTTTTGGCGGCGGAAGGCGGTACGGCGCTTGAGCGGGTAGGCCTGGAACCAGTGCTTCACCTTGATCCAGCGGCCGTACATCCCACCGGGCTCGAACAGGATCACAAACACCAGCACGAGGCCGAACAGCGACGGCTCCAACCCCGGCATGCGGCCGATGCCGAACGGCAGTTCGTCGCGCATGATGGCGATCGCCTGCGGCAGCAGTCTGACGAAGATCGCGCCGAGGACCGCACCATGCAGCGAGCCTAGGCCGCCCACGAACACGATGGTGACGAACTGTACTGACAGCAGCACGTCGAACGCATCAGGCGCCAGGAAGCGCACGTAATGCGCGAACAATGCGCCGGCGAGGCCGGTCATGCCGGCGCTGATGGCGAACGCGAAGGTCTTGTACCGCGCGAGATGGATTCCCATGCTCTGTGCGGAGATCTCGCTGTCGCGGATTGCCACCATGGCACGGCCGAGCGGTGTGCGCAGTATGTTGGCCGACAGCCACAGCACGAAGATCAGGACCGCGAGCGAGAGATAGTAGATGCCGTTCGCGCCTTCGATCGGAACGCCGAAGATATATGGTGTTGGCACGGCAAAACCGTCGAACCCGCCGGTGACAGCATCCCATTTCTGAAACACCGTGCCAACGATGCTGCCGAATGACAGCGTCGCGATCGCGAGATAGAGCCCGCTCATGCGCAGCGTCGGCAGGCCGATCGCGGCGCCGAAGACCGCGGTGAACAGACCGGATACTGGCAGGGTGATTAGGAACGGAACGCCCCGCGCCAGCAGCACCGAATTGGTGTACGCCCCGATGCCCAGAAATGCCGCATTGCCGAGGCTGATCAGGCCGGTATAGCCGGCCAGCAGCATCAGGCCGACGCCGGCGATGGCGAAGATGAACACGCCGCCCAGTTCGCCAATGTAGAACTCGCCCAACATGCGCGGTATCAACAGCAGCACGACGACCAGCAGGCCGTACCAGAACAGGTCGCCGCGATGGCGCCACAGCTTCATGTCCTGCCGATAGTCCGTTTTGAAAAGGTAGCGCATTTGTCAGACTCGCTTGCCCAGGCCCTCGGCGAACAATCCCTGAGGCCGCAGAATTAATGTCGCGAGCAGCACGACGTTCGAGGTGACTTCCTGGAAGCCCGCGGGCAGAAAGTAGCCGGCAAGCTGCTCGACGATACCGATGAGCACGCCGCCGATCAGCGCACCGGGGATGCTGCCGAAGCCCCCGAGCACCGCGGCGGCGAACGCCTTGATACCGAGGAAACCCATGTTCACGTCGATCATCGAAACCGGCGACAGCAGTATGCCGGCCACCGCAGCGACGCCGGCGCTGATCGCCCAGATCAGTGAAAACACCGTGCGGACTGGGATACCCATGTAATACGCAGCAAGCTGGTTCTGCGACGATGCCTGCATGGCGATGCCGAGCCGCGTGCGGCTGAAGAAGACGTACAGCACGCCGCACAGCAGCACGGTGCCGACGATGATCGACACGTTGTCCTGGCCCAGCACGAGGCCGCCGAGGTTGATCGTCTTGTTGGTGAAGGGCGTCTCGAAGCCGACCGAATCGTAGCCCCAGGTGATGCCGGCGTACGCTCGGAATATGAAACCCAGCCCGAGCGTCAGCATGACAACGGCGAATTGCGGTTGACCGATGACGCGTCGCAATATGACGGCATCGAGCGCGAAACCGAACGCTGCGATGATCATGATGGCGAGGAACGCGCCGACCCAGTAGTTGAGGCCAAAATGGGCGATCAGGCTGAACGCCACGAAGCCGCCCAGCATCATGATGTCGCCCTGGGCGAAGTTGACCATCTCGGTCGCCTTGTAGATCAGGACGAACCCGAGCGCGATCAGCCCGTAGATGCAGCCGGCGGCGGCTCCATTGACGACAAGCTGCAACAGGCGCGCAGCGCCTTCCACGATCAGCGGCCCTCCCTTTTAGGCGGGGCCGACTTTGTGGCGCCCCGGCACTTTGCTACTCGCGAGTAGACGATATGCCGGGGTTCAACACAACGTCAACAAGGCGACGCCGCTCGTTCCTCAACCCGGCAGTTCCAGCACGTTCTTGGCCAGGATGTTGCGCTGAATCTCATTGGACCCAGCATAGATCGTGGAAGGACGCGACTGGATGAACAGACCCGCGGGATTCAACTCGCGGTTGCCGTCCAGCGGGCCGAACTGCCCGCCATGCTCGGCGGCGATCTCCAGCATGGTCTCGGTGATGCGCTGATAAAGCTCGGTCTGGTGCACCTTCAGCATCGACACGTCCGGACCCAGCGCCTCGCCGCGATACACCTTCGCGACAAACTCGCTGTACAGCGACTTGTGGTCCTCAAGATCGAGGCGCAGCCGTGTGTAGCGATCCTGGAACCCCTCCTCCTCCCAGACGCCCATACGATCCGCCAGCAGACGCAGCCGCGACAACGCATGGGACGACTGGCGCGGCGAGCCGCTGCCGATGCGCTCGAACCCCAGCAGGTTCTTCGCCATCGTCCAGCCCTGGTTGATCTGCCCGACCAGATTGCCCTTCGGCACGCGCACGTTGTCGAAGAACGTCTCGCAGAACTCATCCTCCATATCGAGGTTGGTGATTGGCCGGACCGTGATCCCCGGGCTGTCCATCGGCACCAGCAGGAAGCTGATCCCCTCCTGCTTCTTCGCCTGCTTGTCGGTGCGCACCAGGAGAAAGATCCAGCTCGCGTCCATCGCCATCGAGGTCCAGATCTTCTGCCCGTTCACCACCCAATGGTCGCCGTCCGGCACAGCCTCGGTGCGCAGTGACGCAAGATCGGAACCCGCATTCGGTTCGGAATAGCCCTGGCACCAGATGTGCTCGCCGGTGAGGATCTTCGGCAGGTAATAGTCCTGCTGCTCCTTCGTGCCATGGCGAATCAGCAACGGGCCCAGCATCGTCATGCCCATTTCATTGAGCCGGGCGCAGCCGTGGCGTTCCTTTTCCTCCAGCATGATAAGCTGCTTGCCCGCCGATATGCCCATGCCGCCGAATTCGCGCGGCCAGTTCGGGCAGAGCCAGCCTTTGCGTGCCAGCTTGTGATACCAGCCCTTGGTGTCCTTGAAATGCAGTCGCGATGGCGGATTGCGAATCTCCGGTGGGTAGTTCGCCTCGATCCACTGCCGCACATGCAGGCGAAATTCCTCGTCGGGGAGATCGTTCAGTTCGACGACTTCGCTCATGGCTGTTTCCCCCTATGGCACAAAGGCCGCGGCCTTGGCTTCGCGGAACGGCGTGTTTGCTTCGGCAAGTTCGCGCAACAGGTGTGACGGCGACCAGCGCACGCCGTACTGCTGATGCCAATTCGCGATCTGGTCGTATACGTTGCGAACGCCGATGCCGTCGGCCCAGTAGAACAGGCCACCGCGGTAGCGCGGGAACCCGAAGCCGTGCAGCCACATCACGTCTATGTCGCCGGCACGGTAGGCCTTGCCTTCCTCCAGGATGCGGCACGCCTCGTTCACTGACGCGAACAGCAGCCGATGCAGGATCTCCTGGTCGGTGAACTCCTTCTGCGGCGCGCCCATCTCGGCAGCGATCTGTTTGATGATGGCGGCCACCTCGGGATCGGGGTGCGGCGTGCGGTCGCCGTTCTCGTAGCGGTACCATCCGGCGCCGGTCTTCTGACCAAACCGACCAAGCTCCACCAGGCGGTCGGCGATCGGCAGTTTCCGATAATTCGGATCGGCGGCGGCGCGGCGACGGCGTCCGGCCGCACCGACATCGAGGCCGGCGAGATCGCCCACCGCAAACGGCCCCATCGGATAGCCAAAATCCACCATCACCTTGTCCACCTGCTCGGGCAGGCAGCCTTCCTCCAGCAGGATTACCATCTCGGTGTTGAATGGCGCCCGCGAGCGATTGGCGACGAAGCCGTCGGTGTTGCCGGCCATTGCCGAGAGCTTGCCGATCCTGCGGCCCATTTGCATCGCCGACTGCAGCGTCTGCGGCGAAGATTTTGCCCCGCGCACCACCTCAAGCAGTTTCATCACGTTCGCCGGGCTGAAGAAATGCGTCCCCGCCACGTCCTTCGGCCGCTTGGTCATGTCCGCAAGGTCGTCGACGTTCAGCGCGGATGTGTTGGAGAACAGCAGCGCGCCCGGCTTCATCACCTCGTCCAGCCTGGCGAAGATCGGCTTCTTGACGTCCATGTCCTCGAACACCGCCTCGATGACGATGTCGCAGTCCTTGATATCGTCGTAATCGGCCACCGGTTCGATGCGCGCGAGCCGGCGTCGCATCGCGACCTCGGCGAGTGAGCCGCGGCGAACCGACGTTGCATAGTTGTCGCGGATGCGCTGCATGCCGCGGTCCAGCGCTTCCTGCGTGACGTCCATGAGCTTCACCGGATATCCGTAGTCGGCGAAACTCATGGCAATGCCGCCACCCATCGTGCCGGCGCCGACCACCGCCGCGGTGGCAAACGTGCGAACGGGCGTATTGGCAGGAAGATCCGTCAGCTTGGCCACCTCGCGCTCGATGAAGAATGCGTAGCGCAGCGCGCGCGCCTCGGCGGAATTTTCCAGCTCCGTGAACAGATCAGCCTCGCGGCGGCAGCCATCGTCGAACGCGAGCGAACACGCGGCCTCCACCGCGGCGATGCAGTGATAGGGTGCGGTCTGATTTCGTGCGCGGCGGGCAATCGATTGGCGCATCGCATCGAAAACGCCGGGATCATCGAGCTTCACCGGACGGTCGCGAACGCGACGCAGCGGACGCGCGTCCATGACGCGCATCGTCCAGGCAATGGCGCTTTCCCGCAGCTCGGAGTTCTCTGGCAGCACCTCGTCGATGATGCCAAGCTTCCTGGCTTCGGGCACCGGCACATGCCGGCCGGTGACGATCATGTCGAGCGCGGCCTGGGGGCCGATCAGCCGCGGCAGACGCTGCGTGCCACCGCCGCCCGGCAGAATGCCGAGGAGCACTTCCGGCAGGCCGACCTTCGCGCTGGGCAGTGCGATCCTATAGTGGCAGGCCATCGCGATCTCCAACCCGCCGCCGAGCGCGTAGCCATGGATGGCGGCGACCACCGGCTTCTCGCTGGCGTCGAGGATATCGTAAACACGCTGCCCCAGCGGCAGGCGGGGGGGACGATTCGTTCCAAAGGCGCGGATGTCGGCACCGGCGATGAAGCTGCGTCCCGCGCCGATCAGCACCATCGCCTTGATTGCAGGATTGGTGTTGCCGCGCGCAATGCACTCCTTGATGCCCTCCGCCACGCCAGGGCCAAGCGCGTTCACCGGCGGATAGTTCACGGTGATGACGCCGATGTCGCCCTCGCGTTCGAGGCTGACGGGTGATGCTCCGCTCATTGGGCGCTACCTCCGAGTATCCGCACAGATGCTAGGAGCGCACGCGGGCCGCGTCCATGCGGCGAGTATGGAGTGGTGGGCTCCCCGCGTGTATCCTGATTTCGACACGCCCCGCGACGAACCAGGGTCATCCACTGCCATGCTGCCGATGCTTGCTGACCGCCGCGATGAAATCGCCGACCTGTGCCGACGCTTCCGTGTCTCGCGGCTGGAGGCGTTCGGCTCCGCTGCCCGAGAGACGGATTTCGACCCGGAGCGATCCGACATCGATATTCTGGTCGTCTATGACCCAACAAAGCACACGCCAAGTCTAGATGAATTTTTCGGCCTGCAAGAGGCGCTGGCCGCCATATTTGGCCGCAAGGTCGATCTGATCACCGCGGGCAGTGTGGAAAATCCATATGTCCGGGCCGGAATCGAGCGCGACAAGCAGGTCCTGTATGCAGCGTGACGCGCGCGCATTTCTCTGGGACGTGCGAAAGTCGGCTGATGCAATCGCTCGCTACATCGGCCATCGGGACAGAGCTGGCTATCTGGCCGACGATATGCTGCGGTCGGCCGTCGAGCGGCAGTTCGAGATCATCGGCGAAGCACTGAACCAGCTGTCCAGGCTGGATCCGGACATTGCCAACCGTATCCCCGAACTCGGGAGTGCCGTGGCATTCCGCAACATTCTGATCCATGGCTACACGCAGGTGGACAGCATGATCGTGTGGGAAACGATCACCGACCATCTGCCTGCATTGCGTAATCGAGTCGCGGCATTGCTTGCTGAACTCGATGCGGCGTCGTGAGAGTGCGGCCTGTCATGGTCGTCAGGAAACCGGGTCGTCCCCGGCCATGCTGGCTGGAATGCGAAACAAGCGTCCGGTCGCGTCCAATGCATCAGTTGTCCACGCTCCGCCGATACCGTCGATCATCCAGCGCATGATCGACCACAGATCACGATCGACGGCCGTTTCATCGAACGGTTCAAGCGCGGCAACGACGGCATGGATTTCCACGCCCGATGGGAAAGCCTCGCCGCTGCGGCCGATGAAGATCAGCGCATAAATCGTTCCGGAGAGCGCCTGCACATGACCCGGCCGCGCCAGGCCGACGCGATCGAGATCGAACGTGCGCACAAAGAACTCGCGGAATTCGGGATAGTGGCCGAGCCGGTTCTCCGCGAGCACAAAGGCAAGCCGCATGCCTTCGAGCGCCGGTTCCGGCACCACGTGCACCACGGTCACGCCAGCCTCCGCAGGAAATCGACGATGTGCGAGGCGATCTCGGGACCTGAATCTTCCTGCAGGAAATGCCGTCCGGTCACCAGATGCGGCCCCTCGGCATGCGGCAGCAACTGCCTGAAGCGCGGAACGAAAATCGCCGGGTCGAACACGTCGTCCTCACGCCCCCAGATCAGCAATGCGGGCAGGGTGCAGGCCGAGAGTTCGCGCTCCAGCCAGGCGAAGCGGTCGAGCGCACGCGCAGTCGAGTCCAGCGGAATCCAGCGCGGCCATGTCCAGGTGAGCAGGCGGCTCGCAGCATCCGGCAGCACAGCCTCGTACGCTGCCTGCGCACGATCCTGAAATCGCCTGCGATCGACCACGGACAGATAGACGCCACGTCCCGCCAGCGCATTGTGCCGCCCCAGCAGGTACGGCCCGATCAACGGCGCGTGCATCAAACGCCAGGGAAAGATGCGCGTATGGAACTCCGCCGGCGGCAGCGGCCAGGCCCATGTGCTCATCAGCACCACCGCCTTCACGCGCGCGATGTTTGACAAGGCAAAGCTGAGGCCGGTCGGGCCGCCCCAGTCGTGGCAGACAAGCGTGATACGGCGCAGATCGAGGCCGCGTAGCAATCCGGTGAGGTTGGCGATGTGGCCGTCGAGGCTATGCGCCTGTTCGCGCACGGGCTTTTCCGACAGCCCGAAACCGATCATGTCGGGGATGATGACGCGATGTCCGGCCGAGGTCAGCGGCGCTACAAAGTCACGGTAAAGAAAGCCCCAGGTCGGGTTGCCATGCAGCAGCACAACCGGATCGCCGTCGCCTTCGTCCACATAGTGCATACGCCAGCCGTTGACGCGGGCGAAACGCGGCCGGAACGGCCATTGTCTTCGGGCAATGTCCGGCAGATCGATGCCGGTCACGGCCGTACTACAGCACCGCCTCCGCCACCACGCGCAACGCCTCGACCGTGGCACCTGTCAGCACCATCGTCGTCAGTTTTCCACCCCGCGCCACCAGCTTCCACGCCTGCAGCCGGTCCTTAATGCGGTCCGCCGATCCCACCAGCGCGATCTCGTCGATCAGCTTGTCCGGCACCAGTGCCTCAGCGTCCTTCTTGTGCCCGCCCAGATACAGGTCCTGGATCTTCGCCGCCGCTTCCTCGTAGCCAAGTCGCACTGCGAAATCGTTGTAGAAATTCTTCGAGCGAGCGCCCATCCCGCCGATATACAACGCCAGATTGGGCCGCAGCGCATCGCGGCACGCGGCCAGATCGTTGCCCATGCTGATCTTCACATACGGCGCGAGATCGAAACCCTCCAGGTCGCGCGGCTTTCCCGCCTCTGCCCGCCCGTCCAGGATCGGCTGTACCACCTGATCCGCCTGCTCCGGTGAAAACCAAATGGGCAACGTTCCGTCCGACACCTCGCCCGCGGTGCGCAGCCCGGCCGGCGTGATCGACGCAGTGTAGATTTTCATATCCGGATCGCCGTGCACGATGCTGCGCAGCGGCTTGCCCAGCCCGGTCGCTCCCGGCCCGGTATAGGGAATTTGATAGTGCTCGCCCTGATGGGTCAGCGGCGCCTCACGTGCCAGCGCCTTGCGGATGATCTCGATATATTCCTTGGTGCGACCGAGCGGCTTGCCGTACGCCACGCCATGCCAGCCCTCGATCACCTGCGGCCCGGACGGTCCGACGCCGAGCAGGAATCGCCCGCCTGACAGCGCGTTCAGCGTCATTGCCGTCATCGCCGTGCAAGACGGCGTGCGCGCCTGCATCTGCATGATTGCAGTGCCTGCCTTGATCTTTGTCGTGCGCGCCAGCACCCAGGCGACCGGCGACACCGCATCGGTGCCCCAGGCCTCGCCCGACCATACCGAGACGTAGCCAAGCCGTTCGGCCTCCAGCACCTCGTCCATGCTGAGCTTCGGCGTCTGGCCGTTGATCCGCATCGTGATGCCAAGCTGCATATTGAGTTCCCCTTATCGAACCTTCGCCATCACTTCGTCGCGGAATCGGCGCATGTTGTCTACCGTCTCCTGCGCCGAGGCGCCGAACAGGCGGACATCGACCGCGCCCACACCGAGTTCCTTCAGCGCGTTGATGTCGGCCGCGTAGTCGGCCGAACCGCCAGAGAACAGGCGCGGTTCACCCTCCATCATCACGCGAGGCTGCGCGCGCGGACCGGCCAGCACGCGCAGCGCCAGCGTGATCTCCGACGGATCGCGTCCGGCCTTCTCCACCACGCCGCGGAACCGTGCGATGCCTGCTTTGAACTTGCTGAGCGTATGCATCGGGAATTGCGGATTGGTGGACACCGGGTACCACCCGTCCGCATAGCGTGCGGTGCGCCGCAGCGCCGGGCCGCTTTCGCCGCCGACCCAGATCGGGATCGGCTGCTGCACCGGCTTCGGTGTGAACACGACATCCGAGAACTTCACATACTTGCCGTCGAAGCGCGGATCATCCTTCGACCACAGCTCCTTGCAGGCCATCATCCATTCGTCGGTGACATGGCCGCGATCGTCGAACGACGCCGCGTTGATGGCCTCGAATTCCTCGCGGCACCAGCCGACTCCGATGCCCAGCGTAAGGCGGCCCTTCGACAGATAATCGATCGTCGCCAGGATCTTCGCGGTCAGCACCGCCGGGCGATGCGGCACCACCATCACCGACAACACGAAGCGCAGCCGCTTCGTCAGCGCGGCGATATAGGCTGTCGTCGTGAGCTGCTCGAGCCAGGCGGCCGCGGTGCCGGCAGGAAATTCGCCCGTGTCGGTATAGGGATATTTTGAGCCGAGATTGCGCGGCACCATGATGTGGTCGCTGATCGTCAAATAGTCGAAGCCCAGCGCCTCGGCTTCTGTAACGATCCGCGCCAGGCTGTCCGGTTCGATGAGCGGCCCACTGGTGGGCGCATTGCAGCCGATCTGCATGACGGACCTCCCGCTATTTCACCCCCCGCTACTTCACTTTCGACATGACCTCATCGCGGAACCGGCGCATGTTGTCGATGGTCCCGGCCAATGTCGGCGCGAACATGCCGGAATCAAACGAGGTCACACCCGCATCGACCAACGCCTTGATGTCGCCGACGAAATCCGCCGCACCGCCGGTGAACAATTTGCGCTCGCCATCGACGGTGCCCTTCGGCTGCGCCTCCGCATTTGAGGAAATTCGATAGGCCACCGTCACCGACGCCGGATTGCGTCCGGCCTTCGTGGTCAGGTCGCGCAGCTTGGCCACGCCCGCCTTGAACCGCGTCAGCGTGTCCATCGGAAATTGCGGGTTGGTGCCGATCGGATACCACGCGTCACCGTATCGCGCCGTTCGCCGCAGCGCCGGGCCGCTCTCGCCGCCGACCCAGATCGGGATCGACTTCTGCGCCGGCTTCGGTGTGAATACCACATCGGCGAACTTCACATACTTCCCGTCGAAGCTCGGATCGTCCTTCGACCACAGCTCCTTGCAGGCCATCATCCACTCATCGGTCACATGGCCGCGATCTTCGAACGGCGGCGCTCCGATCACCTCGAATTCCTCCTTGCACCACCCGGCGCCGATGCCGAGAGTCAGTCGGCCTTTTGACAAATAGTCGATGGTCGCCAGGATCTTCGCGGTCAGAACCGCCGGACGATGCGGCACCACCATCACCGAGGTGACGATGCGCAGCCTGGACGTGGCCGCGGCGATGAACGCGGCGGCAGCAAGCTGTTCCAGTCGCGCGGCGCCCGCGCCCGAGGGGAACTCGCCCGACTCGCTGTACGGATAGCGCGAGGCAATGCTTTTCGGGATCATCACGTGGTCGCTGACCGTGATGTAGTCGAAGCCGAGCTGTTCGGCCTCGGTGGCGATGCGGACCAGGCTGTCCGGAGCGATCAGAGGTCCACTGGTCGGCGCGCTGCACCCGATCTGCATTTGTTCCTCCCGCTTGAATTGCGTCGCCCGCGACGTTAGCACACGATGATCCGAGCGGGAGCCAGGTGGCGGCAATCATGGATTTCGGCATTCGATCAGTCCGCCCGTGTGGACGGCACAGCAGGGTCCCGACGGGCGGCAGTTGTTCAGTGGCGATTCCTCGGACATGCTGGCCGACGCAGCCGCCCTCGAGAAGGCCGGCGCCCGGCATGCGATCCTGTATCCGCAACGGCCGACGATCGAGGAGACGCTGGAGGTGATCCAGCGTTTCGGGGAAGAAGTGGTAAGCAAGGCATGATGAACGACATCGAAACCGGGTCGCTCGAGGAACTGATGACGCGCGCGGCGGCCAGGCGCGACGCGGCGCACGGGCGACTCGTGTCCTACTCGCGCAAAGTGTTCATTCCGCTGACCAAGCTGTGCCGCGACGTGTGCCATTATTGCACATTTGCCGAACGGCCGCGGGCCGGCCGGCCGGCCTATCTGTCGCCCGAGATGGTACTCAGCATCGCGCGCGCCGGCGCCGCGGCGGGCTGCACCGAGGCGCTGTTCACGCTGGGCGACAAGCCGGAACTGCGCTATCGCGCCGCGCGCGAGGCTTTGGCCGCGCTCGGGCACGACACGACGATTTCCTACCTGCGCGCGATGTGCGCCCTGGTGCTGAAGGAAACCGGGCTGCTGCCGCACGTTAATCCGGGTGTGATGACGCGCGACGAGATCGCGTCGCTGCGCGAGGTGTCGGCAAGCATGGGCATCATGCTGGAATCGAGCAGCAATCGGCTGTGCGAACCCGGCGGCGTGCATTACGGCTCGCCCGACAAGGCGCCCTCGGTGCGGCTGGAGATGATGCGCCAGGCCGGCGAGTTGGCGGTGCCGTTCACCACCGGCATCCTGATCGGCATCGGCGAGACGCGCGCGGAACGCCTGGAATCGCTGCGCGCGATCCGCGACCTGCACGTCCACCACGGCCACATCCAGGAAGTGATCGTGCAGAACTTCCGCGCCAAGCCCAACACCAAGCGGGCAACGGCGCCGGAGCCGGATCTGGACGACCTGCTGTGGAGCATCGCCGCGGCGCGGCTGATCCTGCCGGACGATGTGCATGTGCAGGCGCCTCCCAACCTGTCGCCCGGCGTCTACGAGAAACTGATCGGTGCGGGGATCGACGACTGGGGCGGCGTGTCGCCGGTGACGCCAGATCATGTGAATCCAGAGGCGCCATGGCCGCAGATCGAGGCGCTGGCACAACGCACCGCCGCGAGGGGCAAGGTGCTGGTGCAGCGGCTGCCGGTGTATCCGTCCTATACGTTCGAGGCCGATCGCTGGTGCGCTCCCGACATCGCAAAGCGCGTGCGGCGCGCGATCGACGCGGAAGGTTGGGCGCGGGACGACGACTGGGCACCGGGGCTCACCGTTCTGCCGAGGCGACGCGCGTCGCTACTCGGATCTGTCGATCCATTGGTCGCGGACGTGGTGAGCAAGGCAGCCGCGGGCGCGCGGCTTGCCGAGCCCGAAATCGTCCGCCTGTTCGGCGCGCGCGACGCCGACTACGACCATGTCATCACCTCGGCGGACGCACTGCGCCAGGCGGTCAGCGGCGAGACCGTTCGCTACGTGGTCAACCGCAACATCAACTACACCAACATCTGCTACTACCGCTGTCGCTTCTGCGCCTTCTCCAAGGGCAAGACGCACGAGGCCCTGCGCGGCACGCCATACGATTTGGACCTGGACGAAGTGGTGCGGCGATCCCGCGAGGCATGGGATCGCGGCGCCACCGAGGTGTGCCTGCAAGGCGGCATCCATCCCGACTACACCGGCGCGACCTATCTCGGCATCTGCCGTGCGATCAAGGCGGCGCTGCCGGATATGCACGTGCACGCGTTCTCGCCGCTCGAGGTGACGCAGGGCGCTGCGACGCTTGGTTTGTCGCTGCACGATTTCCTGGCGCAGCTCAAACAGGCGGGACTTGGCACGCTGCCAGGCACCGCGGCGGAGATCCTCGACGATGAAGTCCGAAAAATCATCTGCCCGGACAAGGTCAACACGGCACAGTGGCTGGACGTGGTGAGCACGGCGCACCGGCTCGGCCTGCGCACCACATCGACGATCATGTACGGCCATGTCGAGCGTCCAGTATCCTGGGCGCGGCATCTGCTGGTGCTGCGTGATCTGCAGGCGCAGACAGGCGGCATCACCGAGTTCGTGCCGCTGCCGTTCGTGCACATGGAGGCGCCGATGTATCTGCGCGGCCAGGCGCGCAAGGGGCCGACACTGCGCGAGGCCGTCCTGATGCATGCGGTGGCGCGGCTCGTGCTGCATCCGCTGATCACCAACATCCAGACGTCGTGGGTGAAGATGGGGCCGGAGGGTGCGGCCGTGTGCCTGAATGCCGGCGCCAACGACCTCGGCGGCACGTTGATGAACGAAAGCATTTCCCGGGCGGCGGGGACGCAGCACGGACAGGAGTTCCCGCCCGAGGCGATGGAGGGTCTGATCCGCTCGATTGGGCGCATCCCCGTGCAGCGCGACACGCTGTATCGGCCGGCGCCGGAGGAACGGCGTGACGTTTCGTTCAATGCAGCGGAGCTTGCCCCCGTGGTGCAGACGCGGCCGCGCAAGATGCAGGCGGCGGAGTAAGGGCCCCCACCCCAACCCACCCCCGCTGACGCGGGAGAGGGTGCGCTGAACTCCCTCTCCTGCGTCAGCGGGGGTGGGTTGGGGAGGCGGCGCCACCCATGCTGCCGGCCAGCATCAAGTACGTGCGCGTCGCCATTGGCGGTGCAGCTTGCATGAACGCGCGCAGGTCCTGCGGCTGGTCGATATCCAGACCAATGCCCGGCAGCTTCACGATCGTCGGCTCCATGCCAAGCGCGCGGGCCGCGGCGAGATGCGGCAGGAAACTGTCGTCGCCAAAACGCAATTGCATCACGGTCGGTGGCACGCAAAGCACCGCATTCGAACCGCGCTCGTCATGCGCGGGCACGATGGTGACCGATGGCACCGGGCGGCGCGCATTAACCACCGCCGCAATTTCCGTTGACGTGACGCGCGGAATGTCGCCGGGCAGCGTCAACATGCCCTGCCTTCCTTCCCGGCCGAGGATGCGCGCCATCACCATGACCGCACCTGTGTGCCCGTCGCGCGCTGCTTCGGTCACGACCCGGGCGCCATAGCGACGCGCCAGTTCGCCGGCGATTGGATCGACCGTGTTCACCATGATCCCGCCGAGCGGTGCATCCACCAGCGCGGCCAGCACGTCCTCCAGCATCGCCGCGGCCAGCGCCTGTCGCTGCTCCGGCTCCAGCAGCGACGCAAGGCGCTGCTTCGCGCCGGCAAATTCCTTCACCGGCACCGCCGCCCAGATGTCGGCAGTCATCAGTCGCGCCGCAGCACGCCGGCTGCGCCAAGCACGGTGCGCGCCAGCACCTCGCGATCGGCCAGCGTGGTCATCATGGTTTGCCCGAGCGTGACCTTGGGACCGATCGCGGCAACCTGATCCATATCGGCGAAATCGACGACATAGCCGTCGACCAGATCGCCGTACCGGCGCGCGACGGCACTTGCGCTGGGCGTCATGCCAAGTTCCGTCATTATCTTCGCCGTCGGTCCCTTCACCGCGCGCCCGCCGATGATCGGCGACACCGCAATCACCGGAGCGGCACAATCGGCAAGTGCCGCACGCAGGCCGGGCACCGCAAGGATCGGCTCGATGCTGATGAACGGATTGGACGGACAGATCACCACCGCGGCCAGCCCAGGATCGGCCAGTGCCGCCAGAACGCCGGGCTGGGCACGCGCCGTCGCGGCGCCGTGGAACGCAAGCTCATGCACCACGGGTTCGCAGCGCCGGTGCACGAAGTAGTCCTGGAAATCGATCCAGCCGTCATCGGTGCGCACCCGCGTGCGAACCGGGTCGTCGCTCATCGGCAGCACGCGCGGACCCACGCCGAGGCGGCGGCAGAAATCGGCGGTAATCGCCGACAGCGTCTCCCCGGCCCGCAGCCGGCGCGTGCGCTCCACATGCACGGCAAGATCGCGGTCGCCCAACCTGAACCAGGTATCACCGCCGACAGAGGCCAGCGTCTCCATGAACGACCAGGTCTCGTCATGACGGCCCCAACCGAGTTCCCGATTGGCAAGCCCGGCCAGTGTGTACACCAACGTGTCGATGTCGGGTGAAATCGCGAGCCCGAGATGCTCGAAATCATCGCCCGTATTGGCGACGATCAGCAGCTGGCCGGGCGGCAGCACACGACTGAGGCCGAGCGCCAATTTTGCACCCCCGACACCGCCCGACAGCGCAACCACTGTCACCGGAACAGGTCCTCCTCAGGCGGGCGGACCAGTTCCGCGGCCGGTGCAATTGGCGCGGACCAGTGCAGGCCGCGCACCAGCACGACGGGCTGCGCCTCGGCTGCCTGGCCTTGCAGCAGCGATGCGGCGGCGGCGATCTCGTCGGCAAACCCGATGATGCTGACTTCGAGTGTGCGGCCGAACAGATCGGGCTGGCCGCGCAGGTCAATCAGGCTGGGTAAGCCCGCGGCGCCGATCGCAATGCCGCATGTGCCGCGGCGCCACGCGCGGCCGAAGCTGTCGCTGATGATGACGCCGATGGTCACGCCAAACCGTTGCTGTAGTTTGGCACGGATGCCCTCGGCCGATGCATCCGGGTCGCGCGGCAGCAGTAGCACGCGATGCACCCCATCGGCTGGCGCCACGTTGGATTGATCCACACCGGCATTGGCCATCACGAAGCCGAGCCGGTGCTGCACGATGATCAGGTTCGGCCGCGAGCGCACCACGCGGGTCGATTCACGCAGAACCACTTCGACAAGTCGCGGGTCCTTGCCGACGTCCCGTGCGAGTTCCACCGCCTCCGCCGACGGCTCGACGGTGGCGAGATCGACCGTTCGTCCCTCGGCCTTCGATACGATCTTCTGCGCAACCACCACAACGTCGCCGTCGCGCAACCGCGTATCGGCTCGCGTCAGCGCAACGATGATCAGATCCGCGATGTTGTCGTTCACGCGGACCATCGGCAAGCCGGGCAGCGCGACCAGCTCGAGGGCAGAGCTCATGCCGGAGCTGCGAAATCAGATCGGCTGCTGGGCCCCCGCTTTCGCGGGGGTGACGAGGTGGGGCGCGGGGGTGACAATTTGCGGTGCGGGGGTGACATTTTGGGGTGCGGGACTGGCGACTTGAGGCGCGGGGGTGACACGACTGGATCGGGGCTCATCGCGACACCCGCGGCGTATCAATCAAAGCGCCGCCGCAGCTTCGGCAATACCTGCTCGCTGTAGAGCCGCAGGAACCGCTCCTGGTCGGGCCCGGGCGCATGGAATACCAGATGGCGGAAACCCATCTCGACATACGGCCGTATCTTCTCCACGTGCTCGTCCGGATCGGACGAGACGATCCACCGGCTCGCCGCTCGTTCCACCGGCAGCGCCGCGGACAGGCGCTCCATTTCCGTCGGGTCCTCGACGGACATCTTCTCCTCGGGTGTGAGCGCAAGCGCCGCCCAGTGCCGCGTGTCCTGCATCGCGCGTTCGTGGTCAGTGTCGAACGACACCTTCATCTCGATCAGCCGGTCATACTCCGCGGGTGGGTTGCTGGCGAGCTTCTGCCCCTCCTCGACGTTCGGCAGCAGCGTCTCCGTGTAGAGCTTCCATGCCTTGCCCGACGTGCAGATGAAACCCTGCGCCGAGCGCCCGGCATACTTCGCGACCTGCGGTCCGGCCGCGGCGACATAGATCGGCACCGGCTTGTCCGGCTTGTCGTAGATCGTCGCCTTCTCGGTCTTATAGTACTGACCCTGGAACGTCACCCGCTCCTCGGACCACAGCTTGCGGATCAACTGGTTGGCCTCGCGCAACCGGGCGAAGCGCTCCTTGTTGTCCGGCCATTGCATCCCGGTCGATGGGACCTCGTTCAGCCCCTCGCCGGTGCCCACGCCCAGCACGACGCGGCCGGGATACATCGCGCCCAGCGTGCCGAATGCCTGCGCCACGATGGATGGGTGATACCGGAAGGTCGGCGTCAGCACGCTGGTGCCGATCACCACGCGGCGCGTGCTCGCCCCCAGCGCGCCAAGCCACACCAGTGCATTGGGAGCGTGGCCGTCGGTGTGCTTCCACGGCTGGAAGTGGTCGCTGACGAACACCGAATCGAAGCCGACCTGCTCGGCCAGCACAGAGAATGCCAGCAGCTTCGACGGAGAAAACTGTTCGGCGGAGGCCTTGTATCCCAGCTTGAGCACGATGCGTCTCCTGTTGTCCCGCGCACGCTACTGCCGGGCGGCAGTCGCCATCAACCGGCCCTAGCCTCGCCAGCCAGCCTAACCAGTTCACGGCGCACGTCGGCCGGATCGGCCACCGGCGCCGACCAGTGGATGCGGATCGCCCGCTCCCCATCGGCCAGGTCGCAGCCATCGACATCGACGGCGACCATCCGCCATGTGCCCGGCACGCCGGCGATGGCCGCCAACGCGTCGGGATGGTCGTTGTTGCAGTGCGATATGATCCTGGCCTCCGCGTCTGCGATGGTGGCGACGGCTGCAGCATCCAATATTAGGTCGGCGGCGCGGAGCCGGGCAGCGCGGGCGAATCCGCCGACATACAAGCCACCCAGCGCCCGGATGCGCCACAGCGAGAAATCGGCAAAGTCCGCATACTGCGCCGCGTATGGGTGCATCGCGAGGTAGCGGCTTTTCAGCCCCGGGTCGGCCGTGGGCTCGGCCAGGCCGGTAACAGTGACGCGGGGGGTGGTCTGCGGATTGGCGTCCTGGGGCACCCCGGCGACCAGCGCCGAACAACGCGCATCGGCGCGCAAGTGCCTGGTGTGCTCGGACAGATCGGAGAGCAACAGCAGCAACGACAGGTCCGGGGCGCAGGCCGGGGTGACCAGGCTGGCGAAAGGCTGCCCGTCCGCGGAACTGGCAAGCGTCCCGACGCGTGCCGCCCGCAGGAGCTTGCGCGCCTCCCAGACGAAACCCTGGGCCATATTTCGTTCACCTCTCGTCTGTAATACGCCACAATTGGGTTTCAGTGTCGCTCAGTTGAACGACGGAGCCCGACCATGAACGTACCCGTGAAGGACAGTCCCACCAAGCAGACCATCGCCCTCGTGGATGATGACCGCAATATCCTGACAAGCGTCGCCATGACGCTGGAGCAGGAGGGTTTCCAGGTCCGCACCTACACCGACGGCGAGAGCGCCCTGCAAGGGCTCAACGCCAGGCCGGTGGATCTGGCGGTGCTCGACATAAAGATGCCGCGGATGGACGGCATGGAACTGCTGCAGCGGCTGCGCCAGCGCAGCTCCATGCCGGTGATCTTCCTCACCTCGAAGGACGAGGAGGTGGATGAACTGATGGGATTGCGGCTCGGCGCGGACGACTACATCACCAAGCCGTTCAGCCAGCGCCTGCTGATCGAGCGCATCCGGGCGCTGCTGCGGCGCAACGAGGCCAGCCGCGCCGAGGGCTCGGGCGCCACTCCGGGCGGTGTGATGGTGCGCGGCGAGCTGACCCTGGACGAGACGAAGCACCAGTGCATCTGGCATGAGCAGGACATCCAACTCACGGTCACTGAATTCCTTCTGGTAAAGGCGCTTGCGGCGCGGCCGGGTATGGTAAAGAGCCGCGACCAGCTGATCGACGCGGCCTATGGGGACAACATCTACGTCGATGACCGGACGATCGACAGCCACGTCAAGCGTATCCGCAAGAAGTTCCGCACTGTGGACGACAACTTCAACCATATCGAGACGCTCTACGGCATAGGCTATCGCTACAAAGAGCACTGAGCGGCACCCAACATGCCTGACGGCACCACCCTTTCCGCGCTCGCACCGCCTGCTGCCTCGCAGCGGAAGCGGTTCCGCACGCGCTGGGTGTCGCCGCTGCTGCGCCGCATCCTGCTGGTCAACGCGCTGCCGCTAGCGCTTCTGGTGGCGGCGCTGCTGTACCTCGATCAGTACCAGAATGGACTGCTGGAGGCTCAGGTATCGGCGCTGCGCGAGCAGGCGCGCATCTTCGCCGGCGCGCTGGGCGAGAGCGCCGTCCGCACGACGGACCCTGACAATCCGAAGCTCGTGCCGGAGATCGCGCGCCCGTTGCTGCGTCGGCTGACCGACCCGACACCGGGGGCGCAGGCCAAGGTGTATGCCCCCGATGGTACTGTGATCGCCGATTCCCGGGTGCGTGAGGGGACGAGCGGAGCAGTGAGCACCGAGCCGCTGCCGCCGGCGATGGAGCACGGTCCGTTCGTCGGGGCGATCGGCTGGATCTACGACAAGGTGCTGGCGGTGCTGCCGCACGACACGCCGACCCCGCTGGTGGTTGACATTACTCCAGGGGCGGCGGGGCTGGAGTGGCAGCCGGACGTGAAGGAGGAACTGAGGGTCAACAGCTCCGGCCAGAGCCGCGAAATGCCCCCCTACATCCGGCGCACCAAGGACAACCGGCTGCTGGTGACGGTCGCCGAACCGGTGGAGCGCGACCGGCACACCGTCGGCATCATCCTGCTCACCCGCGAGGCGCGCGAGGTGGACACCAGCCTGTTCGTCGTCCGCATGTCGATCCTGGCCCTGTTCAGCCTGGCGCTGTGCCTGACGGTGCTGCTTTCCTGGTATCTGTCGCTGACCATCGCGCGGCCGATCCTGCGGCTGGCAGGCGCCGCCGCGCAGATGTCCGAGGGTCATGGGCGCGCGGGGAGCGTACCGTCGCTGTTGCTGGATCGGCGGGACGAAGTCGGCGCGTTGGCGACCGCGCTGTCGGACTCGGCGCAGGCGCTGTGGGCGCGCATGGATGCGATCGAAAAGTTCGCCGCGGACGTCGCGCACGAGATCAAGAACCCGCTGTCGTCGATCCGCAGTGCGATCGAGACGCTGCGCCGCATTGAGGACCCCGCGCGACAAAAGCAGTTGCTGGCGATCATCGCGCAGGATGTGACGCGGCTTGACCGGCTGATCAGCGACGTGAGCGGCGCGTCGCGGATTGACGCCGAACTGTCGCGCATAGCCGCCGAGCGGGTCGATGTGGTGCCGATCCTGCGCGCGTTGCAGGAACTGGACGAGGCGACGCGCGACGAAGCGAACGATCCGCATGTGGCGGTGGACGCGCCATCGTCCGGGCTGGCGGTCTGGGCCGTCGAGGACCGGCTGGTGCAGGTGCTGCGCAACCTTGTCACGAACGCGCAGTCGTTCAGCCCGCAGCGCGGCACGATCATGCTGCGCGCGCGCGAGACCGGCGGGATGGTGGAGATCAGCATTGAGGACGAGGGCCCCGGCATTCCCGAGGGGAACATCGAGCACATCTTCGACCGGTTCTACTCGGAGCGTCCGCAGGGGGAAAAATTCGGCCAGCATTCGGGGCTGGGTCTATCGATCAGCCGGCAGATCATCGAAGCGCTACGCGGGCGGATCTCGGGGGAGAACCGACGCGATGCGAGCGGCAACGTAGTGGGCGCGAGGTTCGTCGTCCGGCTGCCGAAGGCGTAGGGGCTGCCTCTATCGTCATGGCGGGGCTTGGCCCCGCCATCCACGTCTTCGCCGCCAGCACAAAGAAACGACGTAGATGGCCGGCCGGAGCCTGTCCTCGGGCGGGCCTTTAGCCCGACCCGTGGGCCGACCATTACGGTGGAGCACGAGGTGTGTCCAGGCCGTTACTGACCCATCTCCACTCCCTGCAGCCTAATCAACCCATCCGGGACCTGCTGAAAGCCCGTGATGGTCTTCTTCATCCCGACAATGTTCTTGCCGATCCACAGATAGATCAGCGGCAGGTCCTTGCGCTCCTGTTCCCAGACCTTTGCATAGAACGCCCGGCGCTGATCGACCGGGGCGACGGTCCGCGCGTTGTCCAGCGCTATGTCGACATCCGGATTGGTATAGTGCCCATAGTTGAACGTGCCGCCGGTGTGCAGCATCTGCCACATGTTGCCGTCCGGATCGGCGCGGCCCGACCATCCGATCATGTAGGCCTCGAAGTCGCCTATGTAGGCCGACTGCAACGACGCGGCGAACTCCATGGTCTTGATCTTCACGTCGAAACCGGCATCCCGCTCCATCGACTGGATCACTTCGGCGGTCTGCTGATCGTCCGACTGGTTGGTGATCGTCAGCGTCACCGGCACGGGAAGCGCGACGCCCGCCTGTTTCAAAAGCGCCTTCGCCTTCTCCGGGTCGCGCGCCGGCGGTTGCAGGTTCTGGAAATAATACGGCGAGGTCGGTGGGTTGGCCTGCACGACCGGCGTGAACATGCCGTCATAAACCACCTGGATGATCGCCGCGCGATCCAGTCCTAATTCGAATGCCTGACGGACCAGCGCATTCTTGCCAATCGCCGTGTCCTGCGCCATGCCGTTGCCGGTATTGAACGCAATGCCGTTGTAGGCGAGCGAGTCGTCCATCACGATCTTCAGCTTCGGATCCTTCTGCACCGCCGGCACATCCGTCGGCAGCACGTATTCGACAAGGTCGAGCGCTCCGGCCTGCAGATTGGCCAGCCGCACCGAGGAATTTGGGTTCTGCAGATAGATCACTTCGTCGAAATGGATGCTCTTGGCGTCCCAATAACCGGGGAAACGCTTCAGCACGATGCGATCCTGCGCCACCCGGCTGTCGAAGCTGAATGGCCCGGCGCAGACCGGATGCAGGCCGAACTTGTCGCCCGCCGCCTCGGTGGCCTTGGGCGAGATCATGATCCCGGCGCGGTCGGTGAGCTGTGCCAGCAATTGCGATGCCGGCTCCCGGAGGTTGAGCTGCACGGTGAGCGGGTCGATGACTTCGATGCTGTCGATCGAGATCACCTCACCGCGGCGCATGCTGCCCTTGGCGTTGAGGTCGCGCAGCAGCTTGTATTTCACCGCATTGGCGTCGAGTTTTTCCCCGTCCTGGAATCGCACGCCGTCACGGATACGGATCCGCAGATGCGTCGGGTCCTTCCACTCATAGCCCGTCGCCAGCACGGGCACGATGTTCAGCTTGGTGTCGATGTCGAACAGCTTGTCGCACAGGCCGGCAAAGACGATGCGACCGACATAGGACGAGCCAAGCGTCGGATCGAGCAGGTCCGGGTCCTGGCGCAGGCCGATGTGCAGCACGCGCTCCTGAGCGAAGACCTGCGTTGCCAGCGACAAACCGCACAACAAGCCGAGCGCAAGCCGATGCATGGGAGTCTCCCTGGTGAGCCCTCGGGACTATGCGGGGGGCGCCCCCACAGGGCAATGGCGGCCTCGGGTGCGTCTTATGCAGGATCGTGATCGCGACAGCTCCATACATTCGGAGCGCCCAGATTCTTTTTAGCGACGATTACGGGTTTGCCTTCTGCTGAGCCGCCTGATATTCGAGGGTACCGGCATGCCATACGGTACCGCGACGGAGACGTTCACAGCAGTTCGGTTTACGTTTTCGATCTGCAAGACGCGTATCGATTGCGTCTGCTCCAGGGGGTCCCCTTGAAGCGGTACATAGCCAATAACGGTGATAAAGACGCGCGCGCATTTAGCAATTGCGTAGCGGTGTGTTTGATAGGGAGCGTCCGGTTTGGCCGTGAACGGATCAATTGTTTCTCTCGCAACCTTGTTTTCAATCAGCACACGCCTTTCCACCAGTAAATCATATTCTCCACCGCCTAGTTTTGCAGCCTCATCTACCCGAACGTCCCGAGCTCTAAAATGTCTCACCAGTTCTCGCTGAAGATCGGCTTCGCTGGCAGATTCGCGAGTAGACCAGTCTCTATCGACGTATAGTGAATGTACGAAGGAGATGAGGCCAGACACGGCAGTCGCGACCGCAATTTTATCATCATAGGCCAATCCCTGAGGAAGCAGCGATCGGAGATCATCGCTAATGCGCTCAAGTACTGAAGGATCCTCTGCCAACCAATCGCTTGGCGCAACTAGATCACTTGGCCTCACAAAATGACGCGCTCGGGAGCGCCGCTCGAGCAGCTTTTCTATCTCATCGTCTATGATGCCTTTCCGTCGAAGGTCTCGTAACCATTTCTTGTCTATGACGTCCAAGGTCTTGGTAAAACGGTCGGCGCCATCCGAACCCACGTATCCCCATCTCTCGAAGAAATATATCTTTGCCGCCATCGAAACAATGGAAACAAACTGTCGCGGGCAAAACACATACCCAGTCCGCTTTTGAAGGTTGTATACCTGTGACCAGCGCACTGGATCAAAGAACAGATTTGGTACTTCCAAAGCACCATCCTCTGCATGCACGTTTATTGTAACAGATTTGACCCGATTATCAGAAAGGTCAACAATAATATGCGAGTGATCCAGATGTTTGCCTAGCGCGGCTAAGAAGGGATCGCCAGCTTTCCGGGCAAGGATTTTGGCTCGCTCGAAGATCTCATGTTCGGCCTCAAGCCTATCATCGAAATCCGCCAGACAGGTGCTAATGGGACTCCAGATGTCCCCTAGTGCATCTGAGCGCTCTGCTTCGCTCAGCCCAGAAGGAATTCCCGCATGAAGACTGGCTCTAAATGCGAACGCACGTACATATAGTTCCCTATCCAGAAGCGCCCTGGCTATTTTTGCAGCAAGGATACCGCCACCGGTAAACCCGTCTTTCTTAATATCACCGCCGATCAGACGTATCATAGTGTCGTCCGCTACCGCGAGGTATAGATCGTCGAGTTCAAATTGCTTGCCTCTCTCCACAGCAGCATAGTGGAGCAGCCGCTGAGCCATGGCGTCTGCAGCTCTTACCTTGTGATGATGATAGAGGCGATCGTATAAGAACGTTCGCCCAACCAGCATCTGCTCAAGCGCACCTACGCCGGACGCAGCTATTCCCAGATCAAAGTACTGGCCTCCGGGGCTCTCTTCCGCGAATGCTATGTTCTCTGTCTGATGTTGAGGAAGGTTATCCGCTGTACAGCAAATTATTTCCAACTTCTGAACAAGTCTTTCTGTGTCAAATGCGACAGGCATACCCGAGTGCAGGGCATCTCGCGCAAGGTAATCTAACTTGTCGGCATCCACTTCGCCACTGACAATTGCGGAAAGACACGCAATCTGACCGTGCCGCCTTGCTCCCATGATGGTGGTCACGAGCCTGATCTGGTACTCCGGTACCGCGCAGTCCGAGGGCCTATCGAACAATGAGTGACGCAGCACCTGAGACATTGATTGCGAGAGAACTATAAGAACGGAGATTATCTCACCAACGTTAAGCTTCTGGTCCAACTGAAAATGCTCAATTGCGTATTCATTGAACTGCTTCACATCGTCACGGTAATGTTGCCCAATGACAGGTTCGATCGCATGGCTAAAGGGCCCGTGGCCTACGTCATGCAATAACGCTGCCAGTCGAATGAGGCTGCGATCTGATTCTGTTAGTTGCGGAAGGTTTCGGCCTTTCCCTTTCTCTCGCTCACGTCTGCGGTCAGCATTCAGCTTCAGCGCTTCAAATACACGCTCAACGCTTTCTACTACTCCGCATATGTGCTCGAATCGATCGTGGTTCGCTCCTGGAAACACCAGATTGGCTAGGCCAAGTTGCTTTACGCCTCGCATGCGCTGAAGAAGCGGGCTATCTATAAGCAGAATTTCCCGATCCTCGAGGCGAAAGGTATGCCAGAGCGGGTCGTTGAGATGCTTATGCCGGAGTGTTCTATCTCGCCCCTCATCAACCTCTACAAGCCGCTGACGTACCGGCGCGAGCCACTGCTGTGCAAGCCTATCGACGGCTGGATATAGTCGAGGACAGGCGTCCCGAAGCCCCTCAACTGTTGGCGGATCGCGTTCGCCCGACGACCGGTGAGCGGGTCGCTTAGGCAGCGGCGTTTTCCTTCTCCTTCGCTTTATCTGTCAGCAACTTTAGCCTCGCACCGAACTTCCGCGCTATATCAGGATTTACCTTGTGTCGACGTATAATCCTGCGTGCAGTGCCTTCCGTAACCTGTATAGCAGTAGTAAGATAATTCGGATTAGGCTCACTTGTTAGTTGATTTGCTTGGGCGCAGTACAAAATATCTGCTAACTCATAGCATCTGAACCCTACGCGAGTATTGCCAAAGGATAGGCTTTTCCGATACTTTTCTGGCATTTCGCTCAACAGTTCATAAAGCGCCCGATCTAAGATGCCGTGTGAGGTTGGCATTCGATTATCGCCGTTCGCAAGCCTCCATGATGACGCGAGGAACTCCGCGAATTCGAATAGATCACGCATTTTCAGCACCCCCCCGGTCGCCTGCCTGGGCATCACCTATCACATGAAGTCGTTGTCGACAACGGGATGCTCGGGTATTTTCCACGTAGCATTCCGTCAAGGCCAGTGGATTGGCCCGGTACCGTCTCCTACCTGACCATAAGAGCCCAGCCGGTTGACTCGTAGCGGACCACAGATCGAAATGGATCATGCGCTTCACTCAGGCTCAAGTCCGCGAGTTGGTCGGCATTCCGGAAGAAACGTACCGGGCGTGGCGCAAGGCGCTACCCCCCCTCAGGGAGCACAACGGCCACGCCCCTACATTCACCCTTGGGAACATCCTCGCATTGACCTCAGTCAACTGGCTAGTACGATGCTACGGGGCCAAGGTTAGCCACCTTACGCTGATTTCCTCCGAACTCTTCGAATCATGCGAACGAGCGACGGTTGCAGGAATTGATGCCTCATGGCTCGTGATAAGCGAGGACGCCGTGACACTTACGCTCGAGGCCAAACTCTCGTCCTTGGATCGCCCTTGCTTCGTCATCCCCATACATTTTTTCCTATCCTCTATACGACGCTCCGTTTCCTCCGCCGAGGACGCTACGCAGCAGTCCAGTCTGAGGCTTCAACCCGCTGCGCTGTAGGTTATGATGATGGGAACCATACATTGATTGCCTTGAGCCACCTTGCCGATCCAATCTAGCAAACAGACTAGGACAGCGACGACCTGTACCAGCTCGGCTTGCGCTTCTCCCGGAATGCGGTCGTACCCTCCCGCCCCTCCGCCGACTGGCGCTGCATCCAGCCCTCGTGCGCCAGCAGCTCCGCGTCCCGATCGTTCAGCAGCATACCGTTGGCGCCGAGCATGGAAAGCTTGGTCCGCGCGATCGCACCCGGCGCGCTCAGGATGATTGCGTCCAGCACCTCAGCCAGCCGCCCCTCCATCCTCTCCGTGGGCACGACCTCGTGTACCAGGCCAATCCGCAGCGCCTCGTCCGCGCTGAAGCGTTCGCCGGTCAGCGCATAGCGGCGCGCCTGCCGGATGCCGATCGCATTGACCATGTGCGTCGAGATCGGCGTCGGCGCGATCCCATGGCGCACCTCGCTGATGCCGAATATCGCGTCCGGAGTGGCCAGCGCGACATCGACGCAGCAGGCGATGCCGCAGCCGCCCCCGAAGCAGGCGCCATGCACCACGGCAATCGTCGGCTTCGGCAGCTCGTTCAGCATCCTGCTGAAGCGGACGGTGACGATCGATGCCGCGTAGTTCTCCTCGGGTCCCTGGCGCGACAGGCGATTCAGCCAGTTGATGTCAGCCCCGGCCTGGAAGTGCCGGCCAGCGCCGCGGATGACCAGCGTGCGTACGGCGCTGTCATCCGCAAGCCGCTCCAGCACCGCGGTCAGCGCACGCAGCAGGTCCTCGTCGTACGCGTTGGCCACTTCCGGACGGTCCAGCGTAAGCGTCGCGACGCCGCGGGCATCCGCTGCGAGCAGATAGCGGTCCGCGGTCATGGTTCGGCGACCTTCGTGGGATCGGTGTTGGCGCCGCACACCAGCACGCCGACCCTG
This sequence comes from Acetobacteraceae bacterium, assembly GCA_035569235.1. GTDB lineage: Bacteria > Pseudomonadota > Alphaproteobacteria > Acetobacterales > Acetobacteraceae > JAMXLO01. Next base: position 9,338 of record DATMND010000303.1, on the reverse strand, counting down.
GCGCCGGCCGGCGGCGTGAACGCTCCGCACAGCAATGCCGCAAGTGCCGTTGCGCCGCCGGGTTCGGCGACCAGGCGGATGCGGTCCCAGATCATGCGCTGTGCCGCCGCAATTGCTTCATCGGGCACCAGCACTGCATCGGCAACGTGCGCCTGCGCAACTGGAAACATCAGATCACCCACCTGGCGGGCACCGAGACTGTCGGCCGCCAGCCCACCCACCGGAGCCTCGACGGGCCGGCCGGCTTTCAATGCATCGTGCAGCGAGGGGCAACCCTCGGGTTCGACACTGATCACCTTGACGCTGCCGGCGTACCAGGCGGCAATCCCCCCAAGCAGCCCCCCGCCGCCTGTTGCGACCAGAACGTGCGTGAGGTTCGGGGCGTCGTGCTCGAATTCCCGCCCGACAGTACCCTGTCCGGCAAGCACATCTCGGTGATCGTAGGCATGCACTTCCAGCGCTCCGGTCTTTGACTGACGGTCACGCGAGGCGGCCAGAGCCTCGGCATAGGTCTCGCCAATCTGCATGACACACGCGCCGTAGTGCGCGATGCGGGCGACCTTGGCCGGCGGCGTCAGAGTTGGGACGAAGATCTCTGCCGTCGCGCCGAGGGCACGGGCGGCATAGGCAACCGCCGCACCATGGTTACCGCCTGACGCGGCGATCACGCCCACTGCCGGGAGTTTCGCCGATAACAGACGATTGAATGCTCCGCGCGGCTTGAAGCTACCAGCGTGTTGCAGAAGTTCCAGCTTCAGCGTCACGCCAAAGTCCAGTCCCAGCTCCGCACCGGCCAGACATAGGAGGGGTGTATGTCGGATATACCCGGCGATCCGGGCCGCAGCGGTGGCGATATCGCTTCGGATGACCATGGCGGGCGGGACGCTGGCACGGCCCTTCGCAGGCCACAAGCGGCTTCCCTCGCGACGTGTCTGGGGCCAGATTGCGTGGTTATGCAGATCCACGCGAGCTGCGCCTGCCGCTCCGGCGAAGGCGTGCTGGTGATCGGAGCCCCGGGTGCTGGCAAGTCCGACCTCGTGCTCCGGTTGCTTGCGCGCGGCTTCGATCTGGTTGCTGATGATCGCGTGGACATTGTGGATGGCATGGCACGGCCAGTGCCGGAACTCGCCGGGCTGCTGGAAGTGCGGGGGTTAGGGATCGTGCGGCTGGCGCATGTTGCCGCGGCGCGGCTGGCCTTGGTCGTCGAACTCGACAACGCGGGCACACGACTTCCCGCGCCAACAGTGCACGACGTTCTCGCATTGCCGAAGGTAAGGCTGGATGCCTGGACATCATCGGCGCCCGAGAAGGTTTCGCTGGCCCTGGACTGCGCGCTCGGCCGCGTCGCTCAGATCGCCGGAGCCTTCGCGGCATGAGGCCTGACCGACTGCGCGTCGTGCTGGTCACCGGCCTGTCGGGCGGTGGCAAAGCGTCGGTGCTGCGAGCGCTGGAGGATGTGGGATACGAGGCGGTCGACAACCCGCCGCTGCCGATGCTCGCGGACATGGTGACCCACAGCGAACGCAAGCTGGCGATCGGTGTGGACGCACGCACGCGCGGCTTCGATGCCCGCCGGGTGCTGGAAACGCTGGAGCATCTGCGCGCCGATCGTTCGCTGAGACCGGAGCTGGTCTATGCCCTGGCGGACGAAACCACGCTGCTGCGGCGCTACACCGAGACGAAACGCCGCCATCCGATGGCGCCGCAGGGACGCGTTGCCGACGGCATCGCGCGGGAGCAGATGATCACAGAGCCGCTGCGAAGCGGGGCGGATCTTGTGATCGACACTTCCGATCTGCCGCTTGGTTCGCTGCGACGGTTGATCGAGCGGCATTTTGGTGCCGGCAGCGACGCCGAGGAAACCCGATTGGTCGTGTCGCTGATCTCGTTCGCCTACAAGTTTGGCCTGCCGCGGGAAGCGGATCTGGTATTCGACGCACGCTTCCTACGAAACCCTCATTACGACCCCATATTGCAGCCTCGCACGGGTCTGGATGCCGAGGTCGGCGCATTTGTCGAGGCGGATCCGGACTTCGCGACATTTTTCGAGAAGCTGGCCGAATTAATCGACATGCTCTTGCCGAGATTCGTGCAAGAGAGCAAGAAGTATGCTACGATCACGATTGGGTGTACAGGTGGGCGGCACCGGTCAGTCTATCTGGTCGAGAAGCTGGGCGATTATTTGGCGGCCCGGATTGCCGCCGCACGGGCATCCGGGGATACGGGCTTTGGTTGGCGGCTGCATGTGACGCACCGTGAACTGGCCCGCGAAGGCCTTGAGGCGGCTTATCTGACCGACCGGCCGGTGCCGAGAACGGCCAGTGCCTCCGAGTTTCGCGGCGTGGCTGCCGCAGTCGCGCCGATTCAGGCACAGGAGGCCTGAGCAGACAAATGACTGGTCCATCACTGTTTTCCCCGAGGGAAGCCTTTCCACTCCAATGATCGGCATGATTCTGGTGACCCACGGCCGTCTGGCCGAGGAGCTGCGTTCGGCCATGGAGCACGTGGTCGGGACGCAACGGAACGTCGACACGGTGTGCATCGGCCCCGACGACGACATGGACAACCGCCGTGCCGAAATCGAGGCATGTATCAGCCGATGCGACACGGGCGACGGCGTGGTGCTGCTCACCGACATGTTCGGCGGCACCCCGTCCAATCTGGCCATTTCGATGATGGAGCGGCACGGTGTCGACGTGATAGCCGGCGTAAACCTGCCGATGCTGGTCAAGCTCGCCAAGGTGCGATCCAAGCAGCCATTGGCAGATGCGGTGAACTGCGCCGAGGCGGCGGGACGAAAATATATCGCCGCGGCCTCGCACGTGCTCAACGGGTGCAAAATCAACGGCTCCTGCGGATGACGCCGCAGGACGGCGACAGCGTCCTTCCAGACCCCTCCCCACCCACCGGCGCACCGGTCCTGAGCAGGATCGTCGCCGTCACCAACAAGCGTGGTATGCACGCCAGGGCGGCGGCCAAGTTCGTCATGATGGCGGAACGCTTCGGCGCCTCGGTCGATGTGATCCGCGATGGGCAGTCCGTCCCGGCGCGATCCATTATGGGGCTGATGATGCTGGGCGCCGGCAAGGGGGCGGAAATCGAGCTTCGCGCCGAGGGGTGGGACGCCAAGGAAGCGCTCGATGCACTGACTGCGCTGGTCGAGTCCGGCTTCGATGAACAGGATTGACCCGCCGCCCCCGCAACACAAACGCCTGAGCCGATCGCGGCAAGACAGTTCACGGCCAGAGACCACCTTCACCGGGATCCCGATATCCGCGGGCGTGGCAATCGGGCCGGTCTTTCGGGCGTCGGAGCCTGAGCCAAAAATCAAGCGCCATAAGATACTCGCGGCGGACAGTGCCGCCGAGGGTGCACGTCTGGACGCGGCCATCGCACAGTCGCGCAAGCAGCTTATCAAGCTCCGGGCGCGCCTCGCCGTGCTGCCGGAGGAAAGCCAGACCGAACTCACTCCCTTGATCGACGCCTATATCCGGATGTTGGGCCCGTCCCGACTGATCCGCGGCGTCCGGCGTCGTGTCGAGGAGACGCTCCTGTCAGCCGAGAGCGCCGTGCTGGCAGAGTCCGATGCCATCGCCAAGGCGATCATGGGCCAGGCCGAACCCGGCATGCCGGCGGACGACCACGCCAGCCTGCGGCGGCGCGCGGAAGAGGTGCGGGAAATCGGGCGACGCCTGGTTCGCAATCTCACCCGTTCCCCATTCCGGAGTTTCGCCGGCCTGCCGGAGGGCGCGGTGCTGATCTCCGAAGCGCTGCGCCCGTCCGATGCCGCATTGCTCGATCCCGCACGGCTCGCCGGCGTGGCAACCGAGGAAGGCGGCGCTGACGGTCACACTGCGGTCATGCTTCGCGCGCTCGGCGTGCCTGCGGTGCTCGGCGCGCCAGGATTGGCCCATGCGATCAAGCCAGGCGATCTCGCCGTGGTGGACGGTTCAGCCGGAACGGTGGTGCTGAACCCGACCGCCGCGACCTTGGCCGGCGCACGCAGGGCGGTCACTGCGTTCGCGCGCGAACGGCAACGCTTCGGCAGGCTGCGCCGCCTTCCCGCCGAAACGCTGGACGGCGAGGCCGTGGAATTGCAGGCCAATCTCGAATTGCCGATCGAGCTGCCGTTGATCGCGCAGTCGGGTGCGGTCGGCATCGGCCTGCTGCGCACCGAGTTCCTGTTCATGAACCGCGAGACGGTGCCCGACGAGGATACGCAGGCGGACAGCTATCGCACCATCGTGGAAGCGATGGGCGGCGATCCGGTGGCAATCCGCGTGCTGGACTGGGGCGGCGAGAAGGACATCGAAGCGCTGGCGATTGCGGGATATGTGCCGGAGGTGGCCGATGCCAATCCGGCGCTTGGGTTGCGGGGCATCCGGCTTCTGCTGCGCCGGACCGAACTGCTGGAGACGCAGTTTGCGGCGATACTCCGCGCAGCGAACGCAGGTCCGGTGCGCGTGATGCTGCCGATGGTAACCAACGTCACGGAAGTGCGGCAGGCGCGCGAGGTGTATGAACGTGTCGCGCGGCGGCTGCGCCGGCGAGGCGAGCGCGTTGCGGAAAAACTTCCGCCGCTCGGTATCATGATCGAGACGCCAGGTGCCGCGTTGTCGGCGGATGCGCTGGCACTAGAGGCCGACTTTTTCGCGATCGGCACCAACGACCTGACGGCGTACACCTTGGCGGTCGACCGAGCCGAGGCCGATGTGGCCGACCTATACGATCCGCTGCATCCCGCGGTGCTGCGACTGGTGCAGTTTGCCACCGAGGCGGCGCTGCGCATGCGGATGCCGGTGTCGGTGTGCGGCGAGATGGCAGCCAATCCGCGATTGATACCACTGCTACTCGGCATGGGCTTGCGCAGCTTCAGCATGAACGCCGCGGCGGTACCACGGGTGAAGCAGGCGGTACGCAGCGTCGAGATCGATGCCTGTGCGCGCTTTGCGCGGCGGGTGATGGAACAGTCGGACCCGCTCAAGATCGCGGAGCTGGTGGCCGCCTTCAGCCGGCAATCGTCAGGAGCCGATGCCCACGGCGCCAGCCGCGCTGCACATTGAGGCGTGGCACGGCGTTCCTGCGCCACTGCATCATGCCTCAAGCACGCCATGCCGCCGTAGAAATCCGAGCAGCTCCAGCATCGGCAGGCCAAGAATGGCGGACTGCTCGCCCTCGATGCGCTCGAACAGATGGATCCCCCGTCCCTCCAGCCGGTAGGCACCCACCGTGGTGGTCACGTCGCTGCCTCCGGCAGCCAGATACGCAGCCAGAAAGGCATCGCTGAATGGTCGCATCGTCAGGCGCGGCCGGGCCACATGATGCCACAACCGCTGCCCGCCCCGGTGACACAGGACCGCCGTTGCCAATGCGTGCGTGCGACCACGCAGCGTCCGAAGCTGGTCAGCCGCCGCCGTCACATTAATGGGCTTGTCGAACCATTCGTCATCACACACCAGGATCTGGTCCGCGCCGATCACCAGCGCATCCGGCTCACTCAACGCAATCTGGCTGGCCTTCATCCCGGCCAGCAGCAGAACGGCCTCCTCCGCACTTGCACCGTCCATCCTCGCGGTCCGCTTGGCCTCGGCTTCATCGATCTGCGCCGGCCGGATCGCGAAGGCGACGCCCGCGGCCTGGAGCACGGCCCGGCGGGACGCAGAGGCACTCGCCAAAACCAGCCGGGGGTTCGGACGCTGCAGCATCAGGGTTTGGCTTCGGCCGCCTTGCGCCGGCGATCGTGCCAGGCATCCATGAGCTGCAATACCGTCGCCGCGGTCTCCTCGATGGAGCGGCGCGTCACGTCGATCACCGGCCAGCCACGCCGGTTGCACAGCCGCCGGGCCCAGAGCAGCTCCGCCTTCACGGCATCCTCATCGACGTACTCGGTGCTGTTCTGACGCACGATGCCGGCCGGGTTGCCGGCGCCGATCAGCCGCAGCCGGTGGCGACGTATCTCGATCAACGAGTCGGCGTCCAGCGTAAGGCCGACCACCGGGCTCTGCACGGTTTCCAATCCGGGCGGCTCCGGCAGGTTCGGCACCAGCGGCACATTGGCGGCCTTGATGCCACGGTTGGCGAGATAGAAGCAGGTCGGCGTCTTCGAGCTGCGCGACACGCCGACCAGGACCACGTCCGCCTCCGCCAGCCCTGGCTGCGCCTGGCCGTCATCATGCGCCAGCACGTAGTGCATCGCGTCGATCCGGCGGAAATAGTCGGCGTTCAGGACGTATTGCCGCCCGGGCCGAGCGGCCGCCTGTTCGCCGATGAAGTCCTGCAGCAGATTCATCACCGGATCGAGCACATTCACCACGGGAACGTTCAGGCGCTGGCAAGTCGTCTCCAGTTCACCCCTCAGCGCCCGATCGACCAGCGTGGAAAGCACTGGTCCCGGCTCATGCTCCACGCCTTCCATCACGCGATGCAACTGGAAACGGGTCCGGATCAGGCTCCAGCGGTGGTACACGATCTCCGCATGCTCGAACTGAACCGTGGTGGCACGGGCGATCGCATTCAGTGTCTCGCCGGTGGCGTCGGAGACCAGGTGCAGGTTGATGCGGTGACCGGACATGGGGATGAGGATAGCGGGGATAATGGGAGCTGCCATCAGGAATGATGGGACTGGCGACGAATTACGGGGACAAGTGCCCTGCCCGGATGAACAGCGAATGAATTTACCGCCGGCGCGGAGAGATTGGGGATGCAGGGTGGCAAATCCGCGAATCCAGCCGCTTCCGCGGCCAAGCTGCTGTGGGCATCCGGATAATGTTTCCGGCAAAACCCGGTACCCCGCGATTCACAGCGCTAATCACCACCACATCAGGTTTCTTTATTCTACTTTCCTGTTATGCGAGGACTATGGAGATTGGAGCGAAGCCCTTGCTGCGAGCGCTGCAAGGCGAGCTGGTCTGGCCGCCGCCGATCTGGTTGATGCGCCAGGCGGGGCGATACCTGCCGGAATATCGTGCTGTCCGATCGCGGGCAGGCGACTTCATAGCGCTGTGCACATCACCGGGGCTGGCTGCGGAGGTCACATTGCAGCCCGTTCGTCGCTTTGGCTTCGATGCGGCAATCCTGTTCAGCGACATCCTGATGCTGCCCTGGGCCTTGGGCCATGGTTTGGAATATCGGGAAGGCGAGGGCCCGGTGTTGCCGCCGCTGCGCGATGAGGCCGGTCTCTCAGCGCTCGATCCGCGTCGGGTGCCGGATGCGATTGCTCCCATCCTGGAAACGGTACGTCTGGTCCGTACAGGTCTCGTGGCCGAGGGCTTCGCGGACTGCGCCCTGATCGGCTTCGCCGGCGCGCCGTTCACCGTTGCCTGCTATATGGTCGACGGCGGCGGCTCCAGGGATTTCGTCGCAACGCGGACCATGGCCTATCAGCAGCCGGAGCTGTTCGAACGGCTGATCGCCCTGCTGATCGACGCCACGGTGGCCTATCTCGCAGCGCAGATCGAGGCCGGCGCGGAAGTGGTGATGTTGTTCGACAGTTGGGCCGGGGTGCTGTCGCCACGGCTGTTCCGGCTGCATGTGACCCGGCCGACTGAGGAGATTGTATCAAGGCTCAGGTCGCGTTTCCCGGCCGTGCCGGTGATCGGCTTCCCGCGCCTGGCGGGTCTGATGATCAGCGATTACGCCTCTGCGACGGAGGTGAATGCTGTCGGCCTGGACACATCGATGGATCCGGCATTGGTGGTGCGTCACGTCCCACAGAGTGTCGCATTGCAAGGCAATCTGGATCCGCTGGCATTGCTTGCCGGCGGGGAGGCGTTGCGGCACGAGACCGTGCATATCCTGCAGGCGTTGCGAGGCCATCCATTCATCTTCAATCTGGGACATGGCGTCGTGCCGCAGACGCCGCTGGAGCATGTGGCGCAGCTCGTGGAGCTGGTGCGTGCGGCCTAGGGTCGCCGTCGTGCTGTTTAATCTGGGTGGGCCTGACCGGCCGGAAGCGATCCAGCCCTTCCTGTTGAACCTGTTCACCGACCCCGCGATCCTGCGGGTGCCATTCTTCGTCCGGCCCATCCTCGCACGTCTTATCGCGCGAAAACGCCTGCAGCCAGCGACCGCGAACTACGCCATGCTCGGCGGCAGATCGCCGCTGCTCGAGCTGACGCGATCGCAAGCGGCGGCGCTCGAGGCAAGGCTGCCGGAATTTGACGCCAAATGCTTCGTCGCGATGCGCTACTGGCATCCGCTGAGCGACGAAACGGCGCAGGCCGTGACGGACTGGCAGCCGGATGAGGTGATTCTACTGCCGCTCTATCCGCACTACTCGACCACAACGACCGGCAGCTCGCTCACCGCGTGGCGCGAAGCAGCCGCACGGGCCGGCCTTGTGGCGGACACCGTGACGGTCTGCTGCTACCCGACCGATGCAGACTACATCGCCGCCACGACCGCACTTCTGAGTGCCGCCTACGACGCGGCAAGGGCACAGCTCGATCCCACGGTCCGATTGCGGGTACTGTTCTCTGCCCACGGGCTGCCGGAAGTCATTGTGCGGCAAGGCGACCCGTATCAATGGCAGATCGAACAGACAGTTACCGACGTGCTGAAGGCGTGGCCTGAGCAGGAGCCGGATTGGGTGGTCTGCTACCAGTCGCGAGCGACGCCGCAGCAGTGGATCGGGCCCAGCACCGAAGCCGAGATCGAGCGGGCATCGCACGACCGCGTGGCGGTTCTGGTGGTGCCGATCGCCTTCGTCTCCGACCATTCCGAGACGCTGGTGGAGCTCGACGTGGAATACCGGGTGTTGGCGGAGAAGCTCGGGGTGCCAGGCTATTTCCGTGTCCCGGTGCAGAATTCCGACGATGTATTCATCGCGGCGCTGGCGCGGCTGGTCCGATATGCGCACTCGCGTGGTCCGGGCCTGTGCAGCCATGCGGGGGGACGCATCTGCCCGGCTGATCGTAGCGGATGCCCGCATGGCGGCGTCCCGTGACGATCGGGTTTCTGGCGTGGCTGTATCCGTGGACGAAGGCGCTGCATGTGATTGCGGTGATCGCCTGGATGGCGGGGATGCTGTACTTGCCGCGGCTCTATGTGTACCATTGCGATCTCAAGCCAGGCTCCGCCGAGAGCGAGCGGTTCAAGGTGATGGAGCGGCGGCTGCTCCGCCAGATTGTCAACCCGGCAATGATTGCCACGTGGCTGTTCGGCCTCATGCTCGTTCTGACCCCGGGCGTTCTGGGCTGGTCCGCGGGCTGGTGGCACGTGAAGCTCACCGCGGTGATCCTGCTGTCCGGGTTCCACGGCGCATTGTCCAAATGGCGGCGGGACTTCCTGGAGGATCGCAACCAGCGGTCGCAGCGCTTCTATCGGATTGCGAACGAGGT
>DATMND010000302.1:0-22148 GCA_035569235.1 Acetobacteraceae bacterium | reverse complement strand
TCGCCTCCGCCAGGGCGCCAAGTGGCGGAACCTGGGAAAGCACCCGCCGGCGCGGATCATCCCGCCAGCCGACATCGACGCCTTCCTGGAGAGCCATCCCCCAATCGAGATGGTCTATCACCTCGGCGCCATCAGCGATACCACGGCAATCGACGGCGATGCGGCATGGGAGACCAACGTCGAGCTTAGCCGGACCGTCTGGCATTGGTGCACCAATCACGGCGTGCGCCTGGTCTACGCGTCCTCGGCCGCCACGTACGGCGACGGAACGGCAGGGTTCGACGATGATTGCACACCTGCTGGCTTGCAACGGCTGCGCCCGCTCAATCTCTATGGCTGGACCAAGCACGCCTTCGACCTCCGAGTAGCACGCGTGATGGCGGAACATCGGCCGCACCCGCCGCAATGGGTGGGCCTCAAGTTCTTCAACGTTTACGGCCCGAACGAATACCACAAGGGCCGAATGATCTCGGTAATCAAGATCAAGCACGACGAAGTGGCCGCCGGCGGCCCGGCCCGGCTGTTCCGCTCGACCGAGCCGGGGCTGGCCGATGGTGAGCAGAAGCGCGATTTCATCTGGGTCGGCGATGTGGTCGATACCCTGCTCTGGCTGATGGATACGCCGGAGGTGAGCGGTCTGTTCAACCTCGGGACAGGCCAGGCGCGGAGCTATCTTGATCTGGCACACGCCGTTTGCGATGCGGCCGGCGTGCCGCGCAACATCGAGTTCATCGACATGCCCGAGGCCCTGCGCGGCCAGTACCAGTCCTTCACGCAGGCCGAGATGGGCAGCCTTCGCACGGCCGGGTACGCGGGCCATTTCACCCCACTCGAGGAAGGGGTGCGGCGGTACGTGAGAGATTATCTGACGCAGCCCGATCGCTACGTATGATCCCAGTCCTGCTGTTTCCGCAGTTCGATCCGGTCATCGTCCAGATCGGCCCCTTCGGCATCCGCTGGTATGCATTGGCCTACATCGCAGGGCTGGTGCTGGGTTGGCGGCTGGCGCGTTATCTCGTGCGGCTGCCGCCCGCGGTCGCGACGCCGGTCCAGGTGGACGATTTCCTCACGTGGGCGACGCTCGGCGTGGTGCTGGGCGGACGGCTTGGCTACGTGCTGTTCTATCAGCCGCAGTTCTATCTGACGCATCCCGCGATGATCCTCGCCGTCTGGGAAGGCGGCATGAGCTTCCACGGCGGCGCGCTCGGGATGGCGATCGCCATTGTGTGGTTCTGCCGCCGCAACGCCATTCCGCTGCTCGGCTTCGCCGACCGGGTCGCGGTGTGCGTGCCGATCGGTCTGGGGCTCGGGCGGATTGCCAATTTCATCAACGGCGAACTGTGGGGGCGGCCGGCGCCGGACTGGCTGCCCTGGGCGATGATATTCCCCGCCGTCGGCCCGGAACCGCGGCATCCCAGCCAGTTGTACCAGGCGCTGCTGGAGGGGCTGGTGCTGTTCCTCGTGATGCTCGCCCTGTCCCGCCGCGAGGACCTGCGTGCACGGTTCGGCTGGCTGACCGGCGCGTTCCTGGTGGGCTACGGCGTCGCGCGCATCATCGGCGAGTTCTTCCGGCAGCCGGACATCTTCCTGGGGTATCTGGTCGCCGGAGCCACGATGGGCCAGTTGCTGTCAGTTCCCATGGTGATCGCCGGCGCCTGGCTGATCCTGCGCACACGCTGATGGAACGGCTGGATCACTACATGGCACGCGCCAACGCCGCCTACTATGCGACGTGCGATCCGTTCAGGGATTTCACCACCGCGCCGGAGATCAGTCAGGTGTTCGGCGAGATCCTGGGGCTCTGGGCCGCGGTGACCTGGGATCTCCTTGGGCGGCCGATGCCTGTGTTGCTGGTGGAGGCCGGGCCGGGCCGGGGCACGCTGATGGCGGATGCATTGCGGGCCATCGCGACAGTGGCGCCGGAATTTAGGGCGGCGCTGCGCCTGCATCTGGTTGAAACATCGCCGAGGCTGCGTGCGATCCAGGCAGAGCGTCTGCCGGATGCGGTCTGGCACGACGGGCTGGATACGCTGCCCGACGCGCCGATTTTGCTGCTGGCCAACGAGTTCCTCGATGCGCTGCCGATCCGCCAGTTCGTGCGGCACGGTGGTCGATGGTTCGAGCGTTTCGTCGATCAGGGGCGGTTTCTGGAGTGCGCCGCGACCCCCTCCCCAACCCTCCCCCGCTTCGCAGGGGAGGGAGTGTTCCGCCCCCTCCCCTGCGAAGCGGGGGAGGGTCGAGGTGAGGGTGAGGCGATAGTCACCGAATTCAGCGAAGCCGCCATCGCCCTGGCCCGCTCTCTGGCCTCCCGACTCGCGACGCGCCCGGGCGCCGCACTCTTCCTCGACTACGGGCCGGAGCACAGTGCCCCGGGCGACAGCCTCCAGGCCCTGCGCGACGGCCATCCCGCCGACCCGCTTTCCGACCCGGGCACCGCCGACCTGACCGCGCATGTCGACTTCGCCGCCTTTGCGTCAGCTGCGCGGGACGCCGGTGCGGCGACGCACGGCCCCCTGCCCCAGGGTTTATTCCTCACCCGGCTCGGCCTGTTCCAGCGCACCGACCGGCTGGCACGCACCCAGCCGCCCTCTCGCGCCGCCGCCCTGTTCGAGGCGGCGCGCCGGCTGGCAGAACCGAGCCGCATGGGTCACCTGTTCAAGGCCCTGGCGGTTTGCCACCCTTCCTGTCCGTCTCCTCCTGGATTCGAGGCCGATTCGCCGTGAACGCAACCGCCGACCCAATATGTTCTGCCGACCTGGCAGTGCCGCACGGGTTCTTCACCCGCTTGGGCGGTGTCTCGGGAGGGCCCTACGCCAGCCTCAACTGCAGCCTCTCCGGCCAGGACTCGCGCGATGCCGTGCTAGCGAACCGCGCCCGGGCGGCCCGCGCGATCGGGGCAAACCCGAGCGGCCTTGTCGGACTGACGCAGGTGCACGGCGCCGAGGTGGTGCAGGTCACCACCCCCTGGTCGCCAGGCGCAGGTCCGTGCGCGGACGCCATGGTGACGGACCGCCCGGACGTGGCGCTCGGCATCGTCACCGCCGATTGCGCTCCCATCCTGTTCGCCGACCGCCGAGCCGGCGTGGTTGCCGCCGCCCATGCTGGCTGGCGCGGCGCCGTCGCCGGCGTGATCGAGGCGACCATCGCGGCCATGACACACCTCGGGGCAAGGCCGGCGACGACAGCGGCTGTGATCGGACCGTGCATCCGGCAGGGCTCGTACGAGGTCGGCGCCGATCTGCGCGATGCGGTGCTGGTCCACGAGCCTGCCCACCAACGCTTCTTCGCACCTGGCCGACGCGACGGTCGCTGGCAGTTCGACCTGCCCGGCTATTGCGCTGCCCGCCTTGGCGCCGCCTGCATCCGGTTGGTCGAGGTCATCGATGCCGACACAGCCGACGACGAAACTCGCTTCTTCAGCCATCGACGCCGCACGCTTGCCGGCGGCGGACCGATTGGCCACCAGATTTCCATCATCACGCTTGAGCAAGGGTAGTTCGTGATTTCCCGCCAGATCCTGTTCGTTCTGCTCCTCCCTCTGCTGGTCGCCTCGTGCGGCGACCTGCCGGAGCCGTTCCTGGGCAATCCCGGCGCCACGGCCAGAACACTGTCGCAGCCGCCGACGCCTCGGCTGGCGGTGCCGCCGCCAGCCGATGCTCTGTTGCCCGACGCCGCGACGCGGGAGTTCGCCAGTGCGCTCGCCACCGGCCTGCAGACCCAGGAGGTACCGGCTGTCGCCGACCAGGTGCGGCAGAACGACTGGCAACTGGTGACCAGCGCGCAGCAGCGGGGTGATAACGTGGTGCCCGTCTATAGCGTGCTGAACCCGAAAGGCGAGGACAAGGGCAAGGCGGAAGGCGCCCCGGTCCCTACGGAGGCCTGGGCCGCCGCATCGACCGACGTTCTGCGGCAGGCGGCGAACGATGCGGCGCCGAAGATCGCCAGCCTGCTTACCGGCATCCAGACGACGGCCCTGCGCGCCGATCCGAAAAGTCTCTACAACCGCGTCGCCAAGGTGCAGCTTCTGCCGGTGACCGGTGCGCCCGGTGACGGCAACCAGTCATTGACCAAACAAATGCGATCCCACCTCGCGGGCTTCGGTCCGGTGGTGCAGGACACCCCCGACGGCGCCGACTTCATCGTCCAGGGCAACGTTCGCGTAGTGCCTATCGGCGGTGGCCAGCAGCGGGTGGAGATACAATGGAGCGTCAAGGCGGCGAGCGGCGACGAGCGCGGCCGGGTCGTGCAGCTCAATGTAATCCCGGCCGGTTCGCTGGACCACTACTGGGCCGATGTCGCTGTGGTGGTGGCGAGCGAAGCCTCGGGCGGCGTGAATGATGTGATCCTGCGCCAGTCCGGCCGCGGTCCCGACCAGCCGGCCAATGGTCAGCCGGCTAATGGTCAGCCGGCAAATGGACAGTCTCAGGGTGCGTTGCTAGAAGGCGCTCCTCCGGACACCCAGCGAAAAGTCCAATGACCATCTTTTTTCATCGTCGCGCAGCATGAAAATCGTCGCCGGCAACAGCAATCGTCCACTCGCCGAGGCGATGGCAGCGGTGCTCGACCTGCCGCTGACGCGCGCCTCGATCCGGCGCTTCGCCGACATGGAGGTATTCGTCGAGATCCAGGAGAACGTTCGCGGCGAGGACGTTTTCGTTGTGCAGCCGACATCGTTTCCGGCGAACGACACACTGATGGAACTGCTGGTCATCCTGGACGCGCTGCGTCGCTCCTCGGCGCGACGGGTCACCGCGGTGATTCCGTATTTCGGCTATGCACGGCAGGATCGGAAGACGGCGTCGCGGTCACCGATCAGTGCCAAGCTGGTCGCCAATCTGATCACCGAGGCCGGCGCCAACCGCGTGCTGACGATGGACCTGCATGCCGCGCAGATTCAGGGGTTCTTCGACATTCCGGTGGACAACCTTTACGCCGCGCCGCTGTTCTCGCGAGATATCGACGAGCGTTACAAAGGCCGCGACATCATGATCGTTTCACCCGATGTCGGCGGCGTGCTGCGGGCGCGTCAGATCGCCACGCGACTCAATTGGGATCTCGCGATCATCGACAAGCGGCGTGAGCGGGCCGGGCATTCCGAGGTGATGAATGTCATCGGCGACGTCGAAGGGCGTGACTGCATCCTGATCGACGACCTGGTGGACTCCGGAGGCACGCATTGCAATGCGGCCGAAGCATTGATCAAGCGCGGTGCGCGTTCCGCCAGCGCCTACGTGACGCATGGGGTGCTGTCGGGTGGTGCGGTGGCGCGCATCGCATCCTCGCATATCGAGAGCATGACGATCACGGATTCCATTCTGGCAACCGAGGCGGTGCTGCAGGCGCCCAACATACGCCAGCTGACAATTGCGCCGCTGATGGCTGCGGCGATGCAGCGCATATCGGATGAGAGTTCGGTGAGTTCGCTGTTCGATTGAAGACGTGTTCACCACAAAGACACGAAGTCTTTGTGCCTTCGTGTCTTTGTGGTGAATGATGGAGACATTCCATGCGCCAGATGACTCTCGTGGCCTTCCTGCAAGCACAGAACTGCACGAATTTCGTCGGCTCCTGGCGTCATCCGGAGGCCTCGCCCGACTTTATGACCGCCGATTACTACCGCCACATCGCCCGCGTGCTCGAGGCGGGAAAATTCCACATCGGTTTCTTCGACGATCGCCTGGCGATGCCGGACCGCTACGGCGGCGACCACGCGCACACCGTCGCCAACGGCATACGTTGCGTGAAGATGGACCCGCTGACCATCCTGACGGTGATGGGCATGGCGACCGAACGGCTCGGGCTCGGGGCGACGTATTCCACCACATACTACGAGCCGTTCCACGTTGCCCGCGTCTACGCCACGCTCGACCTGATGACCAACGGGCGCGCCGCATGGAACATCGTCACCTCGATGAACGACGGCGAAGCGCTGAACATGGGGCATGCGTCGCATGCCGAGCACGACGTGCGTTACGACCGCGCCGACGAATTCCTGGAAGTTGTAACCGGGCACTGGGATTCCTGGGACGACGACGCGATCGTGCTCGACAAGAAGACCGGCCTGTTCGCGCATCCGGACAAGGTGCGCCGGCTGGACCATGTCGGCGAATTTTTCCGATCGCGCGGACCATTCACCGTGCCGCGTTCGGCGCAGGGGCGTCCGGTGCTGATTCAGGCCGGCCAGAGCGGCCGCGGCCGTCGTTTCGCGGCACGCTGGGCCGAACTGGTGTTCGTCAACTACCATACGCTCAAGAAGGCGAAGGAGGACTACGCAACATTCAAGCAGCAGATCGCCGCGACGGGACGCGACCCCGAAAAGGTGTTCGTCGCCGCCGGTGTCTACACGGTCGTCGCCGAGACGCGCTCCGAGGCTGAGGACAAGGTGGCACTGATCGACAGCCTGCCGAAGGAGATCGACCAGCTTTCGCTGCTCTGCGAAGTGCTGAATGCCGATCTGGCGAAGAAGCCGCTGGACGAACCGTGGAGCGAGGAGGAGATCCAGACCTGGACGGGCGCGCAGAGCCTGCGCGATTGGGTGTATCGTGTCCTCGGCAAGCGCAATCCGACCACGCGCGACTTCATGGAGATCAGCCATCGCGGCACGTTCCGCGACCATCCCCGCTTTGTCGGCACGCCAAAGGATGTGGCCGACGGGTTGGAGGAGTGGTTTGCCGGCCGCGCGTGTGACGGCTACGTGGTCGCCGCATCGCACGTGCCCGGCGGCTATGAGGAGTTCGTCCGCTACGTCGTCCCCGAATTGCAACGCCGCGGCCTGCTTCACAATGACTATCGCGGCACCACATTGCGCGAGAACCTCGGTCTCGATCGTCCACGCGTCGGTGCGTGACGCGGGGTTCGCAACCACGGAGGGAGAACAAGCATGAAGCTCATGTATTCGCCGGGCGCCTGCTCGGTCGGCATCCACGTGCTGCTGGAGGAGATCGGCAAGCCATACGAGGCGCAACTGGTGAACCTGCGCGAAGGCGGCCAGTTCAAGCCTGAGTTCACCGCCGTCAATCCGAAGTCGAAGGTGCCGACGCTGGTGCGCGACGACGGCTCGGTGCTGACGGAATATCCGGCGATCGCCTTCTGGCTGGCGCGCAGCAATCCGGACAAGAAGTTGCTGCCGGAGGATGTGGAAAGCCAGACACGCGGGATCGAGGCGCTCGACTATGCGGTCGCCACCATCCATATGCAGGGTTTTTCGCGGCTGTTCCGCGCTTCGAACTACACGCCGAACCCTGCGGACGAAGACAAGGTGAAGGAGCGCGGCAAGGAGATCGTCGAGAAAGGCTATGCCGTGCTCGACAAGGCACTGGCCGGCAAGGATTACGTTGCCGGCTCGTTTTCGATCGCCGACTCCGCGTTGTTCTACGTGGAGTTCTGGGGCGGCAAGCGTATGAACATGAAGCTGCCGCCGAACTGCGAGGCGCATCTCAATCGCATGCTGGCGCGTCCTGCCGTGCAGAGGGTGATGCAACAGGAAGGCCTCAACTGAGGTGATGGATGGGGCGTTCCAGGAGGCCACGCTTGCACGCATCCCGTTCTGGTTTCTGCGTCACGGCGAGACCGACTGGAACGCCCAGGGCATTTCCCAGGGCAATGTCGACATTCCGCTGAACACGACCGGGCTCGCCCAGGCCCGGTCGGCGGCGGGGAAGCTGCGCAATCGCGGCATCGCCACGATCGTCGCCTCGCCGCTGTCACGCGCCCGCGTTACTGCCGAGATCGCCGGCGAGGCGCTGGGGCTTCCGGTTGCCGTGGATACGGACCTGCGCGAGGTCTCGTTCGGCGTGCAGGAAGGTCAGGCAATGAGCGGCTGGTTCGCCGACTGGGTCGCCGGCAGCTTCACGCCCGAGGGCGCCGAGACATTTCCGGCGCTGCGCCGCCGCGCGGTCGCCGCGATCAATCGGTCGATTTCATTGCCGCCCGCGGTGCTGGTGGTCGCGCACGGCGCGCTGTTTCGGGCGATCCGGGCGGCCATGGGGATTGAGCCGAACATCCGCACGCAGAACGCTGTGCCGATCTTCTGCGAACCGCCGCCGCCAAACAAATCGGTCTGGACCCTGGATTATCAGGCCTGATCCGGCGTCTACTATCCGGAGCGTTCCGACGCGAAGGTCCTTGTCGTGGTGGACCGCTTCGGACTGAGCGCTGCAAGTGGCGCGACGGTCGCACCTCTACCGTCATGGCCGGCCTTGAGCCGGCCATCCACGCCTTCTTTCCATGCTGGAAGCGAAGACGTGGCGGCCCTTGCGCTCACGCCCGCTTGACGGGCACGATCCGGTCACCAAGGCGGCGCTCGCCGATGACCGACTTGGAAAAGGGAGGTTTCAATGGGTCCGTACAGCATAACAAAAGCGACGCGCCGCGGCTTGCTGAAGGCCGGGGGCGGTTTGCTCGCCGCCTCGGCACTGCCAAACTTCGCGCGCGCCGACGAAAGTCATCCCCCGCTGGGCACCTATCCGGCAGGTTCGTCCGGTTCCTCGGTCTTCATCGGCATCTCGGTGCCGCGCACGGGGACCTATGCGATCCAGGGCGAGGATGAGCTCAAAGGCTACATGCTCGCCGTCGAACACATAAACACCGGCGATCCGCTGATCCGCAAGATCTCCCCGCACACGACCAAAGGCGTACTCGGCAAGGAAGTGAAATACGGTGTCGCCGATTCCGAGGCAAAGCCGAACACCGCCGTGCAGGCGCAGTCGCGCTTCATCAGCGAGAACAATGCAGTGCTCATCACCGGCTCGACCTCCAGCGCGGTGGCGGTGGCGCTGAACAAGCTCGCACAGCGCGAGAAGGTGCTCTACGTCGTCGGCATCTCCGGCTCCAATGACACCACAGGCAAGGATTGCGTCCGCTACGGCTTCCGGCAGTGCTTCTATGGCCAGACCGCAGCCGCCGCCATTGGCCCAGTGGTGCTGAAGACCTTCGGCAAGGGGAAGAAAGCGGCATATCTCACGCCTGACTACACCTATGGTCACACCGTTCAGCACTCGATGGAAGACTACCTCAACAAGAACGGAGGCTGGACGACGGTGACCAATCAGGTGGCGCCGCTCGGCGCACCCGATTACAGCTCGTATCTGCTGAATGTCGGGAATTCCGGCGCCGACGTTCTGCTCAACGTCAACTGGGGGCATGATGCCGTTCTCTCGATCCAGCAGGCACAGCAGTTCGGAATACTGGCCAAGCAGAAGCTGGTGATCCCTTATCAGACGCCGTTCCTCGCGCGCGAAGTGGGTGCGTCGGTCATGGAGGGTGTTTACGCCGCCACCGATTTCTGGTGGACGCTCGAGGACAAGTATCCGCTGGCCAAGATGTTCGTCGAAGCTTTCAACCAGAAATACGGCTACATGCCGGAATGGGGCGCCAACAATGCCTACATGCAATTCGCGCTATGGGCCGATGCGGTAGAACGCGCCGGCAGTTTCTATCCGCCCGACGTCATCAAATCGTACGAAGCCGCACCGAAGCTGGAATCGACTGTCGGCGAGGTCTATTTCCGCGCCGCCGATCATCAGCTTGTGCGGCCGGTGATCATCGTCCGCGGCAAGAAGCCCAGCGACATGAAGAACAAGGAAGACTTCTACGAGATCGTCGAGATCGTCCCCGGTGAAGGTCTCATGCAGCCACCGGACGCCTTCGGCTGCACCCTCGGCGCCTATAGCTGAACAGCGGCTCATCCGCCCAGGGACCCTCAAGTGTGCGATCGATCGTCGCAATGCGATGCACAGGCGGTGATGCCTGCCTGTGCACTCGTTTCTGACGCGGCCTGGCACACCGCAAACGCGACACTCGGGCCAGCATGATCACCTGGCCCAACTTCATCTCGCAGTTGTTCAACGGGCTGGCGCTGGGCGCGCTGCTCGCGTTGATCAGTTCCGGCCTCACCATCATCTACGGGACGCTCGGCGTGCTGAACCTCGCGCATGGCGCCATGTTCATGCTCGGCGGCTACGCCGGCTACGTGGCATTCCAGGCGACCGGGTCGTTCGTCATCGCGGTGTTCGGCGGTGCGTTGTTCCTGGTGGCGGTCGGTGCGGTGCTCGAACTGGTGGTTGTCCGCCGCTTCTACGACCGCCCGCCGGAGGACCAGATTCTGGTCACCTTCGGCATCGGCATTGTCATCGTCGAACTGATCCGCCTTGCGTTCGGCGGCCTGTCATTGACTGTCCCACCGCCGCTCTGGGCTGCCGGCGTCACCTCGCTGGGCTTTATGATCTATCCAACCTACCGCCTCGTCGTGCTGGCGATCGCATCGGCCGCGCTCGCCGTACTTTACGTCGTCCTCTACCGCACCCGCCTCGGCATGATCGTGCGCGCCGGAATCGAGGACGCCGCCATGGTCGACGTGCTTGGCATCAACGTCTATCGCGTGTTCATGGTCGTGTTCGGCATCGGCGCGATGGCGGCTGGATTTGCCGGGATTGTAAACGCGCCCGTGGTGTCGCTGACGCCCGACATGGGGGACGCAATCCTGGTCCAGACGTTTGTCGTCGTCGTCATCGGAGGCGTGGGTTCCTTCACCGGCGCCATCATCGGCGGATTGATCTCTGGAGAAATCCTCAGCCTCACCTCCATGGTGGACCCAAGCTACTCCGGGGTCATGCTGTTCGCTGTGATGACGCTGGTGTTGCTGCTGCGGCCGCAGGGTCTGCTCGGCGCGCGGAGCCGCGCGTGAGTGCAACTGTCTAATGATTCGCCGCCCCCTGCTGATTGAGGGACTGACGGCGCTCGGCCTGCTCGCCGCGCCGTTCGTCCTGCCGTCCCTCGGCTTCGCGCCCAACACGGTCAACCAGATCCTTGTCTGGGGCATGTTCGGCATCGGCTTTGATATCCTGTTCGGCTACACTGGCCTTTTGTCGTTTGGGCAGTCGGCGTTTTACGGGACCGGCGGTTTCATCGCCGCCTATCTGCTGACCAACAACCTGATGTCGAACGTGCCGCTGGCGCTGCTCATCGGGACCTTGGCCGCGGCGCTTACGGGAATCGCGGTCGGTGCGATCGCCCTTCGGCGGACCGGCATCTATTTCGCCATGATCACCGTGGCGATCGCCGAAATGTTCTTCTTTCTAGAGAACTCGCCGCTGTCTGCCTGGACCGGCGGCGAGAACGGACTGCCTGGCGTCCCGGCACCGAAGTTTGAATTCGGCGGGTTCTCCTATCAGGTCGGCAACGGCTGGTCGATGTACTGGTTCATCGCCGTCTGTTATTTTGTTGGAATAGTGATCGCGCTGCGAATTGTCCGCTCGCCGGTCGGCGCCATCCTGAGCGCGATTCGCGACAACCCGCTGCGGGCACAGGCGGTGGGCCATTCGGTCGGCCTGTACAAGTTGACGGCGTTCGTCGTAGCGGCGGCCTATGCCGGTTGTGCCGGCGGCCTGCTCGGCGTGCTGCAGGGCTTCATGCCGCCGGACGCGTTCACCTTCGACACCTCCGGCCAGTTGGTGATGCAGACGGCAATCGGCGGCGTCGGCACGCTGTTTGGCCCGCTGTTTGGCGCCGCTGTCTGGCTGTTCCTGCGCGACTTCCTGCAATCGGCGCTTGGGCTCGGCGCCGCCTGGAAGCTCGTGCTTGGTTTGGTATTCGTGCTGCTTGTGTGTTTCCTGCGCCGCGGCCTGCTTGGCGGCGTGTACGATCTGTACAGGCATTTCACCGCGCGTCCTCACGCGCCCGCGCCCGAGGAAGCGCCGACGTTGACCGCAGCGCCCTCGATGGTCAGCGTCGGTCCGTCGCGTCGCCGCCAGGAGGCACCGTTTTCGGGACCCGTGCTGGAAGCGCGCGACCTGACCAAATCCTTCGGCGGACTGATTGCCAACCGCAACATCAGTTTCGCCGTCGAGCCGGGCGAGTTGCGCGGCGTCATCGGTCCAAACGGTGCAGGCAAGAGCACGTTCTTCAAGATGCTCACCTGCGAGCTGCCGCCATCGTCTGGGCGCATCGTCTTCCACGGCCGTGACATCACCGGCATGGATGTTGCCAGAGTGTGTCAGCTTGGTTTGACCAAGACCTATCAGGTGAACCAGCTCTTCGCCCGACTGACGCTGCGTGAGAACGTTGTGATCGCCGCGCTGGCTGAGCGGCGCGGTGCCTTCTCGCTCGATCTGCTGCGCCGCATCGACCGTGTGCCCGGGCTCGGCATGCAGGTGGAGAGCACGCTTGCATTGGTCGGCCTGGCCGCGCGCGCCGACGTGCCGGTCGCTGAACTTGCCTATGGCGAGAAGCGGCGACTGGAAATAGGGCTGGCGCTCGCCACCTCGCCATCGCTGCTGCTGCTGGACGAGCCGCTCGCCGGCATGAGCCCACGCGAGCGGGCGGAGACTGTGCAGCTGCTGAAGAATATCCGGCGCGGGCGTACGATGGTGGTGGTCGAGCACGACATGGACGCGGTGTTCGAGTTGGCGGAACGCATCACGGTGCTGCACGAGGGCGCGTTGCTCGCCGAGGGCACGCCGGGGGAAATACAGCGGAACGGCCTGGTGCAGGAAGCGTATCTCGGTGGGGTCGCCGCGGCATGACCGCCCTGCTCGAAGTCGAACGCATCAACAGCTATTACGGCGATAGCCATATCCTGTTTGACGTGTCGCTTCATGTCGAACGCAATGAGGTTGTGGCGCTGCTGGGCCGCAACGGCGCAGGCAAAAGCACGACGCTGAAGAGCCTGATGGGCCTTGTCCGTCCGCGATCTGGCCGGATCGTGTTTAACGGCAGGCCGACGCAGGGTCTGCCGCCGCATGCCGTGGCGGCCCTCGGCGTGCAATTGGTGCCGGAGGAGCGGCGCATATTCGGCAGTTTGAGCGTCGAGGAAAATTTGGTGCTCGCCGGACTCACGGCAAAATCGCGTTGGCCGCTTGATCGTGTCTGGGCGACCTTTCCGCGCCTTCAGGAGCGTCGTCGCAGCCGCGGGACCGACCTTTCAGGCGGCGAGCAGCAGATGCTGGCGATCGCCCGGGCGCTGGTCCGCGACCCGACGATCATATTGCTCGATGAACCATTTGAAGGTCTTGCGCCGATCATTGTGCGCGACCTGCTCGCCACGTGCCGGGCGCTGGCCCAGGCGGGCCAGACGATCGTGGTCGTGGAGCAAAACATTTCTGCCGCGATGAGCCTCGCCGATCGCATCTACATCATAAACAACGGCCACATTGTCGAAGAGATGACCGCGCAGGCGGTACGTGACCAGCCCTTGGTATTGCATCGGCACCTTGGCGTTTAGGCGCTGCCGAGAAACAAGCGAGTCAGTTGGTGCATGTCATACCTCCGGTCTCCCGTCATCCGCGCGACCGTCGTCATCTCGGCCACCGTCGTCATCCCCGGGTGCGCGGGAATGCACCACTCGGCTGACCTCGTGCGCGACCGGCTACCGAGGTTCTTTATCTTGTTCATCTATGGCGTGGCTTCGCATTTGTTCCTACTGGACGTGCTCGGGTTCGTTCTGCTGATCCTCACTCCGTTCTGGGATCTGATACCGCAGGAGTTCCAAGCACTCATCCGTCGCTGGATCGGGCTTCCGGTCAAACCATGATCTGGCTGCGATAAGTTCCCATCATCCTGGCTTAGCAGTTGCCCGTTTTGGCGGCTTGGCAACAGGCTGCGGTGTCTTGTCCGGATACCTGCACCACTTGTTGGCGACGCAACGCCAGCACTCCGGCAGGCGCGCCTTGCACACGTAGCGCCCATGCAGGATCAACCAATGATGTGCGTCGCGCAGCAGTTCAGCCGGCACCCTGCGCACCAGGGCGTCCTCCACGGCGCGCGGCGTGGCGCCCGGCGCGATGCCGGTGCGGTTGCCGAGGCGGAAGATATGTGTGTCCACCGCCATCGTGCTTTCGCCGAACGCCACATTCAGCACGACGTTCGCGGTCTTGCGGCCGACGCCTGGCAGCGTTTCCAGTGCCTCCCGGTCGCGGGGAATCTCGCAGCCATGCTTCTCGATCAGCAGGCGCGACAATTCCACGACATTGCGCGCCTTGCCCTGCCAGAGCCCGATTGAACGGATATGCCTGGCGACCCCCTCAACCCCCAGTTGCACCATCGCCTGCGGTGTTGAGGCCTCGGCGTACAATGCCTCGGTGGCGCGGTTGACCGAGACGTCGGTCGCCTGAGCAGACAGCACGACGGCGATGAGCAGTGTGAAGGGGTCTATGAAGCTGAGTTCACTCCGCGGGTCCGGCGTGACCTTGGCGAGCGCTTCGAGGAAGCCCCGCACCTCGGCAAGCGACATTGGCCGTGTCTTGCGAGGCTTCGCTTTGGCTGGACGGGTTGTTGCCGGCATGACAATGTTTGTCGCCCAGGCACCGGGTGCCCGGCAAGACTTTGCGAAACCGCCGGGTGCGCTACATTCACCTGATGGATCGCGAAGCCGAGGCCGTGGATAGCGGAACGCTGTTCGAGGCGATGATCATACCGCATCGCAGCCTGTCGCCGCGCGGGCTCCGCATCCTGATCGCGGTGATCTGCCTGCTGAGCGGACTGATCATGCTGCGCTTCTGGTTGATCGGCGCATGGCCGGTGGCCGGGTTCAGCGTGGTGGAGATCGGCATTGCGATCTTCCTGCTGCGACTCAACGCGAGCCGCGCACGCACGAGTGAACTCGTCCTGCTGTCGGAGGACACGTTGCGGATCGTGCGCACCGGCAGGGCTGGCCGGCGGGACGAGCGTGTGCTGCCGGTCGGTTGGTTGAACGTGGTGCTGGAGGAGCACCCCGGGCGGGTGCCGAAGTTGTTGCTGGTCGCCCGCGGCCGGAGCGAGGAAATCGCTGCCACGCTGGGTGAAGTCGAGAAGCGCGATCTTTGGTCAGCCTTGCGCGAAGCGCTGCATCTCGCGCGCAATCCGCGTTTCGACAACCCTCAGCTACGAAGCGAACCGGCCGCGTGAGAGACGCATGGTTCGCTACTACCCGGTGGCCTCGGTCGGCCCCATCGACTTGATCAGATCGAACACGCGCTTGCGCACGGCGGGATCGGTGATCCGGTAATATGCGCGCACCAGTTCGAGTGTCTCGCGCCGGTTCAGCGCATCGTCAGCGAAACCATCATGCGATTCGGAATACCCAGCGGCACGGCGGCTGGCCTGGCTGCCATAGGCGCTCGTCAGGCTTTCGGGCATGTCGTCGAAGAAGAAGCTGATCGGCACATCGAGGACACGTGAAAGGTCGAACAGACGCGAAGCGCCCACGCGGTTCACACCGCGTTCGTACTTCTGCACCTGTTGGAAGGTAAGGCCCAGCGCCTCGCCGAGACGCTCCTGCGACATGCCGAGCAAGGTGCGGCGCAAGCGGATGCGCGAGCCGACATGCACGTCGATCGGGCTGGGGCGTGCTTCCTTTTCGGTGCCGACGACATTTTCGCCGCGCGCCATCTCTGTATTCCCTTTCGGCTCATCCAACATAGACGGCTCCTCAAAATAGGCTTGCACAACCTCGTGTTGAGCTGTCGTTAACGCGACCTTAACGACACAACCAATAATTGTCAACTACCGGATAAAAATATAGATACTAGGAGAATTCTGATCGCCTGCCCTTGCCGTGATCCGCTGATCCACGACTCCAGTCAACCTGACGCTGCAATCCGTCCTGCCACAAGGCCAGTGCCGAGTGCAACCGCTCCCGCGATGCCCGGCAACCAGAGCCCAAGCCGACCGAACAGGGTTTCGGGCAGCGGGCTGGGAAGCGCCACAACCAACGTGCCAGTCTGCTGCATGCCGAGCCTACCAATCTCACGGCCATTTGCATCAAACGCGGCCGATATGCCGGTGTTGGCAGCGCGCAGCAGCGGCAGTCCCTCCTCGACCGCGCGCATCCGCGCCGCCGCGAGGTGCTGGCGCGGGCCGGTGGAGTTCCCGAACCAGGCATCGTTGGTGACGTTCACCAGCCATGCGGGGCGATCGTCGCGGTCAACGATCTGCCCGGGAAAGATCGCCTCGTAGCAGATCAGCGCGCCGAACGGCGGCAGTCCGGGAACGCTCAGGGTGCGAGGGCCGGGGCCGGATGCGAAGCCACCGCCGGGCATCAACATGATGGGCAGGGGAAGCCAGTCGGGCACGTATTCGCCGAACGGCACGAGGTGCCATTTGTCGTATACGCCAGCAATCATGCCGCCATCGACAACCGCGAACAGGCTGTTGCGCGGACGGTCCCGCTCATCGAAACGAACGGTGCCCACCAGCGTAGGCACCCCGGCGGTCGCCTGCTCGATCGCCTGCCGCGCGCGCTCGTCGGTCTGGAGCAGACCGGGAAACGCCGTTTCGGGCCAGATCACTACAGCCGGGGCGTTCCCGGCCTGTTTCAGTCCTTGTTCGCTCAGCGCGAGGTACGACGCGAAAATCCGCACGGCCAGTGCCTGGTCGAACTTCTGGCCCTGCGCGACGTTGCCTTGCACCAGCACGACATTCAGGCCCGTCGGTGGCGGGGGCGTTTCGTGGAGCCGGATCAAGCCGACGGAAATCCACACAGCAAACAAGGTGGCGCCACCGATCTGCCACCTCCGGCCCAGCACCGGAACGGCGGCCAGCAGCAAAGTGGCCAGGGTTAGCCCGTGCACACTTATCCAGGCAGCCGGCTGGATGAACACGTCGCCGATAACCCCTGGAACCTCCCATACGCTGCCCCACGGGTTCCACGGGAAGCCGGTTAAAACGAACTGCCGCGCCAGGTCGGCGAGAACCCACGCGCCGCCCAGGGCAAGGACGCGCGGCCAGCCGGGCCTTGCCAGGCGCGCCAGCCCGCAGGCAGCGGCGATGAAGACGGCGAGTGTCGCCGCCAGTGCCGGCACGGCCAAGGGAACGAGCCACCAGAACCGGGCCGCCTCGAACAGGATCGCCTCGGTCACCCAGTAAAGGCCGAGCACGTGGTGCCCGAGGCCGAACCACCAACCGCGCCGCGCCGCCTCCATCGGTGTCTGCGCGCCGTCCAGTAATGCGAGCAGGCCGGGAACTGAGACGAGCAGCACGGGGATTGCGTGGACCGGCGGCAGCGCGGCAGCAGCGAGCGCGCCGAGGCTGAGCGCGGCGAGATCGGCGCGCAGACCGCGCAGGGCGGCGAGATGCGAGTGGGGGCGTGACAGCATGAGGCCGGCTACACGGGGACGGTGCGGCAGGCAAGGCGACAGGGATGGGTGGGGGATTCTCTTGGAGCACAATATTTCACCGCTGAGGCGCAGAGTGCGCTGAGAAGACGAGATCATGAGGCGAGATGTCTGTCGCTCTTTCCTCGCAAGACTCGACTTCTCGGCGGCCTCTGCGCCTCTGCGGTGAATTTTCTCCCTGATCTCTCGTTCCGTTGGAGTCGCGGATGAGATGCGCCTACCGCCGGGTCGGATAGACGCGGTTACGGTTGCAACGCGTTGGTGAGATCGGCTGTGTGGGCGTCGCGGTCCCCCAAGGGCGTCAGGTTCCAACGTGTCTCGATGAGTTTGAGAATCGAGGTCGTGTCGTATATCGTATGATCGACAAAATGCCGCCTGGCAAACGGCGATATGATGATCGTGGGCACCCGCATTCCCGGTCCCCACCGATCGATCTTCGGTGGTGCCACATGATCCCAGACGCCGCCGTTCTCGGCGTAGGTGACGATGATCACGGCATCGTCCCAGATGAAGCTTTGCTGGATCTCATAGATGATCGACGCCGCGTGAGGGTCGCCGCGGGAAAGGTCGGCGTAGTCCGGATGCTCGTCATCGACGCCGATCGGCGCGTAGAAACTCACCGGGGGAAGCGTGCGATCCCTGATCGCGCGTATCATGTCGCGCTCGTCCTTCAGATGCTCGGCGCGTCCCGGCGTGCCCTCGGCGTAGTCTGCGAAATAGCCAAACGGCTGATGATGATAGATGAAGGTCGGGTCCGGATGGCCAGCGACCGCATCGGCGTAGCCGCCTGAATACCAGGCCCATGGCACGCCTGCGTCGGTCAGCCGCCGTCCGATGCTCGTCATCGTCTGCAACGGCAGGCGCTGACGGTCGTCCGCGATCCTCGGATCGTGCGGCGCGGATATCGGTTCGATCGTGTTGACAGCGTAGCCGTCTGGCGTCACGGCGCCATCCTTGATAATCCGGCCATCCGCATCCAGTTGCGCCACCAGGTTCTCGGGCGCGTTGTCGTAACGCGGCGTGCATGCGCAGATCAGCCAGAAGTGGTTGAGAAATGCGCCACCGAACGCCGCATGGAAGAATCGGTCGGCCAACGTGTATTCACGCGCCAGTCGGAACAGTGACGGCGGGCTGCCGTCGACGTGGCCCATGGGCAGTGCACCGGTGTGCGACGGGGCGACAGACCTGTCCATCGTGCCGCTGTCGATCTGCTCCTGCTCCTGATAGAACCGGTGCACCGGATCGCTCGTTCGCTCTTCGAGACCGACATATCTGTCCGCGCGGAATGGTCCGTTCGGCATACCGGTGGCAAAGCGCGAGTTGATGCGGTTGGAGTTCGAAAGGTTGTTGATGACAGCCGGCAGTTTGGCGAACTGTCGGCCTTCTGGACTTAGCTGGATGGAGGCAAATCCCGAGTCCTCGATGCCTTCCGCGCCCGGGAACAATCCGTAGAGATGATCGAAGCTGCGGTTCTCCAGGAACAGCACGATGATGTGGCCCACCCGGTCCAGTTCCGGCCGATGTTCAGGGGGCGATGCTGCATAGGCTGGACCGGCTATTGCAACGCAAATTGAGAGTAGGGCCTTCCGTAGCGGCTGCACCGCACACGCCTCCTCATGGAGCAAGTTTGCGTAGTATGTGGCTGAAATTACTGCGGCGGCAAACCGGCCGACGCCAAATGGCAAAGCGATCGCCTTACGCAGTGCTGGCGACCATCAGGGTTCACAATGTGCCGGGCGCGGTCACCCAGCCTCGCGGTGCTTTGTCCTGCCGCACCTCGCAGCCCCCACAACCGCGCCGCCCACGTTTCACGGCGCGTGGGACGCCACTGCATTCAAGGCGCCGCTGCCGACCTTGGCTATCCGCACTCCGTTTGCCGAAACGGAGACATTGAAGCGCTCGCGCGGCAGCGGCCCCGGGCACCGTCCTTCCTTCAAAGCGTCGAACAATATCGCCGGGTCACAATCGAACGAGACTGCGCGTTCCCCGGGTCTGCCGCTGACGGCCAGAAGAGCTTCCGCGAACTCCAGGATGCTGGCAAGATGCGACACCGGAAGCTCCCGCGTTTTGATATAATCGATGAAGTGCCGGGCCTCATCGGCACCAAACGGTTCCGGCGGGACGGCTTCGCAGTACGCGGCTATCACTTCCATCGTCGCCTGTGACCCGATCGAGACAAACAACACGCGAACCAGGAATGGTAATGTTTCGTACAACACACCCTCGCGCATGCTGGCGACGAGGTCGGCATAAAGTTCCGCGGCTGGATCGCTAGCGACCCTCGGCTCGGGATCGCACGGCGCCTGGCCGAGCGCAAGCGCTCCGAGCGTTTCCTCGCGACGCCTCACTGTTGCTGGAAGCGATGGCTCCCGGCTTGTTTGCCATGGTATCCGCTTTGCAACGGTGAACCGCGATCTCCGCCGGTCCATCCAGAGCGTCCGCAGGCGCCGCACGTCGTCGCGCAGCGCATCGCCCGAGTGCTCGTTAACATGCTGCTCCATGATCTCGAAAATGATCGCTTGCAGGTTAGGACACTCGCCGACGATCGCGCGGGCCACGGCGAACAATTCTTCGTCCATGTGGCCGCTGTGCGAGTCCAGCCAGTAGCCGCGATACTGCATGCCGCCGGCGAGATGGATCTCCCAGACGCGCTCGCGTGGTATCTCGTCAAATACATCCCGGACCGAGGCTCTGCCGTTTCGCTCGTTGGTCAGCAGGTTGTGCAGATCCAGCAGGATGCCGCAGTCTGCGGCCTCGGCCACGCATCGCACGAAACGCCCATCGGACAATTCGTCACACTGCGGTTGCAGATAGTTGACACCCGTTTCAATTGCGACCGGAACGCCAACCGCCCGCTGCATCTCCGCGATCCGTGCCGCAGCGGTTTCTACGCCGTTTCGGTCTTGTTTCGGTGGCAGCAGAAAGCCGGTCCAGAGCCGCTCTGGGCCGGCCTCGAATTCATTGAAGCTCAGATGCTCACTGGCATATGGGGCATCCAGTGCCGCAATGCTCTGTTCGAGCAGTTTCAGTGTGCGCGGATCGTGCGGTCGACTGTTGCCAACGGGCAGCGTGACGCTGTGTACAAGCCTGTGATGCGGCATTGCGCGCAGTTGTCCGAACAGGTCGAGATCGATGCGAATCGGGTCCTGCGGATCGCCGGTCGCCCGCCAGAACATCTGCGGTTCAATCTCGAGGACATCGACCAGGTCCAGGTCGAGCACCCGCGCTAGCCGTGGCGTATAGACGACGCCGATACCAAGCTCGCGCGGGTACTCACCCTTCACCGGGACGCAACCTAGGTCAGGTGATCACGGCGCGGACATTGGGCGCATGCTCGACCGGCAGTTCGACTTCCTCGCGCAGCACGAAGTGGCCGCCCGAGGTGCAGGTCCGGCACCCGGTTGCGCCGAAGACGGATTTGACGAGATTGGCGATCTCGTCGGTGTTCATGCTCTTGTTGGTGGTAACGGTGATCGTCTGTCCTGCGAGTGGGCCAGGCATGGTTCATTCCTCCACATTGACATCGGCGTGCGGGCGCAAGCGAATCCGCTCCGCCCATTTGGATGACAGACGCCCCGGCCGCACAATCAATTGGCGGGGTCTGTCACCGTTCAGCCTTGCCGATATGTCGGAGGAGCGCTGTGATTGGATTCACAGAGCCGCATGGTGAATTTGGCCGACGCGTTACGCCTTTGCCCGGCTTGGCGACCAGCCATAGACCCGCCGCAGCGTCTCGCCCATCAGAACAGCCCGGTCGCTGTCGGACAGGCGGTCGGCGACGCGAAACGCCTCGACGCCCTGCTTGTAGGTCAACAGCGCGACGGCCCGGGTCCAGTCGGTGCCCCACATGCAGCGATTGAATCCGAACGCGTCGAAGATGCGACCGAGCGGATCCCACAAATCGTTGTAGGGGAATGGTTGGTGCGACAGCGTGCAGGCGCCGGTGATCTTGACCGTGATGTTATCGTGGGCCGCCAGGGCCAGCAGCTTCGGCAGATCGGCGAACGAATCGGGGGGTGCGGGCGGCTCGTGTGGCTGCTGCAGCCCGAGATGGTCGATCACCACACTCGCGTCGGGGTTTCGCGCCGCCAACAGTCCGGCCTGCTCCAGCCGCCCGGTGCACATGAGGTTCACTGGCAGGCGGTGTCGTGCGGCAGCTGCCAGCACCCGGTTGAGGCCGGGGTCGGCGGCATCAGTCGAGACGCCTTCGCGATTGAGCATGATCCGGACGCCCACCGTCCCTTTGGTGGCCGCCCATTCGGCGATTGTATCAGCCACCGCTGGGTCGGCCGGATCAACCGGCTTGATCAATCCGAACCGACCAGGATGCGCCGCGTGAACCGCGAGGGCGTAGCTGGCGTCGTAGCGGTACATGCTGAACGGCGACACTAGCAGCGCGCCGTCCACACCGACGGCGTCCATTGCAGCCACCATGTCGTCGCCGGTCACTTGAGACGGGCCGCGGAGAAGGTTGGCCCAGGGTCGGCCCGGGTGGTCGCGTTCGTAGGCGTGAACCTGGGCATCGATTGTCGGCATGGCTTCCGCTCCTCCGCTTGAAGGATGTGGCTCGTGAATGGCCACAGTTCCGCTGCCAGCCTATCCGGCCTGCCCCGCGACACAAGTGGTCGCGGTTCTCCGCCTTGTGTTGTGCGCCGGGCTCCTTACTTCACCGGTATCATCAGATGCTCATAGGGGCTGCCGGGCCACATCACATACGGTTTTGTGGGATCGGCATCAGCCGTCTTCGGATAGCCCGCCATCGCCTGCGCTGCCGGACCCACGATCATGACGTGCGAACCGGTTTGTATCCAATGGTTGTCGGCGGTCTTCGCGGTCGCATAGGGGTCCGTATTGCTTGCCCCTGTATCGCCGGCCAGCATGTAGATGAAGCCGTTCTTGGTCGGCGTCGCACCGTGGCTCTGCCAGGCATGCGCCCATTCCATAGCGTTCGGGTCCATGCACATCGGCACACCGTTCGCTTCCATGCAGGTCCACTGGTTGGTTCCCTTCTTCAGGGTTTCCATCGCGCCGCCCTTCATCCGAACCACGGTCGCATCGGCG
>DATMND010000301.1:0-2609 GCA_035569235.1 Acetobacteraceae bacterium | reverse complement strand
GCAGGCTGCCAAAGATCAGCGCCAGTACAAT
Source organism: Acetobacteraceae bacterium (assembly GCA_035569235.1). Taxonomy (GTDB): domain Bacteria; phylum Pseudomonadota; class Alphaproteobacteria; order Acetobacterales; family Acetobacteraceae; genus JAMXLO01. Next base: position 2,578 of record DATMND010000301.1, on the reverse strand, counting down.
GGCCGCACCGATCCGGGTTCCCTTCCCAGGCTTCGGCGTGACCGGATCAACGCCGAGGGCTGGTTGGTCCTGCTCGGTTAGTTGCTGATCCATGGCATTACTTGTTCCGTGTGATGAGATCCGGGCTGGCAGCAGGCGACGGTAGCGGCGCCGCAATCATCTCCCGCCAGTTGCTGCGCTTTCCCATGGTTGCGCGGGTCGCGTCGTCCACAAGAGGGCGGCCACGACCCTGTTGCCAGCCACCGCCCATCGCTTTGTACAGGGCGATCAGGTTCAGTGTTACATTGCTCAGGGTGCTCACGAGAAGCTCCTGTTGGCTGAACAGCGTGCGTTGCGTGTCGAGGACGCGCTGGAAGTCGGAGATGCCTTCCTGGTACTGAATGCTGGCGATCTCCAACGAGCGCTGCGCGGCGTTGACGGCGTCCTTCAGAATCGGGATCTGCGCGCGGGTTGTGGCAAAACCCACCGCTGCGTCATCGACCTCGCGCGCGGCCTTCAATACCGCAGCCTGATACTGCTCGTAGAGTTGCTGGAAGCGTGCGTCCTGCACCAGCACCTCGCCGGTCAGGTGGCCGTGATCGAAGACGTTCCAGACGAGATTGGGACCGATGCCCCAAGAAAAAACCCGCGGCGATCCTTCGAGCGAGGTGGCCGACAGGCCGAGCGAGCCGAGCAATGCGATCGATGGATAGAATTCAGCCTCCTTCACCCCGATCTGCGCCGACTGCGCTGCTAGCTGCATCTCGGCCGCGCGGACGTCGGGGCGGCGACGCAGCAGGTCGGCCGGTAGGTCGACGATGACCCCGAGTTCAGCCTGTGGGATCGTGTCCTTGCCTTCGGCGATCTCGGCCAGCGGCCCCGGGGGCCGGGCGAGCAACGCGCCGAGTGCGTTCTCGTCCTGGCGAAGGCTGCCCTCGAGTTGCGGAATGGTGGACAGGGTTCCCAGGTACTGGGCCTTGGCCTGTTGCACGTCCAGTTCCGATTCGTTGCCATGCTTGAACAGCCGCTCGGTGATCTCCAGGCTGCGCTTCTGCAGCGTGGCATTTTCATGGGCAATCTTCAGCCGCAGTTCGATGGTGCGGATCACGCAGTAGAAATTGGCGGCCTGCGCTGCCATCAGCACCTGCACATCGTCATACTGCGCGGTGCTGGCAAAATAGCCGGCATCCGCAGCCTCGATGCTGCGTCGGAATTTGCCCCAGAAATCGATTTCCCAGCCGACGCCTAAGCCGGCGTTGTAGGCCGTGAGGGAGACGTTCCGCCCGGACGACTGATCCTCCCCGATGCCGAAACCGCCATTGTCGGACGTGAGGGAGACGTCGTGCCCGGACGACCGCACCTCGCCGGTGCGCAGGATATTGCCGGTCACCTGTTGCTGCTGCGGGTAGAGCAGACTGCCGGCAATCTTGAGCTGCGCGCGCGCCTCCAGGATGCGCATCCCCGCGGTGCGCACGTCGGGATTGACGCGCTGGGCCTCGGCAACCAAGCGGTCGAGCACGGGGTCATTGAAATTGCGCCACCACTCCTCGGTTTGCGCGTTCGGCATCCCGCGCTGTTCGGCCGTCAGGGAATCGAGCGAGCCGCTCGACCAGCCGTCCAGCCACGGCACGTCAGGGCGCTTGAAGTCCGGCCCAACCGCGGCGCAGCCCCCGAAGAGCAGCGCCGCGGCGAGGGCGGACAGGCGTGCTCCGAGCGCGCCGGTGAAACGCTGCCGCATCGGCTCACGTGGTGGAGGGCGAACCACCCGCGGCGGTTCGCCGCGCCCGCTCCGGGTTGTCCTCCACCCAGCGCATGAATATCTGGTAGCCCAGCGCGAGCCCAGTTGCGCCGACGAACATGCCGAGGATGCCGGTGGTTGCCATGCCGCCGAGCGCGCCAATCAGGATAACCGGCATCGGCGCATCGACGCCGCGGCCGAGCATGAGCGGCTTCAGCACGTTGTCGGCCATGCCACCGACGAACAGCAGTACGGTGTAGGCGACCGCCGGGCCGGTGTCGTATTCGCCGCTTGCCCAGATCCAGCCGATCACCGGCAACGTGACGATGAGTGCCGGCAACTGCGCAACGCCGAACACCAGGACGACCACGGCCAGCACGCCGGCGAATGGCACGCCGGCGATCATCAGCAAGACGCCGATGATCAGCGCCTGGATACAGGCGATGCCGATGACCCCGGAAGCGACGGCCCGGACGGTCGCGGTGGACAGCTTGGTAAACTCCTCGCCGCGGGCGATGCCGGCGATGCGTTCGAAGATATCCTGCATCGCCTGCGCACCCGATTCGCCGTAGGCCATGATGATGCCGGCAATGACGAACGAGAACAGGAACATCAGCAAGCCGCCTCCCAACGCGGCGACGATACCCAGTGCCTTGGTCGCGAGCTCGCCGAGCTTGGGCTGCATGCTCTGGACCAGGCCCGGCAGATCGTTGTGCGCCTGCGACCAGACGGCGTGCACTCGCTCGCCGACGACCGGCCAGGTGGCTACCTTTTCCGATGGCGCGGGAATCTGAAGCGAGTTGTCGCGCACGTTGTTGATAAGGTTCTGGACCGAATCGCCGAACTCGCTGGCCAGCAGGA
>DATMND010000300.1:0-22930 GCA_035569235.1 Acetobacteraceae bacterium | reverse complement strand
GTTGCCCAGTTCCTTCAGCCCGAACAGATTTGCGGCATGCTCGGCGCTGTCGAACTGGTAGGACGTGGTCTGGTAGATCGGCACTGCGACCGCATTGGTCGCCGGATCGCGCCGCCAGCCGGCGTGCAGCGCCAGAGTTTCGGGATGCTTCATCTCGTTGGACATGTTGTGTTCCCCGCTGGAATTCTGGCGACTATAGCCGACCGCGGCCGTGGGTGAATGCGCCCGCTACGCTGCCCGCTGGTGCAGGATCTGGTGACCTTTGCCCAGCGCCTCGGCCATGGTCTCCGCCGGCATCGCGCCAGAGAAAAGGCTGTAGCCGTCGAGGAAGAAGGTAGGCACGCCGTTCACGTCCGCCTCGCGGGCCGCCCGATCGGCGGCCAGCATTTCATTCGCCGCGACATTGCCAGCCAGGAAGTCGGCCACCGATGCGCGGTTCATTCCGGCCTCAGCAGCACAGTCTGCCAGCACGGTGATGTCACCGATATCGCGGCCCTTCGTGAAGTAGGCCGCGAACACCGCCTCCATCACGGCGTCCTGCACGCCTTCCTTGCCGGCCAGCCAGATCAGCCGGTGCGCATCGAGCGTGTTCGGCGTCCGCAGCATCAGGTCCTGGCGGAAGCTCAGGCCAACTCCGGCCGCCGCCGAGGCGACGCGTTCATCGAGTTCCCGTGCTCGCTCCGCGCTGCCGAACTTCACCGTGCGATAGGCCATGCGGTCGCGGCCTTCCTTCGGCATGTCGGGATTGAGCTGGAACGGGTTCCAATGGACGGAAAAGGTCAGCCCCTCGGGTGCCAGCAGCGCCAGCGCGCGTTCAAGCTGTCGCTTACCAATATAGCACCATGGGCAGATCGCATCGGAGACGATGTCGATACGCGACCCTACTGATGTTGCGGTGTGCACCGCGCCTTCCGATACGCTGCCGTCCATCGCTTTCACTCCTCCGTGTTTCCGCCAACATGGGCGCGAGCAGCCCATGATTCCAGCGGGGGTCGGCCGAATGACAGGATGGTATCCGGCATCCGGTTCGCTTGCCACATGCTTGCTCTCATGCGGAAACTGACCAATCGAAGGAACGGCGCCGTGAGATTCGCCGAGCAGGAGAAGAGACCATGACTGTTTCGGCGATATCGCCACGCATGCGCCGCATGCAGTGGATAGCGGTCGGGCTTGTCACCGCGGCCATCGCATTGAACTACATCGACCGTTCCACGCTCGCCGTCGGCAACGTCAAGATCCGGGAGGAGTTCGGCATCAGCGCCACCGCGATCGGCGCGCTGCAATCGGCCTGGTCCATCACCTATGCGCTGTGCCAGGTGCCGATCGGTTATTTCCTCGATCGGCTTGGCCCGCGTTACCTGGTGGGCGTCGCGTTGATCCTGTGGTCGGTCGCGCAGGGATTGGGCGGCCTGGCGGTCACCTACATGCAGCTGCTGTGGGCGCGCGTGGCGCTCGGCGCCGCGGAATGCCCGGCGTTTCCCGCGGCAGTGCGGGTAACCAGCGACTGGTTCCACGTGCAGGACCGCGGTCGCCCGACCGGCCTCTACAATTCCGGCGGCAGCATCGGGCCGTTCATCGCACCGCCGCTGTTGACCGGGCTGATGCTCGCATTCGGCTGGCGCGTGATGTTCATCACCATGGGCGTTGTCGGCGTCCTTGGCGCATTGGTGTGGTTCAAGCTGTATCGCGATCCGGCGAAGACCGAGCTCGAGCCGCAGGACGCAGCGTATCTCGCGACCAATCGTGCGGCCGAGGGCGCGGTGGAGATGCGCAACTGGGGCAGGCTGTTCCGCTTCCAATCGATGTGGGGCCTGATGCTCGGCGCATTCTGCACCGGCTATGCGGTGTGGATGTACCAGACGTGGCTGCCGGCGTATCTTGAGATGCAGCAGCACATCAGCATTGCGAAGACCGGCTTCCTGGCTTCGATTCCGCTGTTCTGCTCGATCCTGGGCGCTTGGTCGGGGGGCTGGTTCACCGATCGGCTGAACGCGCGCGGCATGGAGCTGGTCGCGAGCCGCCGGCTGCCGAGCATCATCGGCCTGCTGGCATCCGGGGTTTTCACAGTCATGGCGACGACGGCGAGCAACGGAACGCAGGCGATCGTGTTCATCTCGCTCGCAATGTATTTCCTGGCGCTTGGCATTGCCGGGAAATGGACGCTGATCACCGCGGTTGCGCCGCAGTCGTATTGCACCTCGGTTGCCAGCATCCAGAATTTCGGCGGCTATATCGGCGGCACGGTTTCGCCGATCGCCACCGGCTTCGTGGTCGATGTCACAGGGTCGTTCGTCATTGCGCTGGCGATCGGCGCGGCGATCACCATTCTGGGTGCAGGGATCCTGCAGCTTTTGGTACGCACGCAGATCAGCTCGGTGGATTTGGAAGGTGTGGCTGCGGCGGTGCCGGCGGAGTAAGGATCTGCTGCAGAGCAAGTTCTTCAGGTGGCGCTTTCTATATCGTCATGGCCGGCGAAGGCCGGCCATGACGATGAACCATGAGGTGCCTACGGAGCTGGTTCGGTTATTTCTCGGCGGATCCTAAGCGGCGGTGACGCAGCGTAGGCGGCTTCGACAAGGTCCATCGTGGCCGCCATGTCGGCAAGATCTGCGATCGGTTTTTCCCCGCGCGCGAGGCGGCGCAGCGTGTCTTCGACGAACGTCGGATAAAAGAATGAATTGGTGAGAGGCATCGAACGCGTTTCCCGTCTGCGTGAATTGTCGAGTATCTCCAGCGTCTGGTTGTCGCGTGCAGCGAAATAGTGGCCTTCCGTGCGGATCGAGTAGTGCAGATCGAACACAGAATTCGGCGCGGGGTAGAGATAACCCGTCTCCACCATGCAGGTTGCGCCTTCGCCGCGCATCAGCACCATCGCATGGTCCTCGATGTCGAGACCGGAAAAGTTGTTCGACATCGCCGAGCCGACGACCTTCAGCCGCGTGTCGGGCAGCAGCACGCGGCAAAGATCAACAAAATGGACACCAAGATTGAGCAATGCGCCGCCGCCTGCGGTTGCGCGGTGCAGCATCCAGTGCACCCGCTGCTCGCGATAGCGGTCGATCATGCCGCCCACGAACTTGAATACGACGTATTGCACCGCCTCGCCGGTGGCAACCTCGCGGATCGTGTCGATCAGCGGGCTGTAGCGGATCACGAAAGGCACCGCCGTGAACAGGTTCGCCTGCGCTGCTTGATCGGCGATGTCGTGGGCATCCGCCGCGGTGGCGGCGCAGGGCTTCTCCATTGCGAATGGAATTCGTTCGCCGATCAGGAAGCGCGCCTCGTCCGCCATGACGCAATGCCGGCCGAGAGCGAAAGCGAAGTCGGGCTTCAGCCGCGCGCACATCTCGCGGTAATCATCGAACGCGGGGCAGCGTGTCTTCGCCGCGACCTCCTGCGCGCGGGACAGGTCGGGGTCGCTGACGCCGATCACTGACACGTCTGGAAAGGACAGAGCCGGGTCCAGGTAGAACGGCGTGTGCCAGTGCGAGACGCCGATCAGAACGATGCGCATGTGCGCCTCCTTTGTCGCCGCAGCGACACGGTCCTACCATGCGCGCGACCAATGTCCAGGAGGACAAGGATGGCAATCCGGCTCTCGGAGAATTTTCGCGCGCTATTCTACGCGCCATTCTATGCCGCGCACGCCATCGGCGCCTACCGCTCCGAGGGCGTCGACGTGACGCTGGTGTCATCGTCCGACCCTGCGCGCACGGCCGCAGCACTGCATGCCGGCGATGTCGATGTGATGTGGGGCGGACCGTTGCGCGTGCTTCTGACGCATGCACAGAATCCGGCGTCCGATGTCGTGTGCTTCTGCGACGCCATCGCGCGGGATCCGTTCTTCGTCATCGGCCGCGAACCACGTCCGGATTTCCGTTTTGCCGATTTGGCCGGCGTTCGGTTCGCCTCGGTTGCCGAAGTGCCCACGCCCTGGCTGTGCCTGCAGGACGATATACGCCGCGACGGCATCGACCCCGCGACAATGGACAGGATAAGCGGCCCGAGCATGGCCGAGAATGCAGCGGCGCTGTATGCAGGTTCGATTGATGCCGCGCAACTGTTCGAACCCTATGCCGAGGAGTTGATCGCCTCCGGTGCGGGTCACGTTTGGTATGCCGCCGCGGATCGCGGCCTCACTGCTTATACGGTCCTGGTTACGCGTCGGCCGTTGCTCGACAAGCGACGTGACGAGCTTCTTGCAATGACGCGCGCGATGACGCGTACGCTGCGGTGGATGGCCGACACACCAGGAAGTGACATCGCGCGCGCACTTGCGGAATACTTCCCCTCGGTCGCACACGACATCTTCGCTGCAGCAATCGACCGCTACCGCGGGCTCGGACTATTCGCGGCCGACCCGGTGCTCAAACGCGATGGCTTCGATCGACTGCAGGCTGCGATGCTGTCCGGCGGCGCACTTGATCGCGAAATTGCGTTCGAGGATTGCGTGGACAATTCACTCGCGGATCAGGCGGTTGCCGACACTCGTCTTGCCGGGTAAGGCTTCGCAACCACATACCGCCAGGGATGCCAGGGAGGCGGTTTATGCATCGTCGAGGACTGATGGTGGGCGCCGGTGCGGCGGCGCTGGCTGCCCATGCCGCGCGAGCCATGGAAAAGCCACGCTGGATGAGCCCACAGCTGCCCGATGGCACGCGAGATGAGGCCGTACTCGAAGCGCTGCCGGGCAAGCAGAAGCTGATCCGGCTCGCCGACCGGCCGCCGAATTATGAAACACCAATCGACGTTTTTCGGACCGCGATCACCCCGAACGAAGACTTCTTCGTCCGCTACCATCTCGCCGGCATCCCAACGATGACCGAACTCGGCAGCTGGTCCCTCCAGGTCGGCGGTGAGGCAGGAGAACAGCAGATCACCCTCGGTCTCGACGATTTGCAGAAGAATTTCGAGCAGGTGGAGGTGGTTGCGGTATGTCAGTGCTCCGGCAATCGCCGAGGCCTGTCGTCGCCGCACGTGGCCGGTGTGCAATGGGGTTACGGCGCGATGGGAAGTGCCGCATGGAGCGGACCGCGGCTGAAGGATGTGCTGGCCAAGGTGGGTGTGAAGGCAGGCGCCGTGGAAGTGTGGCTGGACGGCGCGGACGGGCCGGTGCTGCCGACCACACCGGATTTCCGCAAGAGCCTGCCGATGGACAAGGCAATGTCCGACGATGTGATCATCGCGACGACCATGAACGGGGAGAAGCTGCAGCATCTGAATGGCTATCCCGCCCGCATCGTCGTGCCTGGCTGGACCGCGACCTACTGGGTGAAGCACGTCACCAGCATCCAGCTCAGCACCAAACCGCTCGATAGTTTCTGGATGCAGAAGGCGTATCGCGTGCCGGCGGGCATGTTCCCGGTGGATCATCCTTTCCCGACGCAGGACAACCAGACCGCCTGGCCGATCACCGACATCGTGGTGAACTCGGTGATCGCCGGCCCCATTGAGGGTACGCGTCTGACCACCTCCGGTTTCACCGTGCAGGGTGTGGCATGGGACCGTGGCCATGGCATCAAGCAGGTCGAGGTTTCGCTCGATGGTGGGAAGACATGGCAGGAGGCGAGCCTCCGCAAGGATCTAGGGCGGTTCGCCTTCCGCGGCTTCACTTTCCCCACGGGCAGACTTCCCGCCGGCAACTACGTCCTCTCGTCGCGCGCCACCAATAACGCCGGCGAGACGCAGGCGGAGAAGCTGAAGTTCAATCCTGCCGGCTACCATAACAACGTGCCGCAACAGGTCGCCGTGACCGTGGCATAGGGAGGCGCGCATGTTTCGCTCTCTTCTTGTTGCCTCGCTGCTTTGTGCGACGCCCGTGCTGGCGCAGGAGGAGGTGACGCTGAAGCCCGGCCCGGGACAGGACGCGGTGACGACAACCTGCGCCATCTGCCATACGCTGAACTACATCAGGATGAACTCGGTGTTTCTCACGCCTGACGCCTGGAAGGCGGAGGTTACCAAGATGCGCGACGGTTATGGTGCGCCGATCGACGACGACACCGCGAACACCATCGTCAAGTACCTGACCGCGACCTACGCGGCGCAGCCGAAGACCTGAACTGGCTGAATCCCGTCATGGCCGGGCCATGACGGTGTAGGGGGCGGTATTATACCAACGAGCGATACCGTTGACCGTCCAGCCTGGCATCCCCCGTCGTGGCGGGCGAAGGCCCGCCATCCACGACTTTGCTGATCACAGCACGAAAAGACGTGGATGGCCGGCCTTCGCCGACCATGACGGTGTCGTCGACCAGTGGGTCACTCATAAGGGCCGCTCGTATTACAGCAGCTGCCCGCCGTCCACGACTATGGTCTGACCGGTGATCCACGATGCGAGCGGCGACGCAAGGAACAGCACCACATTCGCCACTTCCTCCGGGTGCCCAAGCCGTCCGAACGGAATCGAACGCAGGATCGCGTTGTAGAGATTCGGATTTTCGTGCTTTCGCCTGGCCCAGACCCCGCCGGGAAATTCGACCGAGCCAGGCGCCACGCCGTTCACGCGGATGCCGTCCTTCGCATACATCGCCGCCTGCGTCGCCGTGTAGTGGATCACCGCCGCCTTGATCGCGCCATAGGGCGGCTGCCGCGCCGATGTCCGCAGCGCGGAAATCGACGAGGTGTTCACCACATTGCCCTTGCCATCCTTGAGGAACGGCAGCGCGGCCTGCGTGGCGTGCACGATCGCCATCATGTCAACGGCCATGCTGACTGACCATCCGGCCTCGTCATCCGTTGAGCCGAAACCGGAAGCGTTGTTGACGAGAATATCGATGCCCCCGAGAGCCCGCGCCGCATCGCCGATGTAGCGGCGGATCCCCCCGCTGTCGGCGAGGTCGCAAACGCCAGCGTGTGTGGTGTGGCCGAACCTCGCGATCTCGCCGCGCGTCTGTTCGAGGGTCTCGGCACCCCGGGCGCAGATCGAGACGGCGGCACCCGCCTCGGCAAGACCCAATGCAATTGAACGTCCGATGCCGCGGCTGCCGCCACACACCACGGCGCGCTTGCCGCTGAAATCGAAGGTCATGGCATCATCCCCTATTGGCTCATATCCGCGAGCGCATCCCGCATCGCATGGCCGGAGATCACGATCAAGCCGTCGAACAGCGTGTCTATCTCGGTGATGATGAACAGGCAGGCGGCGAGGGCGATCGAGCATATGACGAAGGCGCTCACCACCGTCGCGTTGAGCGGCGCGTTGTAGCCGAAGCTGACGAAGATCAAGACGATCCAGGCAATCAGGATCACCAGGAACACCGGCTGGATTGAGCATTCGGGACGCTCGATTCCGCGCATTGCTCGCGTCGGGACCGTAGTCGCGCAGCGTCGCGCCCAGCAGGATCAGGTAGGCGACGAACGTACGACTCTGCCCGTCGATGACACATTCAGCCACAGTCCGACCATCGACCCGGCGAACACGCAGGCAAAGACGATCGAGGCGAGCAGGTACGAATCCATGGCGGCACGGGCACCCCGGACGTTTTGCTGTCAATCTGCAGTCAGGGCTGGAGTCTGTCCAACGTACCACCTAGATGTGAGGTTGCCATGCCGGTCCTGACGCACTTCTTCAAGGAGCTGAAACAATTATCCGGGTAAGCTACGGCTCGTGACCTTCATCACAGATCTTGCCGATCAGGCTGTCATCCTACCGGTTGTCCTGGCGATCAGCATCGCGCTGCTTGCGCAGGGCTGGCAACGCGGCGCGGCTGCGTGGGCGGTGGCGGTCGTCGCGACTTTCGCCGCGATGCTGGTACTCAAGCTGACCTTCCTCGCTTGCTCGCACAGCTTCGGCACGCCCGATATTCAGACGCCGAGCGGCCACGTCGCCGCTGCCACTGTCGTCACCGGCGGCCTCGCCGCTCTGTTGCTTCGCCGGCGCGCCAGTGTCCTGCCCGTGGCCATCCTTGCTGCGGTCGTGGTCGGCGTCTCGCGCCTGGTGCTCGGCGCCCATTCGCTACCGGAAGTTGTGCTTGGCGCGATGGTGGGGTTGGCCGGAGCGTTGTCGCTGCCGCTGTTGGCCGGTCAGCCGCCGTCGGGCCTCGATGCGCGGAAGATCGCCATTATCGTCGCGGGAACAGTCGTGCTGTTCCATGGCCTGCATTTTCCAGCGGAGGCACATATCCGCGCGACGGCATACCGGGTCGCGCACATGCTGGCGATCTGTCAGTCCGACGACGTGCGGTTATAGACGTCGTCAAAGCGCACAATGTCGTCCTCGCCGAGATAGGCGCCGGACTGCACCTCGATCAGGGCGAGCGGGATCCTGCCGGGATTCTCCAGACGGTGAACGCAGCCGAGCGGCAGATAGACGCTCTCGTTCTCGCGTACCAGCATGGTCTCGTTATCGCGCGTTACCAGTGCGCTGCCATTCACCACGACCCAGTGTTCAGCGCGATGGAAATGCTTCTGTAGCGAGAGCTTGCGCCCGGGCGCGACGACGAGGCGCTTCACCTGAAAGCGTTCGCCTTGGATCAGGCTCTCGAAGAAGCCCCAGGGACGGTACAGGCGATTGTGTGCGACGGCCTCATGTCGTCCGGCCGCCTTCAATCGGTCGACCACTTTCTTCACGTCCTGTGCATGGTCGCGATGCATGGCCAGGACGGCGTCTTCGGTCACCACGACGACGGCGTCATCCAGGCCCACCACCGCGGCCAGCATCCCGTCGCTGCGGACATAGCAGTTGCGGGCACCCTCAAGCAGGACGTCGCCAACCGAGACATTGCCGTCCGCGTCCTTGCGTCCCAGTTCCCACAGAGCGCCCCAACTGCCGACATCCGACCAGCCGATATCGGCAGGTACGACAGCGGCGTGGGTCGTGCGTTCGGCCACGGCATAATCGAGGCTGATCGAGGGACTGGAGGAGAACGCCTCGACGCCGAGGCGGATGAAATCCAGGTCCTCGTGCCGCTCCGCCACCGCAAGGCGCACGGCGCGAAGGACGTCGGGCGAGTGCGTCGCCATCTCGTCAAGCAGAGTCCGCGCGGTGAAGACGAACATGCCGGAGTTCCACAGATGCCGCCGGTCGGTGGAGAGGCGGTTCGCGGTTGCCATGTCCGGCTTCTCGACAAAGCGGGCGACTGCGAACACGCCCGGCGCATCGTCGAGAGCGGCGCCGATCTCGATATAGCCGTAACCGGTCTCGGGCGCGTTCGGACGCATGCCGAATGTCACGACACGCCCGGCGCATGCGGCCACGGCCGCCGCCGTGAAGCTGCGGCGCAGCGACACGGTGTCCGCGATCACGTGGTCGGCGGCCAGCATCCACAAAATCGCATCCGGATCGTCTTCCGCGATCAGAACCGCTGCTGCGGCGATTGCCGGCGCACTGTTGCGCCCGACTGGTTCCAGCACGATGCGGGCATCCTTTATGCCTACTGTGCGGAGCTGCTCGGCGATCAGGAACCGGTGCTCCTGGTTGCATACGACCACCGGCGGGGCGAAGTCGTCGCCAAGGGCCCGCAGCGCCGTCTCCTGCAGTAGCGTGCGGTCCGACACGAGCGGCCAGAGTTGTTTGGGGAAACTCTCGCGGGAGACCGGCCAAAGTCGCGTGCCGGAGCCGCCGGAGAGGATGACAGGGACAATGCGGTGTTTGTTCATGGGACGCAGTGTGCGCCAGTAGGCATGGTTTCACCACAAAGTTGTGAAGAGCGCGCGGCGGCTCCTTCGCTGCATTGCGCCACGCCGGCCAAACGCCTGCTTGCTGCTTTCGACGGCAAGTGTCACCGTGTCGGGTATTGCCATGATCAGGAGGTACGGCATGCAGGTCGAAATCGAATACTGTGGGGCGTGAGGCTACGAACCGCGCGCCCGTGCGGTGCGGGACATGATGATCGCCAGGACGCCGAACACCCAGGTTGCATTGGTAAAATCTGGTGGCGGCGTCTTCGAGATCAGGGTGGACGGCACGCTTGCCTACTCCAAGAAGGCGACCGGCCGTTTCCCGACAGACGAGGAAGTGCTTGGTACCCTCGGCTGATTACGTGTCCGCCAAACGGCGTCGGTGCCTGCCGCGTGACGGCGGCAATTCTGCGAAGGTGGTCCCGCCGGCGATAAGCAGAGCCAACGCGTGACTTTCGATCCCAATTGGATGCAGAGGCTCGCCGGTCGGCCGGAGTTGCTGCCTCCGGACGACATGGCGCGTGCCGACGCCGCGTCGCCCTCGCTCGGCGTGACTGGCCCAGCTCTGATGGAGAATGCCGGCAGGGCTGTGGCGCGAGCCGTCCGGACGCGGTTCGGCCCGTGCCGGACGCTTGTGCTGGCCGGGCCAGGCAACAACGGCGGCGACGGGTATGTCGTCGCGCGGCTGCTTCAGCAGGACGGCTGGCCGGTCACGCTTGCGGCATTGGCTCCGCCGCGAGCAGGCTCCGACGCAGCCAACGCCGCTTCTCGCTGGCACGGGCCGTCCGCGTCCTTCGCACCTTCAGAAGCACAGCGCGCGGAACTGGTGATCGACGCAGTGTTCGGGGCTGGCCTTGCGCGCGATGTCGACGGACTGGTCGCCGACACGCTGCGCGCCGCGCGGTGTGTGGCGGCTGTCGATGTACCGAGCGGGCTCGATGGCGCGACAGGCGCGGTGCGTGGGTATGCGCCGCAGGCAGCGCTGGCGGTCTCGTTCTTCCGGTTGAAGCCGGGGCACCTTCTGCTGCCGGGCCGCGTACTCTGCGGCGAGATCGTGCTTGCCGATATCGGCTTGCCTCGGGCGGTCCTGCAGCAGGTGCAGGCAAGCATATTCGCCAACCTGCCGGAACTGTGGCGCGTGCCGACGCCCGAGCCGGACGCGCACAAGTATTCGCGCGGCCATGTTACCGTGGCGGGTGGCGCGACTATGACCGGGGCGGCAAGACTGGCTGCCGATGCGGCACGACGCAGCGGCGCCGGTCTCGTGACGATCGCCGCAAGCGGGCGCGGCGATATCTATCGGTCGGGTTCGCCGGGCGTCCTGGTGAGCGACGCGTCACTGGCCCAACTGCTCGAGGATCAGCGACGGCATGTATGGGTGTGCGGACCCGGTCTGGGGCCGGATGCGGCTCGCGCGACGTTGCCGCTGCTGCTGGCTGCCGGTCGCAGTGTCGTCGCGGATGCCGATGTGTTTTCAGCATTTGCCGGCGATCCCGACGCATTACGGGGCGCCGCAGTCCTCACGCCGCATGCCGGAGAGTTCGTCCGCGCCTTCGGCAGCATCGGTCCGGATCGGGTCGCCGCGGCGCGGGCCGCCGCCGCACGCACCGGTGCGGTCGTGCTGCTGAAGGGTGCCGACACGATCATCGCCGGGCCCGACGGCAAAGTTGCGATCAATGCGTCTGCCCCACCTTGGCTCGCGACCGCTGGGTCAGGCGATGTGCTGTCCGGCCTGATCGGCGGCTTGCTCGCCCAGGGCATGGCTCCTTGGGACGCCGCGGCCGCGGGGGCATTCCTGCATGGTCGTGCCGCCGTGCTCGCCGGGCCGGGACTTGTGGCAGAAGATCTTCTTCCCGCGCTCAAACCTGCGATGGCGGCGACAACAAGTCACTCACATCCGCGAGGCAGGTCGCTATGATCGCCGCACAAAGCGAGGAAACGCCTGCATGAGCGATATCGCCGTCCCCGGTCTGCTCGACCGGGCCATTCGCCGCATCACCACGGTCTGGCGTGACATGGCGGCGGGCGTGCAGGATGAGTCGATTACAGCCCAGATGCGCGCCTGTCTGGCGGGGCGTGGCGGCGAAGTGAGCGCCCGCAACCGAGCCGCCAAGCTGGCCGAGACATACCAGGGACTGGATGAAACAGGACGCCGGGAATTCCTCCGCACCCTGGCGAGCTTCGATTCCAATCCCGAGGCGGTGGCAACGGCATATGGCGCGGTGCAGGCGGCGACTGACCCCGCCGAACGCGCCACCGCCAAGGCCGCCCTGCGCCGCGCGCTGGAGCCGCCGCGTCTCCGGCTGCTCACCCAGTTCACCACCATCCCTGATGGGCGAAAATTCCTGGTCGACCTGCGCGGCTTTCTGCTGAAGATACGCCGGGACGACAAGCTGTTGGCGGCATTGGAGTCGGATCTGCGCGGTTTGCTCGGTGCCTGGTTCGATATCGGTTTCCTTGAGTTGCAGCGGATCGATTGGAACAGCCCCGCCGCACTGCTGGAGAAGCTGGTGGGTTACGAGGCGGTGCACGAGATCCGCTCCTGGCGCGATCTGAAGAACCGGCTGGATTCCGATCGAAGGTGCTATGCCTTCTTCCACCCCCGCATGCCTGGCGAGCCGCTGATATTCGTCGAGGTGGCGCTGGTGAAGGGGCTGGCCGGCAGCGTGCAGCGTCTGCTCGACGAAAAGGCGCCACTGCTCGATCCGCGCGAGGCAGATACTGCGATCTTCTATTCGATCAACAACTGCCAGCGGGGGCTGGCGGGCATCAGCTTCGGCAATCTGCTGATCAAGCGCGTCGTGGAGGAACTGTCACCCGAGTTCCGCAATTTGAAGACGTACGCAACGTTGTCGCCGATCCCGGGCTTTCGCGGATGGCTGGATGAGAGGCTGGCCGCGGAACAGCCGGGCCTGCTGTCGGACGAGGAGTCTGCCAGCCTGAGTTCCGCAATGCCGGCGCCGTCGGGCGATCAGGCGCTGGCGAAGATCCTGGCGAAGCGCGGCTGGTGGCGCGAGGTGGGCTTGCGCAAGACGGTGGAACCCGTGCTGGTGCGGCTTTGCGCGCGCTATCTGTTGGTCGAGTCCAATGGCGGCAAGCGGGCGCGCGATCCGGTGGCGCATTTCCATCTGTCGAACGGCGCGCGGGTGGAGCGGATCAACACACTGGGCGACACATCGGAAAAGGGTGCCAAGGAAAGCGCCACGCTGATGGTCAATTACCTGTATGATCCGGCGAAGATCGAGGACTGGCACGAGGACTACGCCGGCGAGGGCAAGCGGAACGCGTCCACCACGGTACGCAAGCTGGCGCGGGGGTGGAGTTGAAGGAGAAGACCATGTCCGAGGCAATCCTCACCCAGCCGCCGGTGACGATAAGCGAGTTCGATGCGTTTCTCGACGGGCAGCAGGACGACAGGTCGTGGGAGTTGGTGGCCGGCCGGATTGTCGCGATGACAAACCCGACCGAGGTCCATGAGCAGATCGCCAGCAACATCGGCGCACCATTGAAACTGGCAATGGACCCGAAAGGTTGCCGTGTTTACCAAGGTGGCATCGGGATCCAGCGGTCCGATAACGAGCAGGGCATCGATCGGCCGCGACCGGATGTCCTGGTGCGGTGCGGGCGTTTGGGTACGCGCAATTTCGTCACAGATCCGCTCGTCGTCGTGGAGGTGCTGTCACCTTCCACGATGGATGTGGACCGGGGGGACAAGCTGCGCTTTTACAAGGCGCTGCCGACATTGCGGCACATCGTGTTGGTCTATCAGGATCAGATGCGGGTCGAGCATTACCGCAAGACTGATATTGGCTGGGAGCTGGAGAGCCTCACGCAGCCGGACGAATTCCTTCGGTTCGAAGCAGTGACCTTCGAGATTGCGCTGGAACACGTCTATTTCGGCGTTGAGCTGAACAATATTCGTCGTTTGTCGGCGCGATGAGGACAAGCGCGGCGCGGCAATCACGGCGCGGCGGCTGGCGCTGACCCCACGGGCACGGGACCCGGCGCTAGAGTATTTCGGGGATGTCTGGAATCGTACCGAAATGATGGATTCATTGAACTCTCTCGCCGAACTCTCTCGCCCAAATCGTCACCCGTTGCTGCTTTCACGTCTGATCGCGATAAATCTGGCGCACAGCATCTCGATCACACGGGAAGGAGAGCGAGTCGCTCCCATTTATTGCGGAACTGGTCTTGAATGTAAGCGCGTCGATCTAGCCAATAGGAAAGCTTGCTGTCTTTCTCGTGACGAATGGCTTTCTCTCTGACCTCATCCTGCGCGCATGACAAATACGACAGGTTCCTCCGAGAGAGCGCCGTTAATTATAATCCAATACTGAGCGATGATGTTGTCGAGCGTCCTTCCAAGCGGGACCCCCGGGTCCTTTGATAATGACTTGACCTGTATGGTCAAAAAACGCGAGGCATCCGGCGAATAAGCAATGATGTCGATGCCTCGCGCATTTCTGGTTGTCGGCATGACGATCCAGCCAAGGCGTGATAGACGATAGCACGCATGAAACAGCCCAATGTTCCCGACTATCAGGGGCTCATATTTCGGATTCAATGATGGGTTGCCGTCGCTCATGCCGCCCTCCTTCGCCCGAGCCAACGCGCGCGACACCATGACTATGAACTGCGATTGCAGACACGCCGTGCCGTCTCTGTACCATTATCATCGACCAACGCATTGATATGGATCAACGCCAAACGATGAATTGGCCGATGCTGGCGCTGTCGCGAGACCAGTTGGTGGGCGGTGAGTCTGACGAAACGCGGCTGGTGGCGCGATGAATATCCAAAGGGGCTGCGCTAACCATCGAGGATGCGCTAAGCTGCGGCTGGGTTTGCCCCCGGGAGATTAGGACGTTCATGGATACGCCGCTCGCCACCCTCGCGCCGGCCGACTCGCGCCAAGTGCACATCCTCAAGCAGGTGGAAAAAAAGCTGCTCTGGCTGTCGTCGTGGATGATCCATAACGCGAACCACATTCGGCCCAACCGCGACGGGCTGAAGGTGGGCGGGCATCAGGCGTCCTGCGCGTCGGTCATCTCCATCATGGCGGCGCTGTATTTCGAGATCGCCCGTCCGCAGGACCGCATCGCGGTGAAGCCGCACGCCGGGCCGGTGTTCCACGCGATCAACTACCTGTTCGGCCGGCAGACGCTCGAGAAGATGCAGGGGCTGCGCCAGCTTGGCGGCGTGCAGTCATATCCGTCGCGGGTCAAGGACGGACCCGAGGTGGATTTCTCCACCGGCTCGGTCGGGCTCGGCGTCGCCATGACCACGTTCGCCGCGCTGATGGCCGATTATGTGCGCCTGCACGGCCTCGGCCGCACCGATTTGCCGCCGGGCCGCCACATCGCCATCGCCGGCGATGCGGAACTCGACGAGGGCAACATCTACGAGGCGCTGCTGGAGGGCTGGAAGCACGACGTCCGCAACCTGTGGTGGATCATCGACTACAACCGCCAGAGCCTTGATTCTGTGGTTCCTGATCGGCTGTTCGGCCGCATCGAGGGCCTGTTCCGCGACATGGGCTGGAACGTTGTCACCATCAAATACGGCCGGAAGCTGGAGGCCGCCTTCGCGCTCGAGGGCGGCGAGGCGTTGCGCGCCTGGATCGACGACTGCCCGAACTCGCTTTATTCCGCGCTGACCTTCCAGGGCGGCGCGTCGTGGCGTCAGGCGCTGCTGGCCGACCTAGGGCGGTCGAAGGCCCGCGCGATCATCGACACGCTGTCCGATGACGACCTCGGCGCGCTGATGACCAATCTCGGCGGCCACGACATCGAGACGGTGATCGAGACACTGCGCGAGGCTGCCGCCGATGGCGACCAGCCGACGTGTTTCATTGCCTACACGATCAAGGGCATGGGGCTGCCGTTCGCCGGCCACAAGGACAACCACGCCGGCCTGATGACCAAGGAGCAGATGGAGCTGTTCCGGACCTCCATGGGGATCCGGCCCGGCCACGAATGGGACCTGTTCGAGGGGCTCGGCGTGGATGAGCAGGATTTTCGCGACTTTCTCGGTGCGTGCCCGTTCGCGACGCCGCTGACGCCGCAGGGCCGTGCGCTGACCGCGCCGCTGGTTGCCGTCCCGGCCGCGCTCCCGACGCCGCAGCTTGCGGGGCGCAGGCTGTCCACCCAGTCGGGGTTCGGCGACATCCTGGCCGAGATCGGCCGCGGGCAGGGCGAGCTGAAGGCGCTGGCCGACCACATCGTCACCACCAGCCCGGACGTGACGGTGTCCACCAATCTTGGGCCATGGGTGAACCGGCGCGGCATCTTCGATCGCCACACGCGCAACGACGTGTTCCGCGACGCCAAGCTGGCGAGCGCGCAGCGCTGGGGCATGTCGCCGAAGGGCCAGCACATCGAGCTCGGCATCGCGGAGCAGAACCTGTTTCTGCTCCTCGGTGCCGCAGGGCTGACACCTGCCATGACCGGCGCGCGGCTGCTGCCGGTGGGCACCGTCTATGACCCGTTCGTCAACCGCGGCCTCGATGCGCTGCTGTATGGCTGTTACCAGGATGCGCGCTTCCTGCTGGTATCCACGCCGTCGGGGCTGACGCTCGCGCCCGAGGGCGGCCAGCATCAGTCGGTGAACACGCCGCTGATCGGCATGGCCGCCGACTGCCTCGCGAGCTTCGAGCCCGCGCATGTGGACGAGCTGGCGATCATGCTGCGTCACGCATTCGATCACATGCAGCGCCCCGATGGGTCATCGGTATGGCTGCGCCTGTCAACGCGACAGCTCGAGCAGCCCATGCGCGCGCTTGACAAGGACGCTGTGATCGCAGGGGCGCATTGGGTGGTTCCGCCGGCACACGGGGCGCGCATCGCGGTCGGCTACCAGGGTCCTGTAGCACCGGAGGCGGTGGCCGCATTCGCCGAACTGCAGGCGGAGGAGCCGGGGGCGGGGTTGCTCGCCATCACCAGTCCGGACCGGTTGCATGCCGGCTGGATTGCGGCGTTGCGTGCACGCCGGGCTGGTACCCGGGAGTTGCCGTCGCATATCGAGCAGGTGCTGGCGCCGCTCGCGTCTGGGGCGGCATTGGTGACCGTGCTGGACGGTCATCCGGCGACGCACGCTTGGCTTGGCAGTGTGCGCGGCCAGCGCGTGGTCCCGCTCGGGCCGGATCATTTCGGCCAGAGCGGCGACATACCCGACCTGTATCGCGAGTATGGCATCGACGCTGATGCGATTCTGGATGCCTGCGCGCAGGCGCTGCTGGCAGGGTAACCCAGCCGTCCGGGGCGTCAGAAATGACTCCAGCCGCCGGTGGGCAGTGTCATAGGTTGTCCATCGGGACCGCGTACCATGACGCTCGGCGGCCCGAGATGGAAGCTGCCGATCCGCGCGACAGGCAACCCGGCGGTCTGTGCGCTGCGCCGAAGGGCGGCTTCGCGGGCAGGTGGGACCGCCAGCAGTAGTTCGTAGTCGTCGCCCCCGGTCAGGCAGGTCACCAGCCAATCCGGTCCCGCCAGGCGCGCAGGTTCCGACAGAGGGATCAGGCTTGCGTCGATCTCCGCGGCAAGGCCGCTGGCGCGGCAAAGATGACCCAGGTCCTGGACCAGCCCGTCCGACACGTCCATGCCAGCCGATGCAATGCCGGTGATCGCCAACCCGACACGCGGCTGCGGCAGCCTGTAGCGCGCGAGGAGGTATCCGCTCGGATCCGAAACCCTGCCGCGTGCCACGGCGAGCCCGAGCGCGCCGTCGCCGATCGTGCCGGTGACCCAGATGCCGTCACCCGGCCGGGCACCGGCGCGATGCACGGCCTGGCCGGGCGCGACATGGCCGAGAATGGTGAGCGACAGCGAGATCGGTCCCGGGGTCGAGGTCGTGTCTCCGCCCAGCAGGCTCACGCCGTATTCTCTCTGATCCTGGGCAAGGCCTGCCGCAAAGCCCGCGAACCAGGCATCCGGCGTGGCTCGCGGTGTCGAGACGGTCATCAGGTAGCCGATCGGCGTCGCGCCCTTGGCCGCGAGGTCCGACAGATTGACCCGCAGCAGCTTGCGCCCGACGAGATCGGGGGGATCGTCGGGCAGGAAGTGGACGCCGCCCACCATCGCATCGGCGGTCAGGACCAGATCGCGTCCCGGCGGCGGTGTCAGGACCGCTGCGTCATCCTGGAGTTCGAGCGCCCCAGGGCCGGCAAGTGGCCGGAAATGCCGTGCGATCAGCGCGAATTCGGCGGGAAGGTCGCTGGTCACGCCTCAGGCCAGGTCGACGGCGTACTTCTTGAGGTCGGCCAGCGCGCAATGGTCCAGTGCCCCCTCCTCGGTGGCGCGCAACACGACGCGCGGTGCGGACCCGGCATCCAGCGCGTCCTGCCAGCGCGGCGCGCACAGGCACCAGCGGTCGCCGGGCTGCAACCCGGCAAAGCCGAATTCCGGGCGCGGCGTGGACAGATCGTTCCCGCTTGCCTTGCTGAATTCGAGGAACTCAGCCGTCATCACCGTGCAAACCGTGTGACTGCCGACATCCTCTGGACCGGTGTCGCAGCAGCCGTTGCGGAAGAAGCCGGTCATCGGCCTGATCGAGCAGGTGTCGAGCGGCCCCCCCAGCACGTTGCGCGACGGTCTGCGACCCGGGCGGCGGGAGGTTTCGTCGAAGGGCATCGGTTCGCTCCGTTGATGCGGCGGTTGACGCTGCCGATCTGCGGCATCCTATCGCGGATTGCGCGAACGGGGGAAGCGTCTCTAATGGGCAGCAGCGAACTCGGTAGTTCATCGGTGCTTGTAAGTCATGGACCAAGTTGGGGAAGCCTCCTCAGCGCAGCCGCTGCTGGAAAGGCCGTTTGACTCACAGGATTGGATCAATAGCATCGTAGCTGGGCTTTTGTCGGGATTGGTTGCTTCTGGGTTGTTTCCACTATTATTGAGTACGAGAGTCCCGAAGCTGACTATCTCTGAGAAGTTGGTTCTAGTGGATAGAATCTGACGGAACCCGCCGGAATGGCCGCTATGCGGTGTTCTGCGGCCTTCTCTGGGGACTCGGCTGTCAGACTTTATCCACTAGCCCGGTCGGGCGATGGGGACCAATCTTTAGCCGATTTCGTTGTCGGGCGCCATTGCACCAGGGACGACGAACCAAACAAAGGAGAGGACGGCGTATGAAGACGATATTAAAAGTTGGGACCTTGGCAATCGTCGTTAGCTTGCCTTCGTCTTTGCCTGTCTCCTCACAAGAAGTTATTAGTCATCGTAATGCGCCGTTGGGAGTTGACCTGCCTACTGTGCAACGACTCTTTCCGCGCTGCAAATTGGAAAAAGCAGTAGGTTTCGATAACCCACAAAGCAAAGTGACGGGAATGGGGCCGTTCACCGGATATGATCCACCTTTTCCCGATTTAACGCCTGCGGACGCAAACGGAAACATTCTTACTCTTAGCTGGAGGGATTTTTACGGTCAGAGTCATACGATGGCGGTAATGGATTGGGGTGCTATCACCGTAGTTGAGCTGAATTGTGGTGACGCTGTAAATCAGGGAGTTACCCTGATAACTTTTGACAAAAAGGTGATGGCAGTTACAAAGTACGGAAACGATGAAGATTATCCAGATGCCCGCACCCTTATAGAGACGCTGGCTAGTGCATTGCCCGGACACCGTGGGCCGCTTTATCGTTCATTTAACCCGTTTGGTATGCCGGCGGTTAGTGGTGGACAAAGGCAGTCAGTGCCGGTTTATGTGACCTATGTAGACAACGGTGATTTACGAGTGGCGATTGAAACCAAAGAGTCATATCAGATTCTCGGAGCGCGAGGATTCACCGGATATGGTATTGCCTATGTAAGTCTCCCATTGTGGGAAACGTACGCCGCACGTGTTAAGGCGGACATTGCAAAGACAGGCGCCAATACCGAAAATCGCAAGCTTGAGCGTGAACAGAGGTTGCGAGATAAGATGTGAACTGAGCGATATATGCCAGCTTGCTGTGTGGTCAGACCTCGTCCTCCGCACCTGCGTGGCACGAACTTATGAGCTCGGATTTTTGGGGAAGTTTGGTTGGTTGAGATGGCGGGTTGAATTTCATCGGCAGCATCCGCCCCCGCCGTTGGCGGCGATCAGCTATCCTTTCACAATGTCGCTCGGGAAATACTCGTGCCAGTGTTCTGTATCGAAGTTTGAGAAATTATCTTTGCAATAAATCCGAAAACGGATACGATCATGTTTCGTATCGCGCCCGGCAGCGAAATCGGCTACAGACTGGTCCCCCTCGTGGGTCTTGAATACGTACTCGTTCTGCGACGAATTATTCTTCAGGAACTCACGATGTCGGATCATCATCGGATTGGCGACGAGTAGCGGAACATGGCGGACGAGATTGCCTGCAACTAGCAGCAGTTCGGCTTGATTTGAGACCGAATCGCCTTTCAGCAATAGCCACTTTCTCCGTCGATTTATCACGCTTATTCGCAGGGCGCCCGACCGGTCTAGAACCAGCTTCTCAGAGATGGTCAGCTTCGGGACTCTTGTGCTCAATAATAGTAGAAACAAGCCTGAGGCAACCAATCCCGACAGAAGCCCAGCTACGATGCCAATGATCCAATCCTTTAAGTCAAACAGCCTTTCCAGCAGCGGCTGCGCTGAGGAGGCTTCCCCAATTGGGTCCATGACTTACAACCCCCGATGAATTATGTGAGCGCTTCACCCTAGACGGGTGCATCACATCATCGCTTCGCCTCGCCCTCCGAAAGACAATAAATAAGAGTCGGACGAATTGATAGACATCCCAGTACCTTTAGTGAGCGTCAAGCAATTCCCGTACGGGCGTCTTCGACACGCTGTCGAGCAGCGCGTCGGGCAAGTTGGCCTTGGACTGGATGATGGCGGCGCATCGGTGAGTGCCAAGCAAGTTGCTGCTCGTAATTTCCAACGATATTCATTCTATCCCTCTGGTGTTCGGTGGTCAGCGATGGGTCGATAGCCTGGTTCGCCGACGGGCGTCGAGTGTGCCACGGTGCTCACGTCGGAGAAGGTCCGGTGCTCGCCATGCTCGCGCGCCGTGGCGCGCTGCGCGTGGCTCCGGGTAACTGCGCACCTCCCATCTCCGCCGTTGCGCGCCGTGGCTGTCGCCTGGGGGGGTCGGGACGGGAAAGCAGGCGCGCCAATCGAACTGGAAAGCCATGTTGGTGATAAAGCTACCCGGACGATGGTGTCGCGCTTGGGATTGAGCGTGACATCGCCTACGCGCCGAATTCCCCCGGCCGCAACAGCCGCGCCAGCCGGTCCAGGATCGCGTTGGCCATCCCAGGCTCCGCACCGGTGAAGAATCCCCGCGCCACGTCGAGGTATTCGTTGATTACCACCTTCGCCGGCGGCCCCTCCGCCATCGCCAATTCCGCAGCACCGGCGCGGATCACGGCCCGCAGCACCGGATCGATCCGTGCCAGCGGCCAGTCGGCCGGCAGCGCCTCGGCCAACATGCTGTCAATAGTGTGCTGCTGCGCCACCGCGGCGCGAACGATGCGCGCGAACAGCGGCACCTCGGCGTCAGGAATGCGCCCCTCCTCGAAGCCACCGGTCCCAGGCAACTCGCCAAGCCGATGGCGGACGAACTGATCGATCACCGTCTCGGGGTTGTCCTGCGCCTGTTCGCTCTGGAACAGCGCCTGCACAGCGGCTACGCGCGAGGCGGTCCGCGGCCGGCGGGGCGGCCTGCTCATCACACCGCGCCAAGTTGCCGTGCCGCGCCGATCTGCAACAGCGCCGCCGCGGCGGCCTCCGCGCCCTTGTTGTGGCCATCCTTGCCCGAGCGCGCCTCAGCCTGCGCCAGAGTGTCGCAGGTCAGCAATCCGGTGCCGAGCGCCAGGCCGAACTGCAGCGCAACCTGCATCAGGCCTTCCATCGACGCGCGGCAGATGAACTCGTAGTGGTCCGTCTCGCCGCGCACGATGCAGCCGAGCGCCACGAACCCGTCGAAGCGCCGCGAGCCGCGCACGGCGATGCGGATCGTCTGTGGCAGTTCAAACGCCCCGGCGACATCCAACTGCTCGAACGTTGCGCCGGCCTCGCGCAGGATACGTGTCGCGCCGTCGGTCAACCCGTCTGCCACCGTGCGATAGTAAGGCGCGCGCACCACAAGAAGATGCGGCGGCGGGCCTTCAATGCGTGGAGCGGCCGGCAGTGGGGCATCCTCGGTGCTCATCCGGTGTAGCTCTCGCCCACGATGTTCGGGATCGACCGCTGCTGCACGAGGTTCAGCCCGTAGCCATCCAGGCCGACAATCGTGCGTCGCCGGTTGGTCAGCAGGATCATGTCCTTAACGCCGAGGTCGAGCAGGATCTGGGCGCCGATGCCGTAGTCGCGCAGTTCGCGCTGCGGACGCGGGCTGCCCGCCGCCAGCAGATTTACCCGCTCGGCCAGAGCCGTCTTCCGATGCTCGCGGATCAACACCACCACACCGCGGCCCTCGGCGCTGATCAGGTGCATCGCGTTGTGCACGCCGATCCAGTGCGGGCCGCCCGTCATGTCCTCAAGCAGATCGACGGCGTGCATTCGCACAATGACAGGCTCCGGTCCGCTCAAATCGCCCTTCACCAGTGCGAGATGTTCCTGATATTCGACCGTGTTGGCATAAACGACGGCGCGCCAATCGCCGCCGGCCACATGATGGAACATGCCATCGGCTACGCGCTTCACGAGCCGCTCGGTCAATCGCCGATGCGCGATCAGGTCGGCGATCGAGCCAAGTTTGAGGTTGTGATGCTGAGCGAAGCTGACGAGGTCCGGCAGCCGGGCCATGGTGCCGTCGTCATTCATGATCTCGCAGATCACCGCCGCCGGATAAAGGCCCGCCTTGCGCGCGATATCGACCGACGCCTCGGTGTGCCCGGCGCGCACCAGCGTGCCGCCGACACGCGCCATCAGCGGGAAGATGTGGCCGGGCGTGACGATGTCGTCACGGCCACACTCGGGGTTGATCGCCACCGCGATGGTCCGCGCGCGGTCATGCGCGGAAATTCCGGTTGTCACACCCTCGCGTGCCTCGATCGAGATGGTGAACGCCGTCTGATGCCGTGTGCCATTGTGCGCACTCATCAGCGGTAGGCCGAGTTGCTCCACCCGCTGGCGGGTGAGTGCCAGGCAGATCAGGCCGCGTGCATGACGCGCCATGAAGTTGACCGCGTCGGGTGTCGCGAACTGCGCGGGCACGACCAGGTCGCCTTCGTTCTCGCGGTCCTCATCATCGACCAGGATGAACATCCGGCCATTGCGCGCTTCCTCGATCAGTTCGTCCGCACTGGACAGATACTGCGACAATTCGATGGTCTTGATGTCGTGCATCACTTGAAC
>DATMND010000299.1:0-82617 GCA_035569235.1 Acetobacteraceae bacterium | reverse complement strand
GAGGAGCAACTCAGCCTCGCCATCGGCCGCCGCGGCCAGAACGTGCGGCTGGCCTCGCAGCTCACCCGCTGGGACATCGACATCCTGACCGAAGCCGAGGAGAGCGAGCGGCGCCAGGAGGAGTTCCGCCGGCGCAGCAGCCTGTTCGTCGAGGCGCTCGACGTGGACGATGTCATTGCCGGCCTGCTGGTGACCGAGGATTTTTCAACCGTCGAGGAGCTGGCGTTCACGCCGGAGGAAGAGCTCGCGGCGATCGAGGGCTTCGACGAGAATATCGCAGCCGAACTGATCCGCCGTGCCGAGGCCTTCATCACCCGCCGCGACAGCGAGCTGAGCGAGAAGCGCGTCGAGCTGGGCGTGAGCGACGATATCGCGGCGATCGAGGTTCTGACCCCCGCCATGCTGGTCGCGCTCGGCGAGAAGGGCGTGAAGACGCTGGACGATCTGGCCGATCTGGCGTCGGACGAACTCATCGAGATTGTCGGCGAGGGCAACATGGACGAGGCCACGGCCAATGACGTGATCATGGCCGCACGCGCGCATTGGTTCGACGATGCCGGGTCCGAGGCGGGGCCAGGCGACGGTGTCCCCGTCGCCACCGGCGAGGAGGCCCATCACGACTGAGGCGGCAGCGCAGGCCAACGACGAAACGGCAGACGACGAAGCGGAAACCGGCCCGCTGCGCCGCTGCGTGGTCACGCGCGAGCGGATGCCCAAGGAACGCATGATCCGCTTCGTCGTCGGTCCCGATCGAGCCGTGGTGGCTGATTTGGCCGCAACCCTGCCCGGGCGGGGAATCTGGTTGAGCGCGCGCGGGGATGTGTTAGAAACCGCCCGCGCCCAGGGAGGCCTGGGGCGTGCATTCGCCAGGGCCGCACGTGGCCCTGTCGCAGTGCCCCCCGATCTTTCTGCCGTGCTCGAGGCGGCTCTGGTCCGGCGGATCGGTGAGTTGCTGGGATTGGCACGCCGCGCCGGGCAGGCGGTCGCCGGGTTCGACAAGGCGCGTGAGTGGTTGCGGACCGGTCAGGTAAGACTGATCCTGCAGGCGTCGGATGGCAGTGCCGCGGAACGCGTACGCTTTCTGTCCGGGGCCAGGGCTTCGGTAACGGTGTTGGATCCTCTCCCGGCCGCCGCGCTTGGCCGGGTCTTCGGCCGTGACCATGTGGTGCACGTCGCGATTGCACCCGGGCGGCTGGGTGAGAAGATTGCCATCGAGGCGACGCGACTGGATGGACTGAGGCGAACCGCCGCCCATGGCGAGACTGGCGGGAACGGATTGAACGATGACCGGCGAGCTTCTCGGACCGGGTCCGGGGACGGTCACAAAATGGACGGGACCAGCGGGTAATACATGAGCGAAGGCAACGATCAGGACGCCGGCAAGGGCCGGCTCTCACTACGGCCGGCGGGACGCCTGGAGCTCGGCCGCACGGTCGATGCCGGGTCCGTGCGGCAAAGCTTTAGCCACGGCCGGTCGAAGGTCGTGCAGGTCGAGGTGCGGAAGAAGCGCGCCGGCGTCGCGGCGCCTGGTGCGCCAGCTGGCGGCGCCGTGCCAGGTCTTGCCGCGCCCGGAGCTGCGGCTCCGGCTGCACGTGGCCCCGCCACCGGCGGTCGCGGTGGTACGACAGCGGCGCCCCGTGCCCTGACGGCGACGGAGCAGGCCGCCCGCCAACGGGCGTTGGTCGAGCAGCAGCGCGAGGCAGCCAAGCGGGAGGCCGAGCGGCGCGAGCAGGAGACGATCTCGATCCTGTCGGCGGCCGAGGAGGCACGCCGGCGCGAGGAAGAGGCGCGCAAGGCCGCTGAAGAGGATGCCCGCCGCGCAACCGAAGAGGCGGCGCAGAAGGAAGCCGAGGAGGCAGCACGAAAGGCAGCCGAGGCCACGGTCACCGCACAGGCCGCGGATCCCGCGGCGCGTGGTGTCGAGGAGCCCAGACGCCGGGCCGCCACCCCTGTGGCCTCGCCGACCGCGCCGACCGAGACACTGCGTCTCCGGCCAGGCACGCGAGGCGCCGAGGAAGACGACGATGCACGCCCGATCCGCAGGCCGGGCGGCGCGCTGGTACCCCGCAAGCCGCAGGTTGCCGTCGCGAAGAAGGGCACTGACAGCGGACGCCGCACTGGCCGCATCGACGTTCAGGCTGCGATCGAGGGCGAGGACGAACGCGTCCGCTCGCTGGCCTCGGTTCGGCGGCAGCGCGAGCGCGAACGCCGCCAGGCCGAGCTGGAACTGCTGCGATCGGATCAGGTGAAAGTAGTGCGAGACGTCATTCTGCCGGATACGATCACGGTGCAGGAACTGGCCAACCGCATGGCCGCGCGCACCGGCGAGGTAGTCAAGGCGCTGATGAAGCTCGGTGTGATGGCGACCATCACGCAGACGCTGGATGCCGATACCGCCGAACTGGTGGTGCAGGAATTCGGCCATCGCGCGCGCCGTGTGTCGGAATCCGACGTCGAGATGGGCCTGGAAGGCGCCGCCGACACCGAGTCGGAGCTGCTGCCTCGGCCGCCGGTCGTCACCATCATGGGCCATGTTGACCACGGCAAGACGTCGCTGCTCGATGCACTGCGTTCGACCGATGTCGCGGCCGGCGAGGCGGGCGGCATCACCCAGCATATCGGCGCCTATCAGGTGGAGATGCCGGGCGGCGAGAAGATCACCTTCATCGACACGCCGGGCCACGAGGCGTTCACCGCCATGCGCGCCCGCGGCGCATCGGTGACCGACATCGTCGTGCTGGTGGTGGCGGCGGATGACGGCGTCATGCCGCAGACCATCGAGGCGATACGTCATGCCAAGGCGGCTGGCGCGCCGCTGATCGTCGCCATCAACAAGATGGACAGGCCGGACGCCAATTCGACCCGCGTGCGGCAGGAACTGCTCAGCTACGAGGTCGTGGTTGAAGACATGGGAGGCGAGACGCAGGATGTGGAGGTCTCGGCGACCAAGAAGACCGGCCTCGACAAGCTGGCCGAGGCGATCGCGCTGCAGGCCGAAATCCTCGATCTGAAGGCGAATCCCAACCGCGCCGCGGAGGGCGCGGTGATCGAGAGCCGGCTCGATCGTGGCCGCGGTCCGATTGCGACCGTGCTGGTGCAGAAGGGCACCCTACGGCAGGGCGATATCGTGGTCGCCGGCGCCGAGTGGGGCCGCGTGCGTGCGATGCTGGACGACAAGGCCCGCACGGTGACCGAGGCAGGCCCGTCGGCGCCGGTCGAGATCCTCGGTCTGGCGGGCGTGCCATCGGCCGGCGAGCCGTTCGTCGCGGTGGAGAACGAAAGCCGCGCCCGCGAGATCGCCGAGTTCCGCACGCGCAAGCTGCGCGACAAGGCGGCCGGTGCGACAGCCGGCGCGCGCGGCACGCTCGACCAGATGCTGGCCCGCATCCAGGCCGGCGAGCAGAAGGAAGTCGCGGTGCTGATCAAGGCCGATGTGCAGGGCAGCGCGGAGGCGATCCAGGCAACCGTGCTCAAGCTGGCGCATGAGGAGGTGAAGGTCCGCGTGCTGCACGCCGCTGTCGGCCAGATCACCGAGAGCGATATCCAGCTCGCCAATGCGTCCGACGCCGTGATCCTGGCGTTCAACGTGCGCGCCACCGCGCAGGCCCGTGACCTGGCGCACCGCGAGGGCGTGGACATACGCTACTACTCGATCATCTACGAGGTCGCGGATGACATCGAGAAGCTGGTGCAGGGCAAGGTTGCGCCAAAGGAACGCGAACGGTTCCTTGGCTATGCCGAAGTTCGGAAAGTGTTCAGCATCACCCGGGTCGGCAAGGTCGCCGGCTGCATGGTCACCGACGGCCTGGTCAAGCGCGGTTCCGGCGTGCGTGTTCTGCGCGACAACGTGGTGATCCACAACGGTGAGCTGTCGCAGTTGAAGCGCTTCAAGGAAGACGTGCGCGAGGTGGCGCGCGGCTACGAGTGCGGGCTGTCATTCGCCAACTTCCACGACCTGCAGGAAGGCGACGTGATCGAGTGCTTCGAGACGGAGATGGTCCCGGCTTGAGGAAGCAGGCTGCTGGCCCGTCGCAACGCCAGTTGCGCGTGGCGGAGGAGATCCGCCACGTACTCGCCGGCGTCTTCGCGCGCCACGAGTTGCGCGATCCGGATCTGGCGGATGCGCAGATCACGGTCACCGAGGTGCGCATCGGCCCCGATCTGAAGCACGCGATTGCCTTCGTCGCGCGGCTCGGCCGATCGGATGTGGACGCGCTGCTGCCAGCGCTGAAGCGCGCCACACCGTTTCTGCGCGGGCAGGTGGCCCATTCGCTGCGGCTGAAGTTCGCGCCCGACCTGACGTTTCAGCCCGACACGGCGATCGAGTATGCGACGAAGATTGATCGTCTGCTGCACGCCCCCGAAGTGGCGCGAGACCTCGGCACCCAGGACTGAGTTCGGCTACGGATCGGCGACGTCGGCGGCAGGCGGCCAGAGATAGACCTCGGTGCGCCGCGCGCCGCAGGCGACGACGCCCAGGCCGATCGCTAGCAGCAACAGCAGGACCGCAATGCGCATTCCCATCGCACACAACCTCGTGCCGCGGCCTGCTATTGCAAGACCGGTGCATCTGCTTCGCCGATCGCGTCGTATAGGCTAGGGCCTGTCGTCAATTAGCCAGTTTCGGCCGGCGGGCGCCGTCCGCCGGCCGTGTGGTTGCGCCGGTGAGTCTCGATTGCCACAGTTGGGCGTCAATCGTCGCTGCATGATCCGTAACCGATTCCGGCGCGGCGGTTTGTCGGATTCATAGGCGGTCAGCTTGTTGGAGGCTGACCGGTGATGCGGCGGTTGCCCGCGTGCTCATGGGACAGCGCTCTGTGCCGGCTGGCGTGGCATGGACCTTGGTGCCATCGAGCGCCACCGTGCCCAGCTTCAGCACGCCCATCTCGCGCGCCAGCACCAGCACTTGGACGAACAGCGTCTCGATGTCCTTGAGAAAGCGCCGCCTGAACGTGGCGATGGCGTCGTGGTCAGGATGCTCGTTCGACGCAATCAAGCGGAACGCCACGTTGTCATAGGTCGCGCGCTCCAGTCTGCGGCTCGAAAACACCCCCGTTGCATAGCCATACACCAAAATGCCAAGCAGCAGTGCCGGCTGCTAGCAGGCCGAACCGGTACCGCGGTAGCTCTTGCACATACCCGTCAGGTCGAGGCCGTCGATCACCTCAACGACGAAGCGCGCCAAATGCGTCTCAGCCAACCACTCGTCCACCGAAGGTGGAAGCAGGAACCCAGTGTCGCGATCAATTGGGCGGAAGTTGCTCATACAGGGCCATCCGAGTGTGTATGCGAATCGTCATCACGATTCTCGCACACGTCGCCCAATGGCCATAAGTCCGACAAGCTGCTAGCTGCAAACATTTGCGAGCAGCCCAGTGTGGCTTGAGCGGGGCCAATGCCGTAGCGCGTCGTAGAGTCCAGGTCCCGGGCGGCGTGGCGCTCGGTACCCGTTGCGCCACCAGCATGGTGGCGAGACCGGCCACTCTGCCGATGGTGTTGAGTTCGTTGCGGGTCCGCATCCCAAATTGGATTGACACGGCGGCAGACCGGCTAGAACCGCAGGACCTTCCGTGGCAACGATGCGGTCTCACCATCATTGGCAGGAGAGGTGCGCCATGGCTTACGACTTCTTCTATTGGCCGGAAATTCAGGGACGCGGCGAGTTCGTTCGCCTTACGCTTGAAGATGCAGGGGCCGCCTATATCGACGTGGCGCGCGGCTTGGAGAGCGACGGACACGGCGTTCCCGCCATGCTGGCGCTGATGAGCGGTGAGGGCTCGTCATACATCCCGTTTGCGCCTCCGTTCCTGCGCGACGGCGACATGATCGTCAGCCACACCGCGGCGATCTTGCTGTATCTGGGCGGGCGGATCGGACTTGCGCCAACCGAAGAAGACGGCCGGCTATGGACGCATCAGATACAGCTCACGATTACTGACATCGTCAAAGAGGTGTACAATTCGCACCATCCGATCGATGAGGATAAGTGGTTCCACGAACAGAAGGATGAGGCCATCGCGCGTGCCGCGGTCTTCCGCAGTGACCGGATGCCGAAGTTTCTTGGCTGGTTCGAGCGGATTCTAAAGGCGAACCCGGCGGGTGCGGATCACCTGGTCGGTAGCTCCGTCACTTATGCTGATCTGTCCTTGTTCCAGTTGGTTGAAGGATTGCGTTTCGCGTTTCCTCTCGCGTCCGAGCGAGAGTTGACGAGGCTGCCACGCGTGATGTCTCTGCACAAGGCAGTGGCGGAACGGCCGCGCCTGAAGGCCTATCTGGCGAGCGAACGGCGCGTACCGTTCAGGGAAACCGGGATCTTCCGCCGCTATTCGGAGCTGGATGGTTAGCACGAAAGGTTCTGGTGCAAATCTGATGAGACGGCAATGCGATTCGCACGGCCGGACTGCCCAGCCTACGACACCGAGCAGATGACCCCCGCTTTCGCGGGGGCAAGCTTGGGCGTCACATCAACTTCTTCCCGCACCAGGCCTATTTGAATGCCCGCGTGCCGCGCGTGCGTTGCGACAAGTGCGGCGTCAGGACAGCCAACGTGCCGACCGGGTCAAGCCCGGTGGCAGGCTGTGGGCGCGGCCAGAGAGTGGCTTTACATTACTGTTCGAGGCGTTGGTCATAACCATCCTTCGGGTCAAGCCCGAGGGCATGGGTTATCTCTCGGCCATGCCGGTCAAAGCGGTGGCCCGGATTGTGGGCGAGCACGACACCAGGCGGTGGCGTGTGGTTCATCACTATGTGGACCAGGCTCGGGCGCGCGCCGGCGCATCGGGCGTGACCCGGCTCGCCATCCCACGGGTCAAACCCGTGGGCAGGCTACGACCGCTGCGCTGCGCGGCCACGACTACGTCACTTTGTTTGTTGACATCGACCGCGCCAGCGTCGTGTTCGCCACCGAGGGCAAGAGCCTGCCCCCGAGCTTGACCCGGAGGATGACGACACCATAGCCGCCTCCGCCGATGACCTCGCCGCGCATGGCGGTAGCCCTGACGCGATCAGCGAGGTCTGTATCGATATGAGCCCGGCCTTCATCAAGGGCATCGCTGAGTACCTGCCGAATGCCGCCATCACCTTCCCTCGGATCAAGTCCGAGGGCAGGCTATCAGTTCCATGCCGTCAAGATCATCAACGACGCGGTCGAGCAGGCGCGACGCAGCGAACAGAAAACGCAAAGTCTGCTGCGAGGCACGCGTTATATCTGGCTGCGCAACCCGCAAACGCTGTCCGACCGCCAGCGCGCGACGCTCGGAGGTCTGCCCACGGGCCACCTCAAGACTGCACGTGCGTATCAGGCCGCCTCGCCTTTCAGGAGTTCTATGATCAGCCATCTGAGCAGGCGGGGGCAAGCTATTTGAAGAAGTGGTACTTCTGGGCCACGCATAGCCGGATCGAACTGGTCATCGATGCCGCGCGCTCGGTAAAGCGTCATCGGGACGGTATCCTGCGATGGTTCGACAGCGGGGCTGCCCCCGGGTGCTTGACCCGAGGGATCGCCAACGGCCTGATCGAGGGCATCAATAGCATGGCGCAGGCCGCTACCGCTCAGCCCGCAACCTCAAGGCCATCATCTATCGGCTGGCCGGCAAGCCCGACCTGCGGCTACCCGCGTGACGACGTTTCTACCCACCCCAAATAGCGCGGAACCCGATAAAGTCGGTTTTGCGTTGCGGTGCGTTTTGCACATTATCGGGGATCAATTGCAGTCTGCGACAGAAGGTCCGTGCCGCTCCGCAGCACCGTGCGTGATGCGCGGAGGACTTCCTTCGTCACTCGCAGCAAATCAACGCTGTTAGCCGTACCGCCCCCAGCGGTTTTGAGCGCCCGGTGCGCCCCGCCGCGAACCGCCGTCCAGCGGATCCGTCCGGAGCACCGCGTGGTGGAGGTAGCGCCACGTCTGCGATTGATCCGGATCAAGGCGGACGCCTCCCGTCCGGTCTATTTTCCCCATTGTCGGTGCACATGGCGCCGGCAAGGAGATCGCCATGAGCACCACACAAGCCGCCCCGCCGGGGCTCCGGACCGCCCCTGTCCGCCGACCCTCGGTCTTGCGCAGCCTCACGATGCTGCTGCCGCTGCTGGTCGGCGCGGCGATCGCGCTGTCGCCCGTGCCGGAGGGCCTGCCGCAGCATGCCTGGTATTTCTTCGCAATCTTCGCCGCGGTGATCACCGGCCTGATCGTCGAGCCGATACCCGCCGCGGCCGTCGGCTTGGTCGGCGTGGCCACCGCCGCGGCACTTGCCCGCTTCGTCCTGTTCGATCCGGCCCAACTCGCGCGCGCGGACTTCAATCCGACCGGCGCGGCGGTGAGCTGGGCGCTGTCCGGCTTTGCCAACTCCACCGTCTGGCTGATCTTCGCCGCGTTCATCTTTTCGCTCGGATACGAGAAGACCGGGCTGGGCAAGCGCATTTCGCTGCTGCTGGTGGCGTGGCTCGGCGGACGCACCCTGTCACTCGGCTACGCCGTGGCGTTCGCCGATGCGACCCTGGCGCCGTTCACCCCATCGAACACCGCGCGCAGCGGCGGCACGGTGTTTCCGGTGATCAAGCATCTGCCGGGGCTGTACGGTTCGCTGCCCAATGACCCATCGTCGCGGCGGATCGCCGGCTACCTGATGTGGACCGCCCTTGCAACGACCTGCGTCACCAGCTCGATGTTCCTCACCGGCGTGGCGCCGAACCTGCTGGCGATCGAACTGATCCGCAAGACGCTGCACGTCCAGATCACCTGGGGCGGCTGGTTCTGGGGCTTCCTGCCGGTCGGCGTTATCTTGCTGCTCGGCACGCCCTGGCTCGCCTACAAGGTATATCCGCCGGAGCTGAAACTGAGCCCCGAGGTGCCGGTCTGGGCGCGCCAGGAGCTGCACAATCTCGGCCCGTTGTCGCGACGCGAAATCGTGCTGGCAGTGCTGGTACTGTGCGCGCTGGGCATGTGGGTGTTCGGCGGCAGCGTGGTGGACGCCACCACGGCGGCGCTTGTCGTCGTGTCCGGCCTGGTGCTGACCCGCACCGTGAGCTGGGACGACCTGCTGGCCAACAAGCCCGCCTGGAACACGCTGATCTGGTTTGGCACCCTGGTGACGCTCGCCAGTGGGTTGGCCCAGGTCGGTATGGTGAAATGGCTCGCGGGGCTGCTGAGCGGCCAGCTCGCCCACTTGCCTGTCGTGCCGGCGCTTGTTGCGCTTGTGACGGCCTTCTTCCTGCTGCACTACCTGTTCGCGAGCCTGACGGCGCACACGACGGCACTGCTGCCGACCATGCTGGCGGTCGCAGTAGCGATCCCGGGCATGAATGTGACCGCGGCCGCCCTGGCACTGAGCATGACACTTGGGCTGATGGGGATCATTACCCCGTATGCCACCGGGCCAGGGCCGATCTAC
The DNA here is from genome assembly GCA_035569235.1 of Acetobacteraceae bacterium. Lineage (GTDB taxonomy): Bacteria > Pseudomonadota > Alphaproteobacteria > Acetobacterales > Acetobacteraceae > JAMXLO01. The sequence continues at coordinate 73,231 of DATMND010000299.1, read as the reverse complement.
GCCGGTAGCGGGTATTTGCCGGCAAAGGACTTCTGGCGGCTGGGGACGATCTTCGGCGCCGTCAGTCTGATCGTGTTCCTCGGCGTGGGACTGCCCTGGCTGCTATGGGTGAATTGAGGGTGTTCCTATTGCATGGTTGTTATCAGGGCATTCGCCAGTTCGCGGAGTGACCAATAGGCGTCTCGAACCGTATCGCGCCAATCGCGCCGAACCATACCTTGCGGAAGCACGGAAAACTGGCCACGTTCAGCCGAGATGCCGACCTGACGACAAATGCCGGATCATCATGGGAGTGGGTTCATGGCAGTGATCAAGGTGCGCGACCTGGCATACGCCCGGCTCCGGTCTCCGGACCTGGATGCGCAGGAGGAATTTCTGACCGCATTCGGCATGGTGCGCGCCGCTCGGACACCGACAGCGCTCTATATGCGCGGAACAGATGCGGCGCATCATATCCATGTCACCGAGAAGGGCGATCCCAGGTTTATTGGCTTCGCGTGGACGGTGGGCAACGAGGATGAACTCAAGGTCATCGCGAAACTTCCTGGCGCTTCGGGGATCGAGGAGATCGATGAGCCCGGTAGCGGCAAGCGGGTCCGCCTGACGGAACCAAACGGCTACACGATCGAGATCGTGCATGGGATAGAGTCTGTGCAACCAATCCAGGTTGTGCGCCAGCCGATCAACTCTGGTGTCGAGCCGCTGAACCGTGCCGGCGAGGTCATTCGCTTCGCCGCTGGCCCGTCCAGTGTGAAGCGGATCGGCCACGCCGTCATGGGCTCCCCGAAGAATCAGGAGACCGTTCGTTGGTTCCGCGAAACTCTGGGTTTGGTCTGCTCGGACGATGTGTACGCCGGGGACAAGGAGAACATCATTGGTCAGTTCAGCCGGATCGATGCCGGCGACGATTATGTTGATCACCATGCGTTCTTTTGCATGAAGAATGAACGTGCCGGCCTCAATCACTTTTCATTCGAGGTGCAGGACATCGACGACGTGTTTATCGGCCACGAATATCTGACCGGCGTGAGCAAGTACGAGCATATGTGGGGTATCGGTCGCCACCTGCTCGGAAGTCAGGTCTATGACTATTGGGCCGATCCCTGGGGCCGCGTCCACGAGCACTGGGCCGACACCGATCGACTGAACGTGCAGAACGGCGGAAACCTCGTCCCGGCGGAGGAAGGGCTCCGCTCACAATGGGGAACAAGGCCGCCGGAGAAATTCAGGGGTCACGTCAGTCCCTGACGAACAGCCGATCAAATCCGCGCCACGGCTATCCAGGCCGGCCAAGATTCGCAGCAGGTCCCAGGCGATCCGCGCGTGCCCCAAGTCTATCGTGGTTCCAGGCGCAATCTGGCCCAAAATGCCTCAGGACGCACCATTGATGGTGGACGTTCGGGAGTGCATTGATCGAGGCGACGAAGCCGACCGTCGTGCAGAACAAGGTCAGGCCGCCATTGATTGGGTCCGCCGCATCAGGAGCGGCAACAGCAGACCTACGCCAATTCCCCAGCACCCGTTGATCAGGAATGAGCGCACAAACGCCATAGCTGACCAACCACCCGCTACTGGCAAACCCTTGATAAGCGGGACGATGAACAGGCCAACCAGGGCCGCCGCAATCCCCAGTCCAAGCCCGCGTACCCACATTGGATACCGCTCTGACAGCTTCGGCAGAACCAATCCGAAGACGGCCCCCCAGACGCCACCCCAGAAGCACAGGTCGATGATCAGCGGCACTCCAAATGGCGGAACACCCCTTGTCGGATAAGGGGGCGGCATTTGGCCGGCGAGATGCAGCAACGCCCACATGCCCTGATGGAAGGTTAGTACGGAAATTACGGCTGCGAGGAATCCCAGAAGCATACGATGCAATGGCGTTGACATAGCAATCTATCCTCCGCGTTTTTGACCTGGCCCGGCCGCCCGATGTCGTGAGACGGTTCCGCCTGAGTCGGCATCCAACCGCGCCAAGTGATTCAGGATGGCAGGCAAGTGCGGAATATGAAACCCTGTCTCAACGCATCAACCTGACGGACCGTCGAGGATTACGGAGCCTGAACCTTGGTCGGCGATACATTTGTTGACCGGTCGCTGGATGCTTCTCAACCGAGCCGGCCAATGGTCCCCACACGGTCGTGGAGCGCGGGCGCCCGAACGGTCCGATGGCCGTGCGGTGGGCCACCGTCCCGACTGTGGTGATTCGCGAAGAGCGCTGGGTTCCGCCGCTGCGAAATGACCCATGATGCCAGCGAAGGTGAGCGAAACCATATTGACAAGTTTGCAGACAGTCTTCGGAACGTTCACCGAAGTGCGTGGGTCGATGGTCGCTGCGTTCGGCTTACGGCGCCGATCACGCCGCTTCCTCCAAGCGCAATTCCATCTCCAGTTTGACTCTCTGGACGGTGCCACCGCCATATCCGACTATGCTGGCCTCCTTGAGGCTGCCATGACCGGCACCAAGTTGCCGGCGGATCGCTTCCTCAACCTACCTTCCGACAGAGGGGCGAAAGAGCTTTTTACCCCCTGTTCGCGGACACGATTCAGTCCGGCCACCACACGTGCCCGGATCATCTCGCGGTCTAGTTCCCCGAAGACGTATGCCATCCGGATCATTGCCTTGCCGAATCGGCCGGTACTGGCGATCGCCTGCTGGTCTGAATAGAGCGTCACGCCTGCGGCATCCATTTCCGCCATTGCGGTAGCGACGTGAAGGACACTCCTGCCGAGCCGGTCGATGGACCAGGCCATATCAACCGGCAGAGGCTCCGCTTATCGCGGGCGACACATTGTCTCGACGAAGCCGGCCACTTCTGTCTCTCGCCGCGCCCTGGAAGCGAGTCCGACATAAGTGGTTGCGTGCCCGCGCAACCATCTCGAAGATTTTACAGTCGTCAGCCACGGCCGATATACGGCATCTTCGTCGCCATCACGGTCATGAACTGGACATTGGCTTTGAGCGACAGGCTGGCCATATAGGCGACCCCGCGTGCCACATCGTTCACATCGATGCGCGCTTCCGCCTCGACCTTGCCGCTGGCCTGCAGACGACCACGTGCCGTGTCTTCGTTGCGCGTGGTCGCGGCATTGCCGATGTCGATTTGGCCGCAGGCGATGTCGAATTCGCGCCCATCGAGCGACAATGACCGGGTCAGCCCGGTCAGTGCGTGCTTGGTCGCGGCGTAGGGAGTTGAGTTCCGGCGGGGCACATGAGCCGAGACCGACCCGTTGTCGATGATGCGCCCGCCACGCGGTTGCTGGCCCTTCATCATGCGGAACGCGTGCTGCGCGCAGAGGAACGAGCCAGTCAGGTTTACCGCGACGACATTCGACCATTGCTCAAGGGACAGATCTTCGATCGGGATGTTGCGAGTACTGATGCCCGCATTGTTGAACAGAAGATCGATCCGGCCGTACGTCGCCTTGACCGTGTCGAACAATGACGCGATGGCGGCCGGGTCGGTGACGTCCGTTGGCACCACAAGCATCCGGGGCGGCGTCGCCTTGGCGAGCGCGGCGGTCTCTTCCAGCATTTTGTGGCGGCGTCCGGCAAGCACCACCGAGAACCCGTCCGCGTACAACGCAAGCGCGGTTGCCCGCCCGATGCCGCTCCCGGCCCCCGTGATGACCGCGATCTTTGGCGATGCCTGCATAGCCGGATGCCTCCCCTTGAATGGTACAAAACCCGGGCCATCCTCTGCGCCGTGCGGATGGAGGGCAACCGCTCGTCAAGTGAGCCGCGGGCGGATGGGTTCCAACGGGACACCCCGGTGTCGAACCACTGATGGCAGCCACTCGGACTGCACGGCCCTCCGGGCCGCGTAAGAGCGCTTCTTCAGTGCTTTCCCGACATTCCATGACACAACAGCAACCCCTACCGCCATCGAACGGTGCCCATTGTCGCGGAAGCTTCCCTTCGCGGACCCCTTTGCATTTGCCAAATCGGCCGCGTAGGGTCGTTCCGCTCGGCTGAACAATGTTATCCGCCGCCGGGCAAAGAAAATTGTGGGGGAAAGCCATGAATCGGTCCGTCAGATACGCCGTAACCGTCGGTGCGGCAGCGCTTGCCGCCTCGTCCCCGGCATGGGCACAGGAAACCCCAGTGGCGCCGCGCTACGGCGACCTGTCGCTAGTTACTCAGGACCTGCTGAACCGCGCCGACACCGACGGCAACAACTTCCTGATGACCAACGGCAACTACGCGCAGACCCGCTACTATCCGAACGGGCAGATCAATGCCGGCAACGTCTCGCGCCTGCGTCCGGCCTGGATCTTCCAGACCGATGTTAAGGAGTCGATGGAGACGTCGCCGATCGTGGTGAATGGCATCATGTACGTCACCACGTCGTTCGATCATGTCTATGCGCTGAACGCACGCACCGGCGAGCAGATCTGGTACTACGCGCAGAAGCTGGGTCCGCTGACCATCTATTGCTGCGGTCCGAACAACCGCGGCGTCACCGTGCTTGGGGACAAGGTGTATCTGGCGACGCTCGATTCCAAGCTGGTCGCACTCGACGCCAAGACCGGCAAGGTGGCTTGGGAAACCCAGATCGCCGACCCAACCCTCGGCTATAGCGAAACGATGGCGCCGACCGCGGTGGACGGCAAGATCCTGATCGGGACCAATGGCGGCGAGTACGGCATCCGCGGTTTCGTGCGAGCCTATGATGCCGCAACCGGCAAGCAGATCTGGAATTTCGATACGGTGCCAGAGAATTCGTCCGGCGTCTGGGCGACGACGGACGCCACCGGGCGTGACATGCACCGCGATATCGCGGCCGAGAAGGCTGCACTCGCCAAGGATGGCGATCCCTACAAGAAGCTCGGCGGTGGCGTGTGGCAGAATCCCACGGTTGATCGCGCCCGTCACCGGATCTACTTCGTCGTCGGCAATCCCTCACCCGACCTCGACGGCGCGGTTCGTCCCGGCGACAACCTCTACACCGACTCGCTCGTTTCAGTGGATCTCGACAGCGGAAAGTATGTTTGTCATTTCCAGTACGTCGCGCATGACATCTGGGACCTCGACGCGGTCAGCCCGACCGTGCTGGTGCGGGTGCGCGACAGCGGCGGGACGATGGTCGATGGCGTGCTGCACGCCGGAAAGACCGGGCACGTCTATGTCAACAAGGCCGATGATTGCAGCCTGATCCGCTACTCCGAGGCGATGGTGCCGCAGCAGAACATGTGGACGCTGCCCACCGCGCAGGGGGCGGTCATGCTGCCTGGCGCCAATGGCGGAGTCGAGTGGTCGCCGATGGCGATCAACCCCGGGCTCGGGCTGACCTATGCGATCAACCTGCATCAGCCGATGACCTATACCGTGACCCCTGCGGCCTATCCGAACGGCAAACTGTGGCTCGGCGGTGCATTCAAGGTGATCGCCGGCGCCGAGCAGTGGGGCAGTGTGACTGCGGTGGATTACAACACCGGCCGGATCGCCTGGCAGGTGAAGACCGAGCAGCCGATGATCGGCGGGATTCTGGCAACCGCCGGTGGCCTCGTCTTTACCGGAGAGGGCAATGGTCTGTTCAAGGCGTATGATGCGGGGACGGGCTCTGAACTATGGCGTTTCCAGGCTGGCGCCGGCGTCAACGCACCGCCGTCGTCCTATACCGTTGATGGCAGGCAGTATGTCGTGGTGGCCGCCGGCGGCAACACGCAACTCGATTACAAGCGTGGCAACGCGATCATCGCCTTCACGCTGAACTGACCGAACTCAGGTACAATGGCAGCCGACAGGATTTTGCGAGCGCCTGTCGGTCGCGGCTCGGACTGCATCGGATAGGATATGTCGTCGATAGATCGGATCGGTCCGCTGATAGCCAGCGTGGTGATTGCCTGTGCCGCTGCCACACCGGCAATCGCTCAGACGGCTGCCACGAATACGATTGCGGACAAGGCTGCCGTGTGCAGCGCCTGTCATGGTGGCAACGGCGTTCCAGTCAGCAAGGAGATTCCGATCATCTGGGGTCAGCACGCCGGCTACATCTTTCTCAATCTGCGTGACTTCCAGAGTGGTGCCAGGAAGAATGACGCGATGGCACCGACCATCGCGACGCTGAGTGGCAGCGACATGCTGGCACTTGGGGAATATTTCGAGAATAAGTCGTGGCCCGACCTTGAGCAGCCAAGGGCGGCGGCTGATCTCGTGGCGCACGCCGCGGCGGTTGCCGGGTCGGGGCAGTGCACGGCATGTCATCTCAGCGGCTTTCTGGGCGACAGCGCGAACCCCCGCCTGGCCGGGCAGAGTATCGATTATCTACGTAAGACCATGCGCGACTTCCACGACGGGACCCGCGGCAACAATCCTTGGATGGCGGCACTGCTGAAGACGTTCACGGACAGCGATATCGATGCGATTGCACACTATCTGGGAGGGCTATAGCACAGGCCGCTGTATCGTCGAGCGTCCGTTTGGTGTCGATGTGACCTGCTGGCCACCCGCGTGTCTGCTGGCAGTTCCTGTAGCATTTGCGCCATCCGGTCCTCACAGCGGACCATACACATCGCACCCTGGGCGCACCAGCAGTCCCAGGTAGGGGTCACGCTATAGAACGGATGGCGGCTCAGGATTTGGCATGAGTTGTTCGTCCCCGTTTGCCGATGCCGGCCACGGTGTTCTTGCTCGCGGCGGCAGCCGCGATGGCCCGGTTCACGGTCGGTGTATCGAGAGTCTTGCCGTCTCCAGTGGCACCGAACTGTCTGACATCGTACGCCCCGAGCAGGCTGACAGGCTGTGCCCACACGCGAGACGCCAGGGGGCCAGACGCGGCCACGAGCCCAAGGAATGCTCTTCGAGGAACACTCACATCGCTCGCGACCTCAGGCGGGCAATCTCCTAGCATTTTTGGTCTCGGCCTGGCCTCGGCGCTCACACCAACAGCATAAGGCGATCAAGGAACCAATGGCTGCCAAGGACAATGATCACACCCGATTCCACGTAGGCAATGGCCACAGGACGGCCCAGCCGGCGAACATTCGGGGGGGTGACTTCACCGTGACCACGCCACGCGCAACCCTGAAGGCGCGCGATGTCGTGGTGTGACAACTGGCTATACCGGGCCGGTGACGGAAGCGCTCCCAAGACCTCCCTCGACCAACCGCTGAACGGGTTCCAGGGGCAATATTCGCGGTTTCCGCTGTCTGATTGCTGGGATATGCTGTCGGGTAACAATCAGGCGAGTGCCGCCGGGGAGGGAACGTGGTCTGCCGCCGCAAGATTGCGCTGTCGATTGTTGCCGTCACCGCATTTCTCTTTGCCCCCGGTGCGCCGCGCGCTCAGCAGCCGACCGAGCCTAAAGCAAGCGACCCAACGACGGTCACGATTGACGACAAGTCGATCGGCGGGACCGTCACCAGCCGGTTTGGCCCGGAGGCCGGGGTCTGGATCATTGCCGAGACCCGTGATCTCGGCACCCGCTTCGCCAAGATCGTCGTCACCGACGAGCGAGGCCGCTACGTCATCCCCGACCTGCCAAAAGCCAGCTACCGGGTGTGGGTACGTGGCTATGGCCTGGTGGATTCCGAGAAGGTGCCGGCGCAGCTTGGGAAGCCGCTCAATTTGACCGCCATGGTTGCGCCGAGCCTGGCCGCGGCAGCGCAGTACTATCCGGCCATCTACTGGGCCTCGATGATCCGCGTGCCGGACAAGAGCCGCTTCCCCGGAACCGGCGACAAGGGCAACGGCATCCCGGAAAACTTCAAGACCCAGGAGCAGTGGCTCAACTTCGTCAAGACCAACGGCTGCGGCAATTGCCACCAGATCGGCAACTATGCGACGCGGAACATTCCGGCCGCGCTCGGTGAATTCGACTCGTCGCGCGATGCCTGGTCGCAGCGGCTGTCCGCCGGCCCCGCCGGGCACGACATGCTCAACTTCATCACCCAGGTCATGACGCCCGATGGCGGTCACCTCGCCGCGCTCGCGGATTGGACCGATCGCGTCAAGGCCGGAGCGCTGCCAGGTCGCAGCCCGCCACGACCGGTCGGGATCGAGCGCAACCTCGTGATCACGGTGCGCGACTGGCTCGACCCAAAGCACTATCTGCATGATCTGACGACGACCGACCGGCGCAACCCGACCATCAACGCGTATGGCCCGATCTACGGCGACACCGAGCTCAGTACCAGCCTGCAGCCGGTGCTTGACCCGGTGAAAAACACCAAAACCACGATCCAGCCGCCGGTGCGCGATGGCACGCCGAGTTCAGCACTCGCCAATGAGGTCGTCGTCGCATCGGCTTATTGGGGCATGGAGCAGACCTGGGACAGCAAGGTCAACGCGCACACCTCGGCGATGGACCAGGACGGCCGCGTCTACTACGCCGCGCAGAACCGGTCACCGAAGGATGTCCCGGATTATTGCAAGAAGGGCTCGCTGCTTCGCTCGGCTCAACTCTATCCGCTCGACGTGCCGCATGACGGGTTCTTCCAGAACTCGCGTCAGGTCACAGTCTTCGATCCGAAGACCAAGCAGTTCACGATGATCGACACCTGCTTTGGCACGCATCACCTGAACTTCGCTGAGGATGCCGACAACACGCTGTGGCTCAGCAACAATACGGGGCTCGGCGGTGCGCCGGTACCGCAGGCAGCGGTCGTCGGCTGGATCAACACCAAGCTGTTCTGGCAGACGCACGACCCCGTCAAGTCTCAGGGTTGGACGCCGTTTATCGTTGACACCGTCGGCGACTGGAAGCGAACCGCAGAATGGAATGAGCCGGGCCAACCGATCGACCCGGCCAAGGATACCCGCATTGCCTACGGGATGTACGCGATCTCCTATTCGCCGGCCGATGGCGCGATCTGGGGATCGAGCCTAGCCCATCCCGGCTATATCATGCGGGTCGCACCGGGCCCAAACCCGTCCGAAACCGCCTTGACCGAGCTCTATAGGATCCCGTTGCCCGGCTTCGGCATCCGCGGGATGGATGTCGACCGAGAGGGCGTCGCTTGGCTGCCGCTCGACAGCGGCCACATCGCCAGTTTCGATCGGCGGAAGTGCAAGGGTCCGCTGAATGGTCCCGGTGCCGAGAAGGGCGAGAAATGCCCCGAGGGTTTTTCGTTCTATGCCATTCCCGGTCCTGGTTTCCAAGGCGACCCCGGGGCCGAAGAGAATCCGTATTTCGTCTGGGTGGACCAGCACAACATTCTGGGGCTCGGCGCCAATGTGCCGATCGCGACCGGCAACCAATCGGATTCACTGCATGCGCTCGTCGGGAACCAAATCATCGAGCTGCGGGTGCCCTATCCGATGGGGTTTTTTGCAAAGGGTCTAGAGGGGCGCATCGATGACCCGAACGCTGGTTGGAAGGGCCGCGAACTTTGGGCTACGTCGGGCAACCGCACGCCTTTTCACATCGAGGGAATCGACGCGCCGGCGCCAGGTGCTCCAGGCGCGACGCCCGAAACCCGATCGAGCCCGCTGGTTGTCGAGTTTCAGCTGCGCCCCGATCCGCTTGCGGATTGAGCGTGGTCAATCTGCTACATCGCGGGGATAGTCTAGACCCTTATGTGCAACAAAGGGGTCGGGGCATTCATTGTGCAACCGGTGGCATGGAATGGTCCGTTGGAGGCGACACGGCTTGGGCCGAAGCACGCCGAAGAGCGGACGTAGTCTCTCGGACATTCGCTGATGCACCAGCCAACGTTCGCTTATCGCTGGCCGAAACGGCTCGTATGCTGGGGGTAGACCGCGCTACAGTATTTCGCTGGCGGATCCCCTTCGAAGTCGATCGACGTGCCACGACCTTGCTGCCGAGGCGCCGGGGGCGTCCCCAAGGGGTCAGCCAGATCGATCCCAGAGTCGAAGAGCTGATCGATGCGCACCTGCGAAGCTATTATCTCCAGCCCGAGCGCCCGAGCATTCGGTCGCTTATTGAGCTGATTCACACAAGCTGCGCTGAACGCGACCTGCCGAAATCGAGCTGGCGCGCGATCAAGCTTCGCATCCAGCGCCTGGATGCCCGAACCAAGCTAGCGCGGCGCGAGGGCGCGGCGGCAGCTCGCGCCATATTTTTGCTGGCGACGCAAATCGAAACTGATCAGGTGAGAACGTCAGGAATCGACCGATCGATGCCGATAGTCGCTGAAGATGAGCAAATCGCGGATCGTCGAAGGTCCTGTTTGTAATCAAAAGCCCAGATTTCTGATGGATTGGGTGCACGATGTTTGAGCGTGCGCGGAAAACCATTGCCCAGCCAGGTCAATACGATAGCGTTACGCCTGCCCCGCATGGCGTCCTCGGGTGGAAGTGCGGTGCGCTTGGCTGATGGAGCTGGACGCGATCACCGGCGAGGTGCCTGCGGCGCCTGAGAGCACTCATACGAGCAGTCATAAAAGTGCTCGTAATCCACGCATTGAGTTGATTACACGTGGTGAGCGACATCGCCGCTGGACGGTTGAACAGAAGCAGACGACTGCGGCGCAGAGCCTGGCGCCCGGGGCATCGCCGACAGAGGTAGCACGGCAATACGGCATCAGCGGCGGGCAGCTCTATACATGGCGGCACGCATTGCTGGCGGCGCAGCCGGAAGCCGTGACGCGTACTGCGGAGCGGTTTGCCCGCGTCGAGGTGAAGGCGGTGCGGACGGTGGACCGCGTGAGTCAGGAAGCAGCCATCGAAGCGTCGTCGCCGGTTGCGCAACTGCTGGCCACCCCGACTGCCCAATCGTCGGGCCGGATCGAGATCGCGTTGGCAGATGGCACGGCGGTGCGTACCGGCGCCGACGGCCACAAGGTCCTGTCAGTATCTCAACCCGCCGGAACCCACCCTTCGCGTCGTCATCAACGCCGAACATAGCGATAGCTCGAAGCCCCTTGCCTCGGACCAAACAAACATCGCGCCACCCGGAATGGACGAAGGGCGCTAGGGCACCACTTCGGTTGAATGACCTGCGTAGTTAACTGCACTGCCCCGACATGCCACACCGCGGTTGGCGATGGGGTGAACCGCCGACGATGAGCACTTCGTCAACCTACAGTGGGCGTGAAATCCACCTGTGCGATGGCGATGCCGCTTTCGCCGCCGACAGCATAGAGCAGATAGGTCACGCCCGATTCCTCGTAGATCGCCGGATCGCGGAATTGGTTCACCACGCCATAGGCTGTGCTGCGGAGCGAGGGCAGGTTGCGGGCGCCCGCACCCTCCCAGGGATGTTCAGGACGCATCACCTCGACGGGTAGTTCGTCGCGCCAACTGTGCCAGTCGCCGTCGAGCGCGACGCGGCTGAGCAGGATGCGTTCGGGCGCATCACCGACCTGGGTCCAGAACACCCAGAGTGCGCCTTCGCGCTTGAGCACGGCGGCGTGGCGCATGTTGGGATTGAACAGCGTCGGTCCCGTCTCGAACCCGCTTAGCCCATCCGCCGAGCGCGACAGGGTGCCGGGCATGGTAAGCGCGTAGGTCATGCCGTCGTGCTGAAAGATGCGCATATAGGAGCGTCCAATCACCTCGGGCCAGGCCGTGAAGTCGATGCCGTTCTGCGAAATCGCCACGCGCGAAACCTGATGGCCGACACCGTCCAGGCCGTGGAAGTACATCACGATCCGGCGGCGTTCCGCATCAACATGCACGTCCGGGGAGGCGATGTGCGGCGTGGTGATTTCCGAGAGGACGTCGTGCGAGATCGCCATGCCGCGGGCACGATACTGCGCCTCAAAACGCGCGAGCTCGCCGGGGGAGACGACCGGCGGGGCTGTGAGGAACCCCGACTGCGCCAGGTGCAGGCTGCCTGGTGGGTGCACATGCCAGGGACCTGTGAGGTGATCCGCATAGGCGAGGCGGATGTAGCTGCCTTTGTGGTCCGCGAAATACAGGTAGTAGGCGCCGAGGCGGTCGCCGATCCAGTCAGGTACGCGGATCAGCGATGGGCCCTGGATGTTCACGCCGATGCTGGGATGCAGTTCCGGCCCGATGATCGGGCCGTTGGCCAGGCGGGTCGCACGGATGTTCATGTGGCTACTCCTTGTCGCCGACCGGTGGCACGATGCGGCGCAACAGCAAGCAGCGAGGTACGACAGGATGGCAATGCGCATTCTCTGGCCCAACCTTCCGGCCGAATTCCACCAGATCGCCCGTGATGCGGTCGGCCCAGGCTTCGAAACCGATTTCTGCGCCAGCGCCGCGGAAGTGACTGACGAACAATGGGCCAACGCCGACGCCATCGTCGGCTCGTGCCCACCCCAATACATCGACAAGCTGCGTCAGTGCCGGATTTTCGTGAAGTACGGGGTTGGCTACGACGATGTCGATATCGAGCGCTTCGGCAAGCTGGGCATCCCCGTCTGCAACACGCCCGACTACGGCACGCGCGAGGTCGCCGACCACGCCATCGCCCTGATGATGACGCTGGCCAAGAGTATCGCCTACCACGACGCTGAGCTGCACGCCGACCTGCGCGGCAACTGGCGCCCCGCCCACAACCCGTTCGGGCGGCGGCTTTCGGTCTGCACCTTCGGCGTCGTCGGCATGGGCCGCATCGGCACCGCCGCCGCCCGCCGGGCCAAGGCGTTCGACATGGATGTCGTCTTCTACGACCCATTCCAGCCGAACGGCTATCAGTTCGCGATTGGCGTCCGCCGCGTCGACACGCTGGCCGAACTCATGGGCCAATGCGATTTCGTCAGCATCCACGCGCCACTCACGGAAGAGACGCGCAACCTGATCGGGGCGGACGCCTTCGCCGCCGCCAAGCGCGGGATGATCCTGATCAACACCGCCCGTGGGCCGATCGTCGATATCGACGCGTTGTACGACGCCATGAAGGATGGCACCGTGCTGGCCGCAGGGCTCGACGTGCTGCCGCAGGAGCCGGCCAATCCGCAGGCGCGCCTGATCGCCGCCTGGCAGCACAACGAGGAATGGATCCGCCACCGCCTGGTGCTGACGCCGCACTCGGCCTTCTACACGCCGGAGAGCATGCGCGACAATCGCGCCTTCGCCTCGCGCACGGCAGCGCGTTACCTGCGCGACGGGCGCCTGGAGAACTGCGTCAATCGGCAGTTCCTTGTCGCACGCGGCTGAGGGGACACGGCATGCACGACAAGGTTGACATTCTCATCATTGGCTCCGGCGCTTCCGGCGCCGCGGTCGCCTGGAGCCTCGCCGAGACACGGATGAAGATCCTCTGCCTGGAGCAGGGCGACTGGATGAAGCAGACCGACTATCCGTCCAACGGGCGGGACTACGAAGCACGCGTCTTCAGCGATTACGCAACGAGCCCAAACATCCGCAAGCGACCGAGCGACTATCCGATCAACGACAAGAACTCACCCATCAAGGTCGTGAACTTCAACGCGGTCGGCGGCTCGACTGTGATGTACACTGCGCATTATCCGCGCTTGCACCCCTCCGATTTCCGCGTCCGCACGCTGGACGGCGTGGCCGACGACTGGCCGGTGGACTACGCGACACTGGAGCCGTTTTTCGCTGAGAACGATCGCATGACGGGCGTCTCGGGCCTTGCGGGCGATCCCGCCTACCCGGCGCACGAGCCACCGATGCCCCCACTGCCGCTGGGCAAGTCAGGCGCCAAAATCGCGCAGACGATGAACAAGCTCGGCTGGCACTGGTGGCCGTCCGACAGCGCGATCGCGACCACTGAATATGATGGCCGCGCGCCCTGCATCAATCTCGGCCACTGCACGCCGGCCTGCGCCCAGGGGGCGAAGGCGAGCACCGACATCACCTATTGGCCACATGCCATCCGCGCCGGCGTCGAGCTCCGGACCAACTGCCGCGTCCGCGAGATCACCACTGGCGAGGACGGCATGGCGACCGGTGTGGTATATTATGACATCGACGGTGTGGAGCAGTTCCAACCAGCAGAGGTCGTCATCCTCGCATGCAACGGAGTCGGCACGCCGCGGCTGCTGCTGAACTCCGCCTCCGCGCGCTTCCCCAACGGACTGGCCAATTCCAGCGGACTTCTGGGCAAGAATTTGATGTTCCATCCCTGGGCGATAGTCCATGGCTATGTCGACGAACCGATGGACGGGCATCGCGGCCCGCCGCTTTGTCTGTGGAGCCAGGAGTTCTACGAGACCGATCGCTCCCGTGGCTTTGTGCGCGGCTACAATTTCCAGTTCAACCGCACCATTGGGATCGGCACGGAGGCGGTCAGCGCAGAGGCCACCGGACTGCTGCCCTGGGGCGAGGGCCATCACGATGCGTTCCGCAGCCTCGTCGGCCACCGCATGTCGGTCGGCATCTGCACCGAGGACCTGCCCGAGGAGCACAACCGGGTGACGCTCGATCCGGTGCTAAAGGATCGCCACGGCATCCCGGCGCCCAGGATCGACTACACTATCGGCGAGAACACCAACCGCATGCTCGACTTCGCGATCGACCGCGGCAAAGAGATTCTTGCTGCTGCCGCCGCGCGGCATGTCAACGCCATCCGTCCCGTCGTTTACGGCGGTTGGCATTTGCTTGGCACTGCCCGCATGGGCGACGACCCCGAACGCTCGGTGGTAAATTCATGGGGACGCAGCCATGACGTGAAGAACCTCTTCATCGTTGACGGCAGCATCTTCGTCACCTCCGGCGGCGTGAACCCGACCTGCACAATCCAGGCACTGGCGCTGTATGTCGCCGACAGCATCAAGCAACGCCTGGCAACCCTATTCGATTGAGGCCGAGATGAACGACCAGACTCTGACCGAGGCCGAGATCGCCGACCTGCGCTGCCTCGCGGCCGTGATCATTCCCGCCAGCGCGAAGTACGACGTGCCCGGCGCCGACGATGACACGATCTTCACTGACATCGTGAACAGCATCGGCCGCGACCGCAACGACGTGCGTGCCGCGCTTGGCAAGTTGCGCGCACTGGCCGGCGGTCCCTTCGCCGTGTTGGACTCCGCGCGGCGCGACGAGGTGGCGGTGAAGCTGCGCGCCGAGGGCGGTTCCCCAGTAGGGGTGCTCGCCCGGCTGGTGCTGCTTTGCTATTATCGTGACGACCGCGTGATGCTGTCGCTCGGCCTGGAGGCGCGGCCGCCCTTTCCCAAGGGCCATGAGCTTGAACAGGGCGACTGGTCGCTGCTTGACCCGGTGCGGGCCCGCAAGCCGTTCTGGCGCCCGGTGTCATAGGGGTGGGGAGACGATGAAACTCAGCCTGATTGTTCGCGGCCAGCATCCGCCCGGCGACACGGTTCAGCATCTGCACGACGATTTCGAATTGGTACGATGCGCCGACCGTCTCGGCTTCGACGGCATCGTCAAGGGCTCGCATTTCAGTGCGCATCCGTTTGAATCCGTGCAGCAGATTCCGTTTCTCTCCTATTGCGCCGCGATCGCGCCGAGGCTGCGGATCATCTGCGGCCTCGTGCTGGTGCCGTTGCACAAGCCGCTCGATCTGGCCGAGCAACTGGCAACGCTCGATCTGCTGTGTGGCGGCAAACTCGTGTTCGGCGCGGGGATCGGCTACCGCGACGTTGAGTTCAAGGCGTTCGGCGTGCCGCGTGGCAGGCTCGGTGCCCGCTTCGAGGAATGCCTTGCGGCCATCCGTCGCCTGTGGACCGAGGACTTCGTCACCATGAAGGGTTCGGATTTCGAACTCGACCGCGCAACCTGTCCCGTGAAGCCGTTGCAGAAACCAACACCGCCGATCTGGATCGGCGCCAATGCCGATGTCGCGATCCGGCGCGCGGCCCGCATCGGCGATTGCTGGTACATCAACCCGCACAACACCCTGGCCACGATCGAACGGCAGATGGACCTGTACAGGCGTGCCCTTGACGAGTTCGGGCGGCCATTTCCTGCCGAGTTGCCGATGCGACGGGAGGTTTTCGTGGCAAAGACCCGCGCTGAGGCGATACGCCTCGCACAGCCATACCTCGAGGAGAAATACAAGGCCTACCGCGCCTGGGGTCAGGACAAGGTGATGCCCGAGGGCGACGATTTCGATCACGCGTTCGATGAGTTGCTGGAAGATCGCTTCCTGCTGGGCTCGCCGGAGGAAGTCGCGGATCAACTCAATCGACTCAACCATCGGCTCGGCGTGAATCACCTCGTCGCCTCGATCCACTGGCCCGGAATGCCGAACAGCCTCGCGCTTGAACAGTTGCACATCTTGGCTGAGGAGGTCCGTCCACTACTCAGCCCCAACACATGACCGCACATACTGGGAAGGAGACCAAGAATGCCCGAGACGCCAACATTTGGTCGATATGCCGAGATCCCCTATGAGCAAATGACGCCGGAGCAGCAGGAAGGCTATCGCTCCATGATGGAGAGCCGCGGCGGCCTTCCCGGCCCGGGCAAGATCTGGATCCACAATCCGAAGCTGGCGAAAGTCGTGGGGCCGTTCGGCGCGCATTTCCACGCCGGCCGTTACTCGCTCACCGAACGCGAGCGCGAGATTGCCGTCTGCGTCATCACCAGCAAATTCCATTCGGCGTATCCGACCAACGCGCACGAGCGGCGCGGCAAGGAGGTCGGGCTGCCGGCCGATAAGGTCGAGGCAATCATCGCGGGCGTGCCGACGTCGTTCGCAGACGAACGCGAGCAGGTGGTCTATGAGATGGCGATGGCGCTCGCCAATGCGCGCTGGGTGCCGCGCGGCCTTTACGACCGCGCGGTCAAGGCACTCGACCATGTCGGCATCACTGACGTGATCACCTTGATGGGCCACTACTCCAGTGTCTCGATGACGCTGGCGTTCTACGACGTGCCTGCCGGGGCAACCGGCATGGCACGCTGAGCAGGCGCCACGGATGATCGGCGGGGCGAAGGACCAGCGACCTACACACGCCGCTCATTTTTTGTATACTCTCACCGGCCACGCAGGAAGGAGCGTCAACACATGCCACACTCGCAAGGGATATCGTTCACGGCGGAACCCCTGAGGTTCATCGTCAGACACCAGTTGTGGGACGGCAACGTCGAGGATCACGTGGACCAAGGTGTGTCCATCGACGTGACGGCCGATGTCGGCGGCCGGGAAACCGTGCTGCTGCGCTTCAACTGCTTCGACATCGAGAAAAGCTACGTCTACGGCCCGGAAAATCCCGAACTGACGACCGCTGGCCGGGTCGGCGGCGGCATGGGCGTGCACTGCCGGATGGACCCGATCATCGATGGCAATCCCATTGGCTGGACCATCCGAACCCTCGGCCAAAGACTCCCGAAGATGCTGGACCGGGCCGGATACAAGGAAATCGCGGAGGCAGCCGACCTTGCCACGGTACGGCGCGTCCTGCCCGACGTGGAGGCCTGCGCCAGGGAGACGTTCGTATCCAAGCGGAACACGGTCAAACACAACCGAGGCACGGACATGTTCGAGGCCGGCAACATCCGGTTCGGCCTCGAGATGCGGCGGCAGCGGAACGGCGACGGTGGCCTCGCGCTCCACGTCCTTGGCGACGTGGGCGGATCGAAAGGCAAGGCATACGTCGAGGAAACCGAGCTTCTGGCGTTCGACTGTTTCTGGAACAACGCGCATTATCATTATGGTCCGCGCAACAAGAACCATCGGATCAATTGGGACCTGACGGTCATCGACGATCCGCTGGAGTGGACCTTTGAGCAGATCGAGAACCGAAAGCTCGGCGCAATGATCGAACGCGCTGGTTACCCGGGAATCGCGGCCGACCTGGACCTGGACAAGATCGCCTCGGTCGTTCCGGCGTTGAAGAAACGGGCCTTCGAGATGTACGAGGAAGGCGAGCGATTGACCGGTCACAAGGGACTGCCGCTGGAGTTCACTCCGAACCTGGCTGCCGAATAGGTTTCAGGCTCCGCCAGCCGGCCGGATCGCGATGGAGGCGTATTCGGCCGGCAAACCTACGTCGTCACGGATGTCTGGGCCGTTACGGCCGTCCAACGTGTCCCGTTGACGAGGGCGTCCCGTCCGCACCGAAGCCGTGGTCCGCGAGCGCGGCGCACCATAGTAGTTGACTCATGAGACTGGTGCGGAGCTGGTGCATTTGTTTCACACGGTGCTGTACAAAGCGGCCATTTGTTTTTGCTATGCAGCGGCATGTAGCTATGTAGCCACACCATCGCTCGGCGCAGCGCGCGGACATTCTTCGTCCCATGACGGACCGCCACGAACGCCGTCAGTGGCCGCCTGCCTATCTTGCTGCGCTGGCTGCAAAAGACCGCGCCTGACGTCGTCTGCCCGCCGGAGCCGAATACGCGCGTGGTTCTCGCGGGCGATTACAACGTTTGCCGTTATCAACCAGAACGCGGTCCACCCTACTCCTGGTCTGCCGGGATATATGGGATCATGTTTTTCGCGAACGCGATTTCCTGGACCTCCCGCGGCATGTCGCGCAGGTCGACCAGCAGCCCATTGACCTCGGCCATCCACACCAGCGGGTTCCTGTCGGCCAGGCTTCGCAACATCCAGGTCGGGTCCATCCGGTTCGTGTGCAGCGCATCCGTGATGACGCGGGCCTTGGCAGACGCCGTGCTCTGACCCACGCCGAACGCAGCGCACACCTCCGCCATGGTCATGTAGGGCCGGGTGGCCTTGTCCGACAGGAAATTGAGCTGGCCCAGCACATGGATGATGCCGCAGGCCCAGGTACGCGGCTGCCCTGAGACCAGAGGATTGGGGCGCTTGCGACACAGAGCCGCCGCCATCGCCCGCGCGAGATCGCGATACTCGTCGTTCAGGTGGTCGTGGCAGAATGCGTCCGTAAGCGCGACCACGGTATCGTAAACCGCTTGCGCGGCCTTGGGGATGGATCTCGAGCGAATCGACTTCATGACGCACCACCAGTTCACGATCAGGATCGCTATCGATGATGACGCCTCTCCGAGTCGCCGACAAATGGACTGGCCCTCACATATTGAGCATGGCGCCCACCAGCGCGCCCTTGGCGGTAGCGTTCAACGGATCCTTGGCGAGATATACCTCGCTGATCCGGATCGGCAACTCGGTCGCGGCGATCACCGATTTGAGCCTGGCTAGGAAGTTGCCCGCCAACGTCGTGCCGCCGGCGCACACGATCGGGATGGGTGCCGTGAAACGAGGCAGCTTCTTCGAATCGGCCATTGCGGTCTGCAGCGCCGCCACCGCAGTCTCGATGATGTCGGCATAGTAGACAGCGAGCGCGCGATCGATTGCGTCGCCCGACGCGCCGTTGAGCGTAAAGCCACTCTCGGCGGCGTTCTCCTTGTGCAGGCGAACCGTCGTCGGTGTCTCGCCGGTCACCGAGGCTGCGCTCTGATCGATGTAGTCGCCGGCCCTGGTCGTCGCGACGGAAAGTACGGGCAGGCCGAGATAAGCGAGGCAGATGTTGCACATGCCGCCGCCGAAGCTCATGCCGACGCCGGTGAAGTTGGCGTCCTTGAGCTCGGAGTAGACAACCGCCAGCCCTTCATTGACCGACTGCGCCTGATAGCCAAGCTTCTCGATGATGCCTTGTACCGACCGCTCGTGGAATATGAGGTCGGAGTCGCGGTCGTGCGGCGCGCTCGGTATGCTCAGGCACAGTTTCTCGCCCTCGCTGGCCTCCCCACACAGCCGCCCAAGCAGCAGTTCGATCATCTCCAGATTCTTCGGTTCGGCCGGGTTCAGCAGGCCGCTCTGCATCGGCCGGCGCGTGTCGCCGTTGAGGTATTTGGCGAATTCGTCGGACCGGTTGCCATAGGCGAAGATATGGGCGCCTTCGACCTGGTGCAGGATGTTCTCGCGCGCCAGCATCTGCTCCGTCATCTTGCTGTAGGGGATGTCGACGAAGGCGTTGAGTTGGGGAGTGAAACTGACGTGCTGCCCGTTCATGGTGGCGAGGACGATGCGACTCGTTCCAAGGTCCAATCCTTTGACGGCCTGTTGCGACGCGGCTGCGGTGGCCATTGGCATTTCTCCTGATTGCGAATAGGCAAGGGATTGGCGCGGGCGTTCGATGATGCGACGGCGCGCGGCTTTGACGGCTGTCACGCTGCGCATTCGACATGGTGGGCGAAATCAAAAGCGCTGCGCATCGAGATCGATGATCCCATCGGTCTTTTGGGGCACCGCCTTCGGCGCTGTCGGGCGTGGCGCCTCGCGTCCGGCCCGGCGGGCGTCTTCGTCTGTGGCGTCTGTGTGCTGCTTCTCGATCAGTCGCAGCATGACGAGCAGGACGGGGCGAAGCTCGGTCTCGATGGCCGCCTGAACGTCGCGGAAGATCGTACCGCGATCCGTCTCGATTCCGGCGGGTTCGGCCGCGAGCACGGAGTTTTGCGCCTGCTCGCGCTCGATGACCTTGAGCAAAAACAAGACGCGCTCGTTGAGGCGCGCATTCTCGGCCAGCAGCCGCTCGATGTCGTCGTCACGCAGATCGGCGATATCGGTCGAGCCAGCCATCCCACTCCGAGCGCCGGCGGCTGCACCATGAGCCGGCGCCGCGCCTCCGCCGCCGCGCGAGGCCGTGCCAGCTGCCCGCTTATCGCCTGAATGGCCGCCGACCACGGTGAAGGGCGGCGCCCAACCCGCGCCCCGTCGCGTCTCGCGCAGCGCGCCGACGATCTCCTCCATCGTTGGCTCGCCCTCGACAGGGCACATGGTTCCACTCCTCGGCCAGGAACCGATCCTGTTGTTTTCTCGTTAACACAGGCTTAACCGCAGAGTTCGACCCGGCACCAGAACCGCCCGACGCGGTCGGACCGACCATGCGCCGAGATAGCTTGCACTGCCCGCAGCGGCCGTGGCTGGGAGTATTTCGAATACGATGCCGAGACCGCCCGCATGATCTTGCGGTATCCGCACGGGTCGAACACCATACCAACCCAGAAAGGCCCCCGCCGATCATTGGTGAGCGGCTATCCGTCACGCTCCACAGACCGCCGCATTAGCTGCTAGTGTGACGATATCTCATGGGCCAGCCTGCCGCCAAGAAATCGGACGAGGTAACCTGATGCGTCCTCTAGTACATGCCATCGCCTTGCTCTGCCTCATCGCCACGGCTCCCCGGATTGCGGCACAGGAGCCCACTGCCATCCCCGTCGGCGTTCTACCGGCCGAGCTGCGGCCGATCACCCAGGCGACCGAATTCGTCGGCCGCGTGGAGGCTATGGAGCGGGTGGAAATCCGCGCGCGCGTGACAGGCTTCCTGCAAAACGTCCTGTTCACGGAAGGCAACATCGTCAAGGCTGGCGATGTTCTCTACCGGATCGAGCCGGACACGTTCCAGGCCGCGGTGCAGCAGGCGCAGGGCGCGCTCTACGAGGCGCAGGGCAAATTCGCCAACGCCACCGCGCAGCGGGCGCGCACGCAGGAGCTGACCAAGACCGACGCCGCCTCCAAGGCGCTGCTCGACGTGCGCATCGCCGATGAGAAAAGCGCCCAGGGGGACGTGGTGATCGCCGATGCCAACCTGAAGACCGCCAACGTCAACCTGGGCTACACCGAGATCACCGCGCCGATCACCGGCGAGGTCGGCCGCAGCAAATTGACTAAAGGCAACGTGGTCGGACCGGACAGTGGTCCGCTGACCGTGATCGTCAGCCGCGATCCGATGTATGTGACCTTCCCGGTCAGCCAGCGCGAGTTCCTGCACGTGCAGGAGAACGCGGATCGCAAGGTGGGCGCCGAACGGGGGCAGCAGTTTGCCGTTCGCATCAGCTTTTCGGATGGCTCGATCTACGACCAGACGGGCCGGATCAACTTCGTTGACGTGACGGTGGACCGCGCGACCGACACGGTGCTGGTGCGCGCGACCTTCCCCAATCCCAAGGGCAGGCTGATCGACGGCCAGCTCGTCCGGGTATCGGTCGAGTCGGACAAGCCCGAGGAGAAGGTGCTTGTACCGCAGACCGCGTTGATCGTCGATCAGCAGGGCACCTACGTCTTCGTGGTCGTGGACGGCAAGGCGACGGTCCAACGGGTGAAGCTGGGCGGCGAGTCAGGTCCGTATGCGATCGTGACCGACGGTCTGAAGGGCGGCGAGCAGGTCGTGGTTCAGGGCATGGAAGGCCTTCGCCCGGGTTCGCCGGTCGTCGCGAGCCCCGCACCGCCGCCGCTCCGCGGGACCTGACCGCATGTTCTCCGCCATCTTCATCGATCGGCCGCGACTCGCGACGGTCATCGCCATCGTCACGACGATCGCCGGCCTACTGTCGCTGCTGGTGATCCCGATCGCCCAGTACCCCGACATCGTGCCGCCGCAGGTGTCGGTCACCACGACGTATCCGGGCGCGTCCGCCGCCGTGGTGGAGTCGACGATCGCGCAGCCGATCGAGAGCCAGGTCGTCGGCGTCGACAAGATGATCTACATGAAGAGCGTCAGCGGCAACGACGGCAGCTACTCGCTGAAGGTGTCGTTCGAGCTCGGCACCGACCCCGACATCAACACGGTCAACGTCAACAACCGCGTTCAGGTCGCGTTGGCCAAGCTGCCGGAGGACGTGCGCAAGCAGGGCGTGACGGTGAAGAAGCAGTCCTCCGCGCTGCTCGGGGTGATCGCGCTCTATTCGCCGAAGCAGACGCACGACGAGCTGTTCATCTCGAACTACGCGACGATCAACTTGCTCGATCAGATCAAGAGTTCGCCCGGTGTCGGCGATGCAACGCTGTTCGGGCCGCAGGACTACGCGATGCGCGCCTGGGTGCGCACCGACCGGCTGACTGGCCTCAACCTGACCACGGCCGATATCATCAAGGCGATCCAGTCGCAGAACGTGCAGGCCGCAGTGGGACGGATCGGCGCGCGACCGATCTCCAACGACCAGCAGTTGCAGCTCAACATCCAGACCAAGGGGCGGCTTTCGTCGGTCGCCGAGTTCGAACAGATCGTCATCCGCACCAACCCCGACGGGTCGGTGCTGCGCCTCGGCGACGTTGCCCGTCTGGAGCTGGGCGCGGCCAATCTCGACCGCTCGACGCGGCTGAACGGCGCCCCCGCGGCGCTGATGGCGGTGTATCAGGCGCCGGGCGCCAATGCGCTGACCGCGCTCGGCGGCGTCAAGCAGGTGATGGCCGACTCGGCGCGCAATTTTCCCGACGATCTCGCCTGGAAGGTCACCTACGACCCGACGACCTTCGTCACCGCGACGATCCACGAGGTGCAGAAGACGCTGGTCGAGGCCTTCATCCTGGTCGTGCTGGTCGTCTACCTCTTCCTTGGCAACCTCCGCGCCACGCTGATCCCCACGATCGCGGTTCCGGTGAGCCTGATCGGCACGTTCATCGTGCTGAACGCCATCGGCTATTCCGCCAACACCGTCTCGCTGCTGGCGATCGTGCTCGCCATCGGCATCGTGGTGGACGATGCGATCGTTGTGGTCGAGGCGGTCGAGCAGGTAATGGAGCAGCATCCCGAGCTGTCGCCAGGCGAGGCGACCAAGGTCGCGATGGGGCAGATCTTCGCCCCGATCATCGCGATCACCCTGGTGCTGCTGTCGGTGTTCGTGCCGGTGGCGTTCATCCCGGGCATCTCGGGCGAGCTGTTCCGTCAGTTCGCCATCACCGTTGCAGTGTCGATGTTCCTCTCGGCGATCAACGCGCTCACGCTGTCGCCGGCGCTGTGCGCCGTGCTGCTGCGCCCGCATCACGGGCCGCGCCGCGGGCCGATCGGCATGCTGATGCGCGGGATCGACTGGGTGCGCGACGGCTATGGCGCCATTGTCGCCCGGCTGGTGCGCATCTCGATCATCGGGCTGGTGATGGTCGGCGTCGCGATGGCAGGCGTGTGGGGGCTGGGGAAGATCACCCCGACCGGCTTCCTGCCGGAGGACGATCAGGGGGCGTTCTTCGTCATCGTACAGCTGCCCGATGGTGCCTCCGTCGGCCGGTCGATCGATTTCGTCGGACAGATCGAGGATGTCCTGAAACAGGAACCCGAGATCGAGGACTATTCCGCGACAATCGGGCTGAACTTCATCGATAACTATTCGCAGCCCAATGCCGCCTTCCTCATCGTGTCGTTGAAGTCGTTTGAGGAGCGTGCCGACCCCGCGCAGTCGGCGCAGGCCATGATTGCGCGGCTGGGAGTGAAGTTCCGGCAGTTGCGTGGTGGCCTGGCCGTTCCGCTCGCTCCGCCGCCGATCATCGGGCTCGGGACGGGCGGCGGCTTCAGCTACGTGCTGCAGGATGCCGGCGGCGGCACGCCACGTGCGCTGGCGCAGGTCCTGCGCGGGCTGCTGGTGGCAGCGAACCAGGACCCACGGCTAAGGCGGGTGTTCAGCACGTTCTCGGCCGCGACGCCGTCGATCTTTCTCGATATCGATCGCGACAAGGCACAGATCCTGAAGGTGGATCCGTCCGCGATCTTCCAGGCGCTGCAGGCCTCCCTGGGCGGCTACTACGTCAACGATATGAACCTGTTCGGCCGCACCTGGCAGGTGCAGGTGCAGGGCGAGGCCCAGGACAGAGCGTCGATCGACGACATCTACCGGATCAACGTGCGCAGCGCCGACGGCGATATGATCCCGCTGCGCAGCCTGGTCGAGGTGAAGCCGGTGATCGGGCCGCAGGCGCTGATCCGATACAACAACCAGATCGCGGTGACTGTCCAGGGCAGCCCCGCACCGGGCGTCTCGTCCGGCCAGGCGCTGGCGGCGATGGAGGAGGTTGCGGCGAAGACCCTGCCGCGCGGCTACCGCGGCCTGTGGACCGACGTGTCGTTCCAGGAGAAGCGGGCGGAGGGCAAGACCGTCATCATCCTGAGCTTCGCCGTGCTGTTCGCCTACCTGTTCCTGGTGGCGCAGTACGAGAGCTGGACTATCCCGGTGCCCGTTCTGCTTTCGGTCACCATCGGCGTCGTCGGGTCGTTTCTCGGCATCGTCATGGCCGGCCTTACGCTCGATCTCTACGGGCAGATCGGCATGGTCGTGCTGATTGGTCTGGCGGCAAAGAACGGCATCCTGATCGTCGAATTCGCCAAGGAGCGCCGCTCGGAGGGCATCCCGCTGCTCGAGGCCGCGACCGAAGGCGCGCGGCTGCGCTTCCGCCCCGTGATGATGACGTCGTTCGCGTTCATCCTGGGTCTGTTGCCGCTGGTGATCGCTGTCGGCCCGTCGCAGCTTGCGCGGCGCAATGTCGGCACGCCGGTGTTCGGTGGCATGCTCGCGGCGTCGTTCATCGGCATCTTCGCCATCCCGGCGCTGTATGTGACCTTCCAGTCGATCCGCGAGCGCCTGCGCTCCTCGGCGCGGCCGAAGGAGCGGAGCGCGGCGGATGAGAGCGGTGTCGGCGCCGGCGAACACGTGCCGGGGTCGATCCATTGAGGCGCGGTCGCTTATTCAGGACATCAGGATAATGAGAGCATCGTACCTGACGGCGCGGGTGTCTATCACAATGATGGCGATCGCCGGCTGCACTGCAACGCCTGCAACGCAACTCAACAGCACCGCTTCGCCCATGCCAGCAGCCGCAACGTCATGGGACGGCACTTACCGAGGGGCCGTGCAGATCACCGGGCTGGGTTCGGGTGTGCAACAGCAATGGTGCGAGACCGATCCGCAGATAGTATTCCAGGTGACGAACAACGCGTTCTCCTACGCCATGCCGCATCCCAACGCGCCGAACAACCCAACACCGGTGTATTCGGCGACGATCGCACCGGAGGGTTCGTTCCGCAGCAGCGTGGCGAGTGGCACGATGACCGGCCGCGTCGCCGGAACACACATATCCGGCAAGATCGACGGGTCCGTCTGCGTCTATTCGTTTGCACTGGATCGATCATAGAGGGGCATGACGTGGCGAGCGATCCCGGCGGGACCAGGGAGTCATTGACGCGCGCCAACCTCAAAACGCCCCGCGCCGCCGCCATTGCCGGAATCCTTTTTTCGCTCCTGCTGATCACCAGCCTCTGGCTGCTCCGCCTGTCCATCCCAAGCGATCCGCTCCAGATCTCCGCGTGGATGGAGAAGGACGCTGCAAGGGTGACGTTCGCGCTGAACCTTGTGCCGTTCGCCGGCATCGCCTTTATGTGGTTCCTTGGAGTCCTGCGTGACCGCCTTGGCGCCAAGGAGGACAAGTTCTTCGCCACGGTGTTCCTCGGCAGCGGTCTGATGTTCCTGGGCATGCTGTTCGTCGCCGCTTCGGCAATTGGCAGTCTCGTGCTGTCATACACCGCCGCGCCTAATGCGCAGATCGATGCGTCCTCAATGATCTTCGCACGCAAATTCGCTTACGACATCATGCATATTTACGCCTTCAAAATGGCGGCGGTCTTCATGATCACGACGTCCACGCTGGCCGTTTATACTCGGTTCACACCCCGGTGGATCGCGATGCTCGGATACGCATCGGCTGCGGTGATCCTGATCTTCAGCGGCTACCTCGACTGGCTGCTGTTTGTCTTTCCCTGCTGGGTGCTTGTGGTCAGTATCTACATCCTGAGCGAGAACCTGCGGAAGGAGCGGCAGGCGGTCGCCGAGCACGTATGACGAGTTGGCCGCGCCTCATTCGGTGTCCCTACTCCGATCCCCGCTGCGGGGGCCGGCTACTCCTCCAGCTTCTGCGCGAGCGCCCGCACAAGGTCGGAGCGCGCGACGATGCCCACCAGTTTGCCATCGCGCACCACCGGCACTCGCTTGATGTTCTTGGTGTGCATCAGATGTGCCATGTCGCGGGCCGGCGTATCCTCGGTGACCGTGGTGACGCCTGCCGACATCACTGACTTCACCTTGCGTAGCTGCTCCTGAATGCCTTCCAGGAATTCCGGTGCGAGTTGAAAACCATCGGCGAGCATGTCGAGCCAGCGGGCTTGGCGCTCGGTGTACCCCTCATGCCAACGCACCAGGTCACCCTCGCTCATCACGCCGACGATGGTACCGGCATCGTCCACCACCGGCACACCGCTGATACGGCGCTTCGCCATCAGCTTCACGGCCTCGAGCAGAGACGTCTCCGGATGCACAACTGCCACATCGCGGGTCATCAGATCGGCCGCCGTAAACACTGCTTCATCCAACATTGGTTGGTTCCCCTTTCGCGTCCGCGCGAAACCGCGTCACCATTGCACGGATCATTAGCACATTTTGACGCACGGTGCTTGACCTGGATCAAACTGTCTGACCCCGCCAGATCCGGCTCAGCTGGCCGGGATTGTCAGCACCGGCACCTGCGGTGTGACGCCGGTGACCTGTCCCTGGAATGTATAGGCGCTGATCACCGACGACACTTCGACGAAGCTCGGCGCATCGCCGTAGCGCAGCCGCACGATGTTGTGCAGCGTCTGCTCCTTCCAGGACTCCCCGACCGCCGAGATGTAGTCGAGCCGATCGCGGGGTACCGTCCCGGGTCGGATCGATGCGAATCCCGCGACCGTCAGCACCATGAGCAGCAGGTGGAGCCGGGTGGTGATCCGACGTGACATCTTTGCCAGTGCCTGCCCGAGCAGCGGATCGTCCCCCGACCTCGGCCATCCCGATCGCCCGAATGAACGACCAGATACCGCGATTTCTGCCGCCTAGCACGATCGCCGTCGTGGCATATTGATCCAGATCAAACGCCTCGACGCGCGTCTTCGTCGGCTGGCTCACCTTTGCGACAGAGTCATCGGGATGGAATGATGGAGGGCTCCATGACGCGGTCCGCTGAACTGAGACGACACTTTTTCAAGGCATTCTGGCAGGAGTTGCTTGTGGTCTGGCCAATTCTTTCCGGCCTCATCGTTGTTCAGCTGGGACTTGGCATGCTGGTCGGCCTTCGTGAGGCGTGGCCGATGGGTGAGGCGGCGTATTTCACGTTCGTCACCGGGCTGACTATCGGATATGGCGACCTGGTGCCAGAGCATTTCAGCACGCGGCTGATCTCCGTTGTGATCGGCTTCACCGGCATCCTGCTGACGGGCCTGGTTGCGGCGGTCGGTGTCCGTGCACTCCAGGAAACGACCGGCCGCGAAGCACGGTAACGAACGCCGACCCGCGCAGCCTCGCACGTGGGCCGGCCTGCCAGTTACGTCATGGCCCGGCTTGATCCGGCAATTCCCTCGTGCCCACTTCAGACATGGCGGAGAGTTCGCTTTCAAGTGAGGTCCCGCGTGCGACCCCGCGGATTTTGCCATCGAGCCCCTCGGCGCGCAGCAGGTCGCGCACGCGCCCATGCGCATTCGTCACGGTCAGCCCGATGCCCCGATCCAGCAGATTTTCACACAGCTCGGCCAGCATCCTAGTCCCGGCGAGATCCATCGATGGCGAGGCGGAGAGATCGCAGACCACGTTACGGATCGCGCGCGGACCCGCCGTCTCGACCTGCACGAAGATGGCAGACAGCACGTAGTCTGCGTTGAGATACAACAGCGCGGCCTCCGGGCGGACGGCCAGCACGCCGGCCAGCGGCACGTTTTGCGGATGGCGTTCGATGTCCGAGTATTGCTCGGTGCCGGGAATGCGCCCAAGGACCGCCACATGTGGGGTCGCCGATAACGCCAGCAGCAGAAGGACCGAGATCAGAGCCGCGAGCAGGATGCCCTGCAGGATGCCGAGCAGCAGGACCCCCACAAGAGCGGCCAGTGCGTTGAGAAAATCCACCCGGCTGGTCCGCCACATGTGTCGCAGCGCGCTGACATCCACGAGCCCGCGCACCGCCATCATGACCACTGCGGCGAGCACCGCCTTGGGCAGGTCGGCGAGCAGCGTGGTGAAGAACATCAGGCACAGCGCAAGGGTCAGCGAGGCGATCACCAGGGACATGCGGGAGCGCGCGCCCGCCCCTTCGTTCACCGCGGTCTGCGACAGGCCTCCCGCCACCGGATAGCCGCCGAATGCCGCGGTTGCGATGTTGGCTGCGGCCAGACCCAGCAGCTCCCGTCGCGGATCGATGGTCTGGCGGTGCTTGGTCGCGAACGCGCGCGCCGCCGCGACACCCTCGATATAGGCAAGCAGCATGCATCCGATGGCGAGTGCGCCGATGCCCTCCTGATCGCGCAACTGCCCGGTTGGCATGACAGGCAAAGGCAACCCGGGCGGGATGATGCCGGTGACGGTGATCTTGAACCGCGTAAGCCCGAACAGCGCCACCGCGATGATCGACAGCGCGACCACGCCGAGCGCGCCCGGGCGTCCCGGCAGCCACCGCTCGCCGCACCACAGCAGCGTCAACGCCACGAGGCCGACAGCAAGCGTCGCCAGGTTCGTCCCGCCGAGCTGTCCCGCCAGGATCAGCAGTCGTTCGGGGACGCCGTGGCCGCCGCCGCTCACGCCGAGGAGGGCCGGCAACTGCGTCAATGCGATGGTCAATCCGGCGCCGGCCTTGAACCCGGTCAGCACACTGTCGCTGATCAGCTTGACCAGGACGCTGAGCCGGAACAGCCATGCGATCAGACAGGCCACGCCCACTCCGAAGGCGGCGGCGGAAGCGATCTGGGCATACCGCGCCATATCGTCCCCCGCCATGTTGCCGACCGCGCCCGCAATCATCAGCGAGATCGCGGACGTCGGGCCGACGGCGAGGAAGCGGGACGATCCGGCGAGTGCGTAGCCAAGTCCGCCGAGCAGATAGCCGTACACACCCACCTGCGGCGGCAGTCCGGCCAGCGTCGCGTAGGCGAGCGACACCGGAATGGCGTACGCCGCGAGCGTGACGCCGGCAACAAGATCGGCGGACAGCCAGCCGATCGGATAACCGAACGCGCGCGCTCCGGTTGGCATGCTGATTCCTTCGCCGTTCAGAGGTTTTCGCCTATCGGCCGCCAACGTGGAAAGCCGCCGTGGGTCGGGTATTCGTATGCCACGATGCGTATCCTCCTGGGACACACCTTCTTCGTGCGGGCCATAAAGCCGGTACCACCTTAGCGGCTTGCCTGATTCAATCCATGTCGGCGCACATCAGTGTCGAATTTTCTGGATATTTGCCGGAACATTGTGTAATCGGAAGGCTGAGGCCAATGGCTGCAACGGCGAGATGGTGCGCGTCCGGAATAATGGTCGGGGCGATTGTGTTCGGCTCCCACGGCGTCGGCTGATTTTGGCGGGCGGTCAAGGCCCCTGAGTGATCTGGATCTATGCAGCCGTACCGTTCCCGGTCTTCACTCTTGTCAGTCTGCGATCGCTGTGCCTAGCAGCTTGTGAAGGAAGGTGTCATGTCTGGAACGTCAGCCCAGGCCCTGTCGGTGACCGGTCTTTTCGCCGAGCGCGACGCCCGCCGTCGCCATGACCAGGAGGCGTTGGAGCAACTTCAGAGGCGCAAGGAGGAGGAGCTTGCGGAATTCCGCCAGCGTCTCGACAATTTTCAATTGACGGATGCGATCATCCAATCCGGTCTCGACAGGATCAAGCGTACGTTCGAGCGGGGCGAGACCGAGCTGATGTTCTCATCATTCCCAAGCAGCTTCTGCACCGACGGCGGTCGGGCGATCATCAATGCCGGCGTACCGCCGATCAACAAGCCGACCAAGGAGGAGCTCGCCGCACGGACCGACGAGCCCGAGTGGCTGGCAACGCTGCCCGCAGGGGTTCATCAGGTCTACGACTACTGGAAGAACAACCTGAAACCCGGTGGTTTCGGTTTCTCGGCCCGCATCATCAACTATCCCGGCGGAATGCCGGGCGATGTCGGCCTGTTCTTCACTTGGCCGAAGAGCACTGTGGAAGCGTAAGGTCGATCGATGCGGCGAGCAGCGCGCACGCTGCGGCAAGGTCTCGGGAGGTCATGATGAGTGCGGCGAAAAAGGCCAAAAACGTTGCGATGGACGAGGGCGCCGGAACGACCGACGGGAAGCTCAAGGCCAAGGACTACGAGCGTGAGCTGGCCAGGCTGCATGTCGAGCTGGTCAAGGTCCAGCAATGGGTTGTGCACAAGGGCCTGAAGGTCTGCATCGTGTTCGAGGGGCGCGACGGCGCCGGCAAGGGCGGCACGATCAAGGCCATCACCGAACGTGTCAGCCCGCGCGTCTTTCGCGTGGTCGCCCTTCCGGCGCCGACCGAACGCGAGAAGTCGCAGATGTACATACAGCGCTACGTTGAGCATCTGCCCGCCGCCGGCGAGATCGCGATCTTCGATCGGAGTTGGTACAACCGCGCCGGCGTCGAGCGGGTGATGGGCTTCTGCACGGAAGAGCAGGTGAAGCGGTTTCTGCTGCTGACGCCCGGGGTGGAACGGGCAATGGACGAGTCCGGGATCATCCTGCTGAAATACTGGCTTGAAGTCAGCGAAGAGGAACAGACCCGTCGGCTCACCGCGCGCATCGACGATGGCCGCAAGATCTGGAAGTTGTCGCCGATGGACCTCAAGTCGTTCAGCCGCTGGTACGACTATTCGCGGGCGCGCGACGAAATGTTCCAGGCGAGCGATACGCCGTGGGCACCGTGGTACGTGGTCCGCTCCGACGACAAGAGGCGTGCCCGGCTCAACGTGATCAACCACCTGCTCAAGCACATCCCCTACGAGGAAATGAAGCATGAGAAGGTGAAGCTGCCGGACCGGCAGAAGGCGCATGGCTACAAGGAGCCGGACTACCAGTATAAGCTCGTACCGGAACTGACGTGGCCGTCCAAATGAATTCTTGAAGGCGCCAATGGCGCCTTTATTTGTGGGGGAACGATGAACAGAACGAGACGTTGGCTGCTGGCTGTGCCCGCGGGCCTACTCGGGGCGACCGCCCTGCAATCGACTGCATTCGCCGCATCCGCGGCGCAGATCAGTCGCGGTGCCGACAGCGCGTTGCACGCGCTCTATGCGGCACAACCCAAGGCGCGCGAGCTCGGTCAGCGCGCCAAGGCGATCTTGATATTTCCCAAGATCATCAAGGCCGGTCTGATCATAGGCGGCCAGAGCGGCGACGGGGTGCTCCGGGTTGGCGGCAAGACCAACGGCTTCTACAACATCTCGGCGGCCTCGTTCGGGCTGCAGGCCGGCGGACAGCAGTTCAGCTACGCGCTGTTCTTCATGAACGACGCGGCCCTGCAATACCTGCAGAAGAGCGATGGCTGGTCGATCGGGTCTGGCCCGAACGTCGTGGTCATGGACAAGGGTGCAGCCGCCAGCATGACCAGCACGACGCTGAGCGAGGATGTCTATGCCATCCCGTTCGGGCAGAAGGGCCTGATGGCGGGACTTGGTCTGGAAGGCTCCAAGATCACGCGTATTCATCCGGGGCCGTGACCCATGCTGCGGCCATCGATGACATCTGTGGTGCGCGGTCGAACGGGCAGCCGCATGCCCATGTGGCTGATCCCGATGGTTTATACGGCGGCCAGCATAATCGCCGGCGCGGTGCTGCCGCGAATCGAGCAAACGTATTTTGCCGGATACGTGCATCAGATGTCGGTCGGATCGGCGATCGCATTCTTCTCGTCGGTCAGTTCCGGCATGATGGCGCTGACTGGGATCGTCTTCGCCATCGCCTTCGTGGTCGTGCAGTTCAGCGCCCTGGCCTATTCGCCACGGCTCGTCGTCATGTTCGCCAACGACCCTACGCTGTTCCACACGCTGGGCATCTTCTTTGCCACGTTCACCTATTCGCTCGTCGTGCTGATGTGGACCGACCGGGCCGGCTCGGGTACCGTGCCGCTGATTTCCACCCAACTCGTCACGGTCCTGCTGATTATCAGCATGATCGCGTTTGCCAAGCTCATACAGAACCTCAGCAACCTGCAGATCCACAACGTCCTGCAGTTCACCGGCGCGCGTGGCCGCGCGGTGATCCGTACCATGTTCGTTCCGATCGCGGACTCCGCGACGGGCGCGCAACAGGATGCTGTTGACGCAGCATCGGACCTCGGCCCGGTCACCCAGACGCTGACCTACTTCGGCGAGCCCCGCGTGATCGCCAGGTTGGACATCGGCGCGCTGGTTCGCCTGGCGCAAACCACGGACGCGGTCCTGGTGCTCGACTGTGGCGTCGGCGAGACGCTCGTCGAGGGCAGCGTGCTGATGCATGTGCACGGCGGCACCATGCCGTTCGCGGAACGGGTGCTGATGCGGACTGTTCGCCTCGCGAATTCGCGCACCTTCGAGCAGGATCCGAAATACGCCATTCGCCTGCTGGTGGACATTGCCATCAAGGCGTTGTCACCTGCCATCAACGACCCGACGACGGCGGTGCAGGCGCTGGATCAGATCGAGGACCTGCTGCGGCGCCTCGGCCGGAGGGAACTCGATGCCGGCCGCGCGTTCGATACGAACGGCGTGCTTCGCCTGATCTTTCCGGTGCCGACATGGCAGGACTATCTGGCGCTGGCGTTCGACGAGATACGTCAGTTCGGGGGGATGTCGGTCCAGGTCATGCGCCGCCTCAGGGCGGTACTGGTCGGCCTTGCGGACACCGTCACCGTCGAGGAGCGTCGCGCCGAGGTCACGCGGTATCTCGATCATCTGAGCCTCGACATAGGGCGGTCGGACTTCGACGATCTCGATCAGGCGGCAGCCTTGCAGGAAGACCGGCAAGGGCTGGGGCTCTCGCGCAAGCGGCCAAAACCCCGCAGCCTGCTGCCGGAATCGATCCCACTGTGAGGTCGGTCGAGATCGCCTACCGCTACGGGGCTCCCGATGCTCCGGTGCCGCCGCGGCCCAAGGATGCCGAAGCGGCCCGGCAGCGGCTCGACGCGGGCAACCGATCGTTCGCTTCGCTGCTGGAAGGCTCGGCGGAGGACGGCGAAACAGCGCGCCGCGTCATCCAGGTGGATCCATATGACCTTGGTCTCGATCCTGGCCAACACCCGGCGCCGCACCAGCGGCCGTTCGCCGCGGTGCTGGGCTGCTCCGACGCACGCGTTCCAATCGAGCTGATCTTCAACGAAGGGCCCAATGACCTGTTCGTGGTCCGCGTCGCCGGCAACGGCCTCGGCAACGATGTCATCGGCAGCCTGCGATATGCCATTGACCATTTGGGGGACAGTCTGCGGCTGATCGTCGTGCTCGGACACAGCGGCTGTGGTGCGCTGTCGGCGGCCGTCGATGCCTTCCTCGATCCGGTCGGCTACCTGCCGTTGGCGGCCGACCACGCGCTTCGCAACATCCTCGATCGACATTTCATCGTTGTGCAGGTCTCGGCGCGCAAACTGGCGCGAAGCTTCGGCAGCGACGTTGCGCGGCATCCGCGATATCGCGAAACGTTGATCGAGATGGCCATCGGCACGAACGCCGCGCTGGCGGCCTTCACCGTGCAGCAGGAGCTGCGTGGCCTCGACGCGAATGGTCTGCGCGCGGTTTACGGCGTCTATCTGCTGGAAAGCCGCGAAGTCTGGGCACCGCGCGGCGGGACAGATCGTCCGGCAGGACTGGCCAACCCACCATCGGATACCGCCGATTTCGTGAAGTTCGGCGACGCCCTGGCAAGTTCCATGCGAATCGCATCGATTCTTGCGGCGATATAGTCGCGGTCCGGTCGGTATGGTCGCGATGCGGCCTTGACATGGCAGCCGCTCGCGAACAGGACTCCGGCTGGAGGTAACGTTTGACCTGGATCAATGCGGTTCTGTAAGCCGCGGTCCTATGCATCGCGCAGCCGGACGGGTTGCGGTTGCGACAGGAGTATCCGGTGCAGACAATCCCGGTCGAAGAGGCCGTCGCGAAGATTCCCGATGGCGCCAGTCTGCTGGTCGGTGGGTTCATGGGCGTCGGCACGCCCGAGCGCGTAGTCGATGAAATTGTCCGGCAGGGCAAGCGCGACCTTACCGTGATCGCCAATGACACCGCCGTGCCGGGTGTGGGCATCGGCAAGCTGATCAGCGCCAGGCTGGTGCGCCAGGTGATCGCGAGCCATATCGGTTTGAATTCCGAAACCCAGCAGCAGATGATGAGCGGAGCCCTTGCCGTCGATCTCGTACCCCAGGGCACACTCATCGAACGGATCCGCGCCGGCGGTTACGGGCTTGGCGGCGTGCTGACGCTGACCGGTGTCGGCACCGCCGTCGAGGAAGGCAAGCAGAAGGTCGAAGTGAACGGCCGGACCTACCTCGTCGAGGTCGCGCTAGGCGCGGAGTTCGCGTTGGTGCACGCCTTTCTGGCCGACTATCTCGGCAACCTCGCCTATGTCCTGACCGCACGCAACTTCAATCCGATTGTTGCGATGGCGGGCGCGACGGTCATCGCCAGCGCCGAGCATATCGTGCCCGTGGGACTGATTTCGCCCGATCATGTCGTTACGCCGGCGCCGGTGGTCGATTTCCTGATTGCAAATCCGTGAAATTGCCATGAACCCGCAAACCATTATTGCCACGCGCATCGCCCGGGAGTTACGTGCGGGGATGCTCGTCAACCTCGGGATCGGCATTCCGACCCTGGTGGCGAACCATCTGCCGGAGGGCATGCAGGTCTTCTTCCAGTCGGAAAACGGACTGATCGGCACCGGTGCGATCCCGGCCGAGGGCATGGCGCATCCGCTGCTCACCGACGCCGGTGGCCGTCCGGTCACGGCGTTGCCGGGAGCAAGTACGTTCGACAGCGCCATGTCATTCGGCCTGATTCGCGGCGGCCATGTCGATGTCACGGTGCTGGGCGGCCTTCAGGTTGATCAGGCGGGACGGTTGGCGAATTGGATGATCCCCGGACGCATGGTGCCTGGCATGGGCGGTGCGATGGACCTCGTGTGCGGCGCGAAGCGCGTGATCGTCGCCATGCAGCATAGCGCGAGGGGAAAATCCAAGATCGTCAGGGAATGCGATCTGCCGCTCACATCGATCCGGCCAGTGGATCTCGTCGTTACGGAACTCGCTGTCATCGCATTCCCGGAAGGCGTCGCGACGCTGCGCGAGACCGCGCCAGGCGTCACCGTCGAACAGGTGATCGCGGCGACCGATGCCGAGCTTGTCGTGCCTCCGGACGTATCTGAAATGCCGCTGTAATTGCAGGAGATCGAATGATGCAGAGCTGGCCCTATATGAACTTTGTTCAGGATTACTGGCTGGACGCATGGCAGCGCTCGATCCTGTTTCTCGATGTCATGCGCGAGCGCGGCAACATCTATCAGGAACACAGCGCCAAGGAGGTTCCACACGTCCTGCATTTCCAGGCCGAGGTATTGCGCGACGGACGCAAGCTGGAACGGCCGGTGAACTACGCGCTGGTGCGCATCGTTCCGCCAGCCGGCACGAAGATCGATCCGGAGAAGGCGCCGATCGTCGTCGTCGATCCGCGCGCCGGCCACGGCCCCGGCATTGGCGGCATGAAGCACGACAGCCAGATCGGCGTGGCGCTCGCGGCCGGTCATGCCTGCTACTTCATCGGGTTCCTTCCCAACCCGATGCCAGGGCAGACCATTGAGGATGTCTGTCACGCCGAGGCGCTGTTCATCGAGGACGTGGCGGCGCGGCACCCGGATGCGGATGGCAAACCGATCGTCATCGGCAACTGCCAGGCGGGGTGGCAGATCATGATGATGGCGGCGATCTGCCCCAACCTGACAGGACCGATCATGCTGGCCGGTTCGCCGCTGTCCTACTGGGCCGGCGTGCACGGCAAGAACCCGATGCGCTACCTCGGTGGACTGCTCGGCGGCACCTGGCTGACGACGCTCGCCGGCGATATGGGTCACGGCATCTTCGATGGCGCCAATCTGGTGGCGAATTTCGAGGCGCTAAATCCCGCGAACACGTACTGGACGAAGGACTACAACGTCTATTCGAAGGTGGATACCGAGAAGGACCGCTTCCTCGAATTCGAGACATGGTGGGGCAGCCCGGTCCTGCTGAATGCCGGAGAGATGCAGTGGATCGCCGACAACCTGTTCGTGGGCAACCGTCTCTCGACCGGCGAACTGCGCACATCCAAAGGGATGCGCGTCGATCTTCGCAACATCAGGGCGCCGATCATCGTGTTCTGCTCATGGGGCGATAACATCACTCCACCGCAGCAGGCGCTGGACTGGGTTCTCGATCTCTACGACCGCGAGCGCGAGATCGTCGCGAACGGCCAGACCATTGTCTACACGTTGCACGACAGCATCGGGCACCTTGGCATCTTCGTGTCCGGCAAGGTCGCCACCAAGGAGCACGGCGAGTTTGTCTCGTGCATGGACTTGATCGACGTGCTGCCGCCCGGGCTCTACGAGGCGGTGATCACCGAGGTGGATGAGAATACCCTCAACCCCGAACTGGTGCACGGCCGCTACCTGTTCCGCCTTGAGGCGCGCACGCTGGCCGACATCCGCGCGCTGGGGGGCAACGACGCCGAAGACGACAAGCGCTTCGCCACGGTCGAGCGCGTGTCGGAGATCAACCAGGGCCTGTACCGCACGCTCGTCGCGCCGGCCGTTCGCGCGTCGGTGACGGAACCGGTCGCCGAGGCGATGCGGGCGATGCATCCCAACAGGCTGCGCTTTGCGATGTATTCGGACGCGAATCCGTTCATGCAGCCGGTGAAGGCTTTGGCCGAGTCGGTCCGCGCCGCGCGGCAACCGGTCGCCGCCGACAATCCGTTGCTGGAGATGGAGCGGACGATGTCCTCGTGGATAACGTCTTGCCTGAACTCCTATGGCGAATTCCGCGACACGATGACGGAGGTTATGTTCCTGAACACCTACGGCTCGCCGCTGCTGCAATCCCTGGTCGGTCTTGGCGCGCAGCCGACCCAGGTGCCGCGTCACATCGAACGGGACCTTGCCAGGGAGACCGCTCAGGCAGAACTGCGCGCGGAACTGGAGCACAAGTTCGACGTCGGCCAGATGGAAGATGCGGTGCTGCGGGCGCTGATCTACATCCGCCTGCCTGAACGCAGCATCGATGAGCGCGGCTTTGCCGTGCTCAAGTTGATCCGCGAATCCAGACCGGTCAGCAAACGAATCAGCCTGGCCCGGTTCAAGGAGATGGTGAGGGAACAGTTCCTGCTCATCTGTCTCGACGAAGAACGCGCCGTTAACACCTTGCCGGCGCTACTGGGCGCGGACGCCGCTGAACACAAGGCGGCGCTCGATGTTCTGCGACGGGTGCTCGCGGCCCGCGGCGCGCTGTCCGACGAAGGCAAACGACGCCAGGCTCGCATCGAGGCGCTGTTCGGCGCGAAGGCGGATAAATCCGTGAAGCCGGAGCCCGCGCATGCCTGACACGTCCAAACGCCCCGCGACAGTCGTTCACGAGAAATACGAACGTCTGGTCAAACTGGCGCAGCGGCAGGCCACCATCAAGGCTGCCGTTGCGCATCCGTGCGACGATGTTTCATTGCAGGGTGCGGTCGAGGCCGCACGGCTGCACCTGATCGAACCGATCCTCGTCGGCCCTCTCGACCGTATGCGGCGCGTGGCAGACGATGCCGAGATCGACATCGGCGCATTCGAGCTTGTCGGTTCCGAGCATAGCCATGCATCCGCCGCGAAGGCGGTGGAGCTGGTGACCGCCGGCCGGGTCGAGGCACTCATGAAGGGCAGCCTGCACACCGACGAACTGATGGGCGCCGTGGTGTCGCGGCAGGCGGGCATTCGGACGGCCCGCCGGATCAGCCACTGTTTCATCATGGATGTCCCGGATCACCCCGATGCGCTGATCATCACGGATGCCGCGGTCAACATAGCGCCGACGCTCGACGATAAGGTTGATATCGTCCAGAACGCAATCGATCTGGCACATGCCATGGGCGTTCAGGAGGTCCGCGTCGCGATCCTCAGCGCGATGGAGACGGTCAACTCCAAGGTGCCCTCCACGATCGAAGCTGCCGCCCTGTGCAAGATGGCGGATCGCGGTCAAATCACCGGTGCGTTGCTGGATGGGCCGCTCGCGCTTGACAATGCAATCAGTCCAGCGGCCGCAGCAATCAAGAAGATCACATCGCCGGTAGCAGGACGAGCGAATGTTCTCGTGGTTCCTGACCTCGAAGCGGGAAACATGCTTGCAAAGAGCCTGTCCTTTCTGGCCAATGCCGATGCAGCGGGGATTGTGCTCGGTGCACGGGTCCCGATCATCCTGACCAGCCGCGCCGATTCATTGCTGACGCGTCTTGCGTCGTGCGCCGTCGCGGTCATGGTCGCCGCGGCGCGACGGCAGTCGGCGTCTGCGTCCATCCTTTGACGGGAGATCACCATGAGCGACGCCATCATCAGACCAGTTCTTGCCGGACAGAAGGCGCTCGTCATCGGTGTGGCCAATGACCAATCCATTGCGTACGGTTGTGCCAAGGCGTTCCGCACCGTGGGCGCGGAAGTTGCAATCACCTGGCTGAATGAACGCGCTCGGCCATACGTAGAACCCCTCGCACAGCAACTCGAGGCACCGATCACCGGCGCGCTCGACGTCTCTGTGCCGGGCCAACTGGAAGCGCTATTCGATCGCATTCGAGCGGAATGGGGCAAGTTGGATATCCTGGTGCACTCAATCGCGTTTGCGCCGAAGGAGGACCTCCAAGGTGGGTTGCTGAACTGTTCGGCGGAGGGATTCGCGAAGGCGATGGACATCTCATGCCATTCATTCATCCGGATGGCGAAGCTCGCAGCGCCGCTGATGACCGACGGCGGGACAATGTTCGCAATGAGCTACTATGGCGCCAATCGCGTCGTCGCGAACTATAACGTAATGGGCCCGGTGAAGGCTGCATTGGAGGCAGCATGTCGGTATCTCGCTTACGAGCTTGGCCCACAGGGGATACGCGTGCATGCCATTTCTCCCGGACCGCTGAAAACGCGCGCGGCATCGGGGCTGAAGGACTTCGAACATTTGCTCAATGAAGCGGCGCAACGGGCGCCGCTTGGCGAGCTCATCGACATCATGGATGTCGGCTTCACGTGCGCCTATCTCGCAACGTGGCTGGCCAAGCGCATCACCGGCGGCACGGTCTACGTCGACGGCGGGGCGAATATCGTCGCCTGACACGTACATGGACGGTGGGAAGTGAGCATGTCCGGTTGTATCGCCGTGATCAACGCCGGGTCTTCCAGCGTCAAGTTCGCCTTATGCGCGGATTCGGATAATGCGGACATCCTCTTCCGCGGTCAGATTGAGGGCATCGGCGTCAGTCCACGTCTCAATGTCAAGGACGCCCAAGGTGGAACATTGGTCGAGCGCGCGTGGTCCGCCGCTGGGTTCGATCACGACGCTGCCACACGGGAGATACTCGAGACCGGTGTGCACCTGGCTTCGGGAACACCGGTCAAGGGCATCGGGCACCGCGTCGTTCATGGGGGCATGAAATTCGACACCCCCGTCCGCCTGGATCGTGATGTGCTGGAAGCCTTGGCGCGACTCGAACCGCTGGCGCCGTTGCATCAGCCCCACAACCTCTCACCAATCCGCACAATCTTCGACGCAGCTCCACATGTTCCTCAGGTCGCCTGCTTTGACACAGCCTTCCATCGCAGCCAGCCGCGTGTTGCTCAGTCCTTCGCGTTGCCGCGTCAATTCACCGACGCCGGCGTTCAGCGGTACGGTTTCCACGGTCTATCTTACGAATATCTCCTATCGCGGCTGCGCGACCTGCGTCCTGAACTGGCGTCCGGACGCATCATCCTGGCCCATCTCGGCAACGGCGCAAGCCTGTGCGCTGTGGACCAAGGCCGCAGTGTGGCAAGCACGATGGGCTTCACCGCTGTGGACGGGCTGATGATGGGCACGCGTTGCGGCGCGCTCGACCCCGGGGTGATCCTCTATCTGATGCGCGAATATCAGATGGATGCTGTGGCAATTGAGGACCTGATCTATCGGAAATCAGGGCTGCTCGGCGTCTCAGGCCTTTCTTCGGATATGCGTACGCTGAGGGCATCGACTGATCCGGCGGCGTGCGAGGCGATCGATCTCTTTGTATATCGCATCATTCGCGAGGCGGGATCCATGGTTGCTGCCCTGGGGGGAATAGACGCGTTCGTGTTCTCTGGAGGGATCGGTGAGAACGACGCCGCAACGCGAACGGAAGTCATTGAAGGATGTCGCTGGATGGGAGCGATACTGGAGCCTGAACTTAACGCAAATGGCGAGGGCTGTATCAGCGCTGAGACATCAACTATCCCAGTATGGGTCATCCCGACCGATGAGGAACGCTTGATTGCTCGTCATACGGTGCGCGTTCTACGATCTGATCTGGCGTGACATGCCGTACAATCCCCGCAGGTGTTTGGAGTATTGATAGTTGTGGTCGCAAACGCCTGGTCTTGCCGCTGAGTTCACATTCTTGGGGTTGCTCCGTGGTGCTAAACGGTCCAGGAGTTTGGTGCTTCTGCAATCACATTTTGAGCTGCTTGGTGGTCGCTGCTGCCGGTGCGAATAACCTGGACGGCGGCAACTGTTGCGACCGTGTCACCGAGGCCGTCGGCACCTGAATTCAGTGGAAGGTCCGCCCGCCATCCGCCGCCAGCGCTGCACCGGTGATGAACGAGGACTCTGAACCGGTGAGGTACAGGATGGCCTGCGCGATCTCCAAGGGGTCCGCAACGCGCTTGAGTGCATACGGTGTCACGTCGCGCTGACCTCCGGCGGTCATCGGTGTGTTCACCATGCCGGGGCATATGCTGTTCACCCGGATCGCGGGTGCCAACTCGGCGGCCAAGGCGCGCGTCAGATTGACGACGCCACCCTTTGAAGCGGCATAGGCCGTCATTTCCGGGGTGTTGGGCAGAAGACCCTGGCCCGACGCAATGTTGACGATGGTCGCGGTGCCTGCCTTGGAAAGCCACGGCAGACAGCAACGCACCACGATATATGTCCCGGTCAGATTAACATCGATCACGCGTCGCCAGTCGGCCAGCCCGACGTCGAGTACTGAGCCGCGAATCACGATGCCGGCGGCGTTGACGATGCCGTCGATGCCCCCCATGGCCTTCGCGCCTTGCTCGACAGCATTCGCCACGGATGTCTCGTCGGTCACATCCGCTTCTACCGCGAGGCCGCGTGTCTCGCGGGCGATCTCAGCCAGTCCTTCGGCGCTGCGATCGAGCAGCGTCAGCGCGGCGCCTTCAGCGGCGAACAGCTGCGCGGTCCGCCGCCCGATCCCCGACGCCGCGCCGGTAATCATCACACGACGCTCACGAAGCCGGCTGTAAGACGCTTGAGATTCGACCATGTCTGCATTTCCTCGGGCCAAATGCGATGTACTTGTGCTCTGCATCGATTTTACGGCTGACGGTATCGGCGGAGCCTCGGGCAGACAAGGCGGCCTTTGCGCAAACCGATGCCACGATGTCAGATGCGGACCGCAGGAACCGATCGGAGCACAGCGATGCAACTGAACGCCGACTTCACCCGTCGCGCCGTCGTGCATGCAGGGATGCTGGACTGGGTGGCTTCCCCCATGGCGGGGGTGCACCGGCGCATGCTGGACCGCATCGGCGACGAGGTCGCGCGCGCCACGTCGATCGTCCGCTACGCGCCAGGTAGCCATTTCTCACCGCATGTGCATGACGGCGGCGAAGAGTTCCTTGTACTGGACGGCGTGTTTCAGGACGAGCATGGCGATTATCCCACCGGCAGCTATGTCCGCAACCCCCCGACATCGCGCCACAAGCCTGGCTCGTCGGCCGGCTGTACGATCTTCGTCAAGTTGTGGCAGTTCGACTCGGCCGATCGGACGCGGGTTCGTATCGCGACTTCGGGTCAGGCTTTCGTTCGGGACACGGGCCGGCCTTCTGTGTCCGTCCTGCCGCTGTTTCAGGACGCGGTCGAGCAGGTCCGTCTGGAACAGTGGGCGCCTCGGGCTCGGGTGGATATCGCTGTGCCGGGCGGCCTGGAACTGCTGGTCCTGGCCGGATCATTCACCCAACAGGGCGAACAGTTCCTCGAACAATCGTGGCTGCGGCTGCCGCCAGGGGCCGCGTTTGCCGGTGTCGCTGGTGCCGGCGGATGCCGCGTATGGGTGAAGTCGGGCCATCTATGTACGCTTTTTGGCGCGCCGGCTGCGCATCCATCCACCGCCGGATGTTCTAACATTGAAGATGGTCCCTAGAGCAGTTACGGCTGCGCTGCTGCTGGCGTGGCCGAACTGCTGCGTCACTTCGCCTGATGCGCTGATGCGAATGGCCCAGGCTGGGAT
This sequence comes from Acetobacteraceae bacterium, assembly GCA_035569235.1. GTDB lineage: Bacteria > Pseudomonadota > Alphaproteobacteria > Acetobacterales > Acetobacteraceae > JAMXLO01. The sequence goes on along the minus strand of DATMND010000299.1, from coordinate 30,464 downwards.
TTCCAACTGCATCCACATGTGTTGGGATTGACCCGGTCATGCAGCGCCCCGCGCCACCATTTCCGCCAAGCCCACTGCCGATTTCGGTTCTCACCGGCTTCCTTGGCAGCGGCAAGACGACGCTACTGTCGCGCATGCTTGCTAGCCCGGGCCTGTCGGACACAGCGGTGATCGTCAACGAGTTCGGTGTCGTCGGCCTCGATCATCTGCTGCTGGAAGTCGCGGACCAGGAAGTCGTGGCATTGCCCAACGGCTGTGTCTGCTGTGCCGTGCGGCAGGACCTCGCCGACACGCTGTACCGGCTGCTGCGCCGGCGCGCGAATGGTGAACTGCCGCCATTCCAGCGCCTGGTGCTCGAGACCAGCGGCCTCGCGGAGCCGAGCCCCATTCTCTACACGCTGTCGGCCGATGCGTTCCTCGAGCGGGCGTTGCAGGTGTACGCCGTGGTTGCGACCATCGATACGCTGGCCGGTGCGGCGACACTGGACCGTTTCCCCGAGGCCACCGCGCAGGCCGCCTGCGCCGACCGGCTGCTGCTCACCAAGACCGACCTCGCCACGCCATCGCCCTTGTTGCTGCAGCGGCTCGAGGCGTTGAACCCGGCGGCAACCATCGACGATGCCGCGAGAGTGACGCCCGCCGCGGTGCTGTTCGGTGGCGCCCAGACCATGGCTGCGCGGCCGCGCTTTGTCGCCACCGCCGTCCACGCACATGGCATTCGTGCCGTCGTGCTGGTGCTGCGCCGACCGATGTCGCGACTGGATTTTTCCTTGGCGTTGGGCGGCCTGGCGCGCGAGCGCGGCGAGGATCTGCTGCGCGTGAAAGGCATTGTGGCGTTCGCCGATCGTGACGCAGGGCCGGCGGCGATCCATGCGGTGCAGCACACGTTGTATCCGCCGCGCTGGTTCGACTCCTGGCCGGACTCTGACCGACGTAGCCGGCTGGTGTTCATCGTGCGCGACATCGCCACCGATATTCTGCTGGATCGCTTCGCGGCCGGTGATCCGGAACTGGCCGAGACGGGTGAGATGACAAAAGGGGGAAGATGATGCTGGACCTCGTGATAGCAGGCGGCACCTGCGTGTTGCCTAGTGGCACTGCCGCGGCGGATATCGGTGTTGCCAGCGGCAAGGTCGCGATGATCGGTGCACCAAGCGCACTGGGTGCCACGGCCGCGACGCGTACCATCGATGCGACCGGAAAGGTGGTGATCCCCGGCGGCATCGATCCGCACATCCACTGCCTGTCGCCGATCCGCTTCCCCGGTGAGGCGGAGCCGAAATACACCGATCCGCCGGCGCAGGTCAGCCGCGCCGCGCTGTTCGGCGGCACCACGTCGCTGATCGATTTCGTCCAGTGCACGCACGACCGTTCGATCCAGACGGCGATCGAGCAGACCGACGCGAACTGGAAGGGCGCATGCTACTGCGACTACGGCTTTCACCTGACGTTGATGGGGAAGATCCCCGTCGGCCAGCACGAAGAGCTGGCGGAGGCGATGCAGGCCGGCCATGCCAGCATCAAGATCTTCACCACAGACATCCGCCCGGGCAACACCGGCCGCATGGTGCAGTACGGCGACATCTGGGAGGCATTGAAGACCGTCGCGAAGGCGGGCGGCGTCGCGGCGATACACGCCGAGGACAACGACATCGTCATGTTCATGTACGAGAAGCTGATGCGGGAGAACCGTGTCGGCTTCGAGCACATGGCGGAGGTGCACAACACGCTGTCGGAGGAGCTGTCGTTCAACCGGGTGATCCGCCTGGCCGAGCGGGTGGAAGGTGCGGCGCTTTACATGGTGCACGTGTCGGCTGCCACCGGCGTCGCGGCGCTTGCGGCATCGCGGGCGCGCGGCTTTCCGATGTATGGCGAAACGCTGCACCAGTACCTGATGTACTCAGCTGAGGACTACAAAAAACCGGGTGGGCAGATGTATCATACTTACCCGTCGCTGAAGTTCCCCGAGGATCAGAAAGCGTTGTGGGAGGCGACCAACCATGGCGCCATCCAGGTGATCGCCACCGACGAGCTGTGTTGCCCGTTGCGCGTCAAGCTGCAAGGATCGCGCATCGACGATACGACCGGCGGTAATTCCGGCGTCGAACCGCGGCTGTCGCTGATGTATACGCAGATGGTGACGCAGCGTGGCTACGCGTTGGAGCACTTCGCCGGCATGGTGTCGAGCAACGCGGCGAAGATCATGGGCATGTATCCGCGCAAGGGCGCGCTGGCGGTCGGCTCTGACGCAGACATCGTGGTGCTGGACACCGGCATCGAAAAGACGATTCGCGCCGCCGATCTGCATGAGACCGACTACACACCATGGGAAGGCCATGTCGTGACGGCGTGGCCCAGCGCGACCGTGCTGCGCGGCAAGGTGATGGTGGAGGGTGGGCAGTTCTTTGGCGATCCGAAGGATGGCCAGTTCCTGCCGCGCAAGGTGGCCGACGAGATCCGCGCGCGCCCGGCGGTATGAAAGGATTTTCCCCCGTGCCCAACGATGCAGCGCCTCGCACGACCGACTTGCACTTCCTCGGCATCGCCGAAGCCGCCAGCCTGATCGAACGGCGGCAGCTTTCGCCGGTTGCGCTGACCCGCGCCTTCCTCGACCGAATCGCCGCGATCGATCCGCAGCTCAACGCATATCTGCTGGTCACCGCGGAGCAGGCGCTGGATCAAGCGCGCATCGCGGAAGCCGAGATCATGGCGGGCAACTATCGCGGCCCAATGCATGGCATCCCGTTCGCCTTGAAGGACATCTACTGCACTGCCGGCATCCGCACGACCAGCCACTCGCGCACGCGCGCCGAGTACGTCCCGGACTGCGACGCCACCACCGTCGAGAAGCTGCATCAGGCCGGCGCGATTCTGCTCGGCAAGCTGGCGACCCACGAGTTCGCGCACGGTGGGCCTTCCTTTGACCTGCCGTGGCCGCCGGCGCGCAATCCGTGGAACCGCGAGCATTTCACCGGCGGATCGTCCAGCGGTTCGGGTGCTGGCGTCGCGGCGGGGCTGATGATGGGCGCTCTCGGCTCCGATACCGGCGGCTCGATCCGCAACCCGGCGGCGCTGTGTGGCCTGGCCGGGTTGAAACCAACCTACGGCCTGGTCAGCCGGTTTGGCGTCTATACCAACTCATTCAGCTACGATCACGCTGGTCCGATGACCTGGTCCGTCGAGGACTGCGCCATCATGCTGCAGGCGATCACCGGCCACGATTCGAAAGATCCGGCGAGCGCGGACCGGCCGGTGCCCGACTATCGCGCCGCGCTGAACGGGGGCATCAAGGGTTTGCGCATCGGCGTGCTGCGCAATCTGTTCGAGCGGGACGCGCCGATACCGGCAGTGGCCAAGGCGGCACTGGAAGCGGCGTTTGCCGTGTTGCGCGGCCTCGGCGCCGTGCTCGAGGATACCAACATCCGGCCGGCGCAGGTCTATCACGACGTCAAGATCACCGGTGCAGAGAGCGAACTTTACGCCGTGCACGAGCCGGTGTTGCGTACGCGGCTTGGTGACTTCGGCGAGGATTTTCTCGGCCGAACGTTGGGTGCGCTGCTGATTTCCGGCGCGGACTATGTGCAGGCGTCGCGTTGGCGGCGCGTGTTGATCGCCGAGATGGCGCTGCTCTACACAAATTACGACGTACTGGTGACCGCCGCACCTGGACCCGCACCGCGCCTGGAGAGCTGGCGCACCATCAGCTTCTGGCAGAAGCCATCGTTGACGACGCCGTTCAACGTGACGGGCGGCCCGGCGCTGGCACAGTGCATCGGCTACACGCCAGACGGCTTGCCGTTGTCGATGCAGATCGTCGGCCGCCCGTTCGATGATGCGACGGTGCTGCGGGTCGCGCACGCTTATGAAGGCGCGACACCGTGGCGTGCGCGCAGGCCAGTGCTGGAACCGAACGCCGCGGTCTCCACAGCACTTCCGCCAATCCCGGAGCCTGCACAGCCGGAGATCGGTGCCGCGCGGCGCGATGAGATCGCAGATTCCTGTCGCCGGGCTGGATTGACGCTGAACGAGCGGCATTTTCAGCAGCTCTGCGCGACGGCGCCCTATGTCGAGGCGATGGTGGGGCGGCTGCGGCGCGATCCGGAGTTTCACGAGGAACCCGCCAGCATTGTCTGTTTCAGCGAAACCATCCGCTAAAGGATTACTCGCAATGACAACGTTCGTTCTGGTGCACGGATCCTATCAGGGTGGCTGGATCTGGCAGCGTGTCGCCACACGTCTGCGCTCCGCAAGCCACACGGTGTTTGCACCGACCATGGATGGCTGCGCCGAGCGTCGCCATCAGCTGCGCCCGGGTATTGATATATCGACCTATGTCGCGGAAATCGCCGACCTGCTGTTTTACGAGGATTTGCGCGATGTTGTGCTGGTCGGCACCAGCTCGGGCGGCATGGTGGTCTGCGGTGCGGCGGAGAGGATGCGGCACCGGGTCGCACGCCTGGTGCTGGTTGATGCCCTGGCGTTGTTCAACGGCGAACGCACGCGTGACATCGTGAGGCGCACGACTCCCGTCCCGCCGGGGCTCGCCTATGCGCCGTCGCACGAGGACGCCGAGAAGGGACTTTTCGCCGATTTGGATCCGACGACGCGGGTGTGGGTGCTCGATCGCTACACCCCGCATCCGATCGGGTGCTCGGAGATTCCGGTGAAGCTGACCGACTTCTGGGATCAGAGTTGGAAGGCAACCGTGATCTGGTGCCGTCAGGCGCCCAACCCAGGCGAGGCGCATCAGCGCCGTGCCGCTGCTCGCCTTGGCGCCAGATGGCTGGAACTCGACACCGGACATTATCCGACGCTCAGCACGCCGGACGAGTTGGCGCAGATGCTGATCGATGCCAGATGACGAGCCGGTTCGATTACGCGGCACGTCTTGGCAGGGTTTGTCCCGGCCGTAAGGCACGTGTCAGTCGCAGCTCGTCGTCTTCGCGGAGGTGCAGTAACTCGCCGTGTTCGCCGTCCGCGGCAGGTCGATCACCGGGTTCTGGTCGAACGTGCAAGATCGGTTGACTGGGACTATTCGCCCACCAGCGGCATCACCTCGGCGGCGAAGCGTTGCAGGCGCGCGATGCTCTCGGCGATTGACTCGCCGCGGAAATCAAGAATCAACTCGTGCACGCCGATGGCGGCGAAGGTACGGATGTCGCCGGCGATGTCCTCCGGGTTGCCGGAAAAGGTTCGGCGGGTACCGTCGCGATCCGGGATAGCGGTGTCATACAGCGGCGCCTTGTATGAGATGGTGAGCGCTGAAAAATCGCGCCCCTCGGCCTCGGTCAGGTGTCGCAATGTATTCAAATGCTCGCGCATTTCCTGCGGCGGAAGCGGCGAGGCGGCTATCGCTCCGACGGGGTGCCAGCCGTCACCGTGCCGCGCGGCACGACGTAATGCGGCGCGGGAGTGGCCGCCGATCCAGATCGGCGGGTGCGGCTGCTGCAATGGGAATGGTTCCGCGCGAATGTTGGAGTATCTGTAGTGCTGGCCGGTGAAGCTGGCGGGCGATTCGCTCCAGAGTTGTTTGAAGATAGCGATCCATTCATCCGTGACGGCGCCGCGTCGGTTGAAGTCCGGGCTGTCCAGAGCCTCGAATTCCTCTTTCAACCAGCCAACGCCGACGCCCAGTGTCACGCGCCCGCCAGACAGCACATCGAGGGATGCCACCATCTTCGCGGTCAGTACCGGGTTCCGATACGGCAATACCAGCACGGAGGTAACGAGGCGCAGCCGCTCCGTCGCGCCGGCCACCACGCCAAGAATGGAGAAAGTCTCCAGTGCATCGCCGCCACCGGGATGCTTGCGATCCACCGTATACGGATAGACGGACTCGCTTTCCACCGGGAAGACGATGTGGTCCGCGATCATTGCGGAGTGCAGTCCGAGACGTTCGCCTTCCCGTGCCAGGGCGAGAACGCCCTCGCGCGTGGCGGTAGGGCCTCGGGTAGGGAGGTAGAAGCCAAAGCGCACGTTCGGGGCTCCGGCTGTTACTCCGCTGCCAACATCTGCAGTTCCTCGGCTGCCGATCGGATCAGCACGCCCTCGATGGACCGGGACGACTGACCATCGACGCCGACCAGCGGCTCACCCACCAGCGTGATCCGATAAAGCTGGCGGTCGAAGTCAGATTGAAAGATATCCCGCGGCGCCAGGTGCGCGGTCGAGCGATTGTCCCAGAAGGCGATGTCGCCCGGGTTCCATTTGAAGCGCACCGTGTATTCGGGACGAACAGCGTGCTCCCACAGAATCTCGAGTATCTTGGCACTTTCCCGCGGAGTGAGCCCCACCACGGACTTGAGGAAAGACGGGCTGGCGAACAGAACGCGCTCCCCGGTCTCGGCATGGACCGTCACAAGCGGATGCTCGCTCTTCAGAGCGCGGCGTTTTACGCGCTCATTGTATTTACTCCCCGCCTTGCCATCGCCGCGCGGCTCGAAGGCGTGAATGCCGCGCAACCCGTCAACGAACGCGCGCATCGGTTCCGATAGACCGGCGTAGGCGGCGACGAGATTGGTCCAGAACGTATCCCCGCCATATGGCGGTATCGTTACGCCCCGCAGGATGGAGGCGCACGGCGGATTCACCGCCGCTGTGACGTCCGTGTGCCAGCCGTACCAAGGCGTTACCATCATCGCCTCGTATTTCGCGTTCGCGGTCCGGTTCTTGGCGACCGAATAGATCTCGGGATGGCCTTCGACATGCCCGAACACCGCATGACCGATCGTCGGTTCGCCGAACTGGCGCGCCATGGCGACGTGCTGCGCGTGATCGAGATTTTGGTCGCGAAAGAAAATGACCTTCCACTTCAGGAAGGCGTCCCGTACCGCCTTCAGTTGCTCCGGCGGCAGTAGCTGGGTGAGATCAACGCCTCTGATCTCCGCACCGATGTGAAGGGTCAGGGGAACGACTTCGATGGGCTCCGGTGTATTGGTGCCGGCAATAGGCTGACGCGACGAGACCATTTGCCATCCTCCTCGATCGTCTTTTCTGCTCGACCGTGATCCGCCATACGAAGACTGTCAATTTCGTTCGGCAGAGGGGAGACTTGCGGTGGCACGGCAGATCGAAGAGCTAGCGGCATTTGTCGCCGCAACGCAATGGGAGGACGTCCCTCCGTCGGTACAACATCACACCAGGCTCGTGCTGCTTGATACGCTCGGTGTGATCCTGGCCGGCGCAGAGCGGCCCGAGGTTCGACAACTGCGCGAACGGCTCGGCGCCGGCAGCGGCGCCACGGTCTATGCAAGCGGCTGGCCGTCACAGGATCCGCGCACCGCCGCGCTGCTGAACGGCATCGCTGGGCGGTCGATCGAACTTTGCGAGGGCCTGCGGCTCGTCTCGGGTCAGGCAGCCATGCAGGTACTTCCTGGGGTGTTGGCGGTTGGCGAGCAGGCGCGCAGCACCGGCCGCGATATGCTGACGGCTCTTCTGCTCGGCTACGATGTTGCGGCACGCCTCGCCGGTGGGTTCACGCCGCGGCCCCTGGCGCACCAGAACGGACAGGTTTCGCTGTTGGCGGCGGCGGCGGCGGGCGCACGCCTGCGCGGCCTCGATGCGGCCGGGATCAGTCGTGCTATGCGCATTGCGACGACGCTGCTGCTGACGCCCGGCTATACCAACGCGGTGGCCGGTGCGACCGCCTTGAACGTCGCCGGAGGAATGAGCGGCTTTGCCTCCGCGCTGGCGCCCGAGCTGGCCCTTGCCGGTTTCGAGGCGCAGAACGATGCGATCGAGCAGGCGCTGGGCCAGCTGGTCGGCAGTGGCTTCACCTCCGAGGGCCTGTTGGACGGTCTGGGCTCGACGTGGCACATCACGCGTAACTACTTTCGCCTCTACGCATGCTGCAATCCGATCCATCCGGCGCTCGATTGCCTGCAACGGGCTCTGGCCGAGTTGCGACCACGACCAGAGGAGATCGCTCATATCGATATCGCCACCTATGGGTTTGCCGCTGTCATGCGCAATCCGGACCCGCCGAACTTCTTCGCCTCAAAATACTCGCTGCCGCATGCCGCTGCCGCGATGGCGGTGCGGGGGCATGCGGGACACAGTGCCCTTGATGATTCGGCAGTGCACGATCCCGCCATCGTGGCGCTGCGCCATCGTGTCACGGTCGCGGAGGACCCGGCGATGAGCGCGGTGGCGCCGCGCCTGCGGCCAGCTCGTGTGACGGTTGTTCTTAGCGACAGCCGCAGCGCTACCCATGCCTGCGACAGCCATCGAGGCGACTTTCAGCAACCGTTTGCCGAGACGGAGCTGCGCGACAAGTTTCGTGAGCTCGCTGGGACGGTGCTGACCCCAGATGGTGTGATGCTGGTCGAACAGGCGGTCGATCGCTGCGAGACCTGGGACAGTGCCGACGTGCTGACGACACTGTGCCGCCGCCATGGGCGCTCATGACGGAAGCCTTTAGGTAGCGTCGTGGGCCGTCGATGTAAGGATCGTCATGGCCGGACTGTCCCGGCCATCTGTCGCGCGACCGATGCTGGTGGAGATGGCCGGGTCAGGTCCGGCCATGACCATGGGGGGTTCGGCAGTTGCGCCATTTGGAGCGCTTATTCCGCAGCGGACCCTAAGGCCGCTAGAACTCGAACTCAGGCCCGTCGACATAACGGAACCGTTCCAGCGCATCCGCGCACATGGTGAAGCCGAGGCCCGGCCGGTCCGGCGCATGCACCATGCCGTCCTGGCGGATGTCGAATGACTCGTTGAAGAGTTCCCACATCATCGGCATGTAGCCTTGGGTCACCTCGAGGATGTGGCAGTTGGGGGCTGCCATCGCAACGTGGATGCTCGCCGCGAACAGCACCCCACTGCCCCAGGCGTGCGGCGCCAGACGCACACCGTGCGCCGAGGTCAGTGCTGCAATACGCCGGATCTCCGTCATGCCGCCGGCGCGGGCGACGTCCGGCTGCGCGATATCGAGAGCACGGCGCTCAAGCAGATCCTGGAAGTCGAACCGAGTGAACTCGCGTTCTCCCGAGGCAATAGGGATTATCGTCGAACGGCGCACCTCGGCTTGGCCGGCGTGATCATCCGGCGAGACCGGCTCCTCGAACCAGGCGATGTCGTAGGGCTCCAGCTCCCTCGCCAGTTTGATCGCGGTTGCGACCTCAAGCGAGCCGTGCGCGTCGACCATCAGTTCGACGTTGGGGCCAAGCCCGCGGCGGGCCGCCTTCACCCTGCGCACGCAGTTGGCGATGGAAAAGCCGTCTCGGCCGACCACGCGCATCTTGGCGGCAGTGAAGCCCCTGGCAGCGTATCCCGCGAGTTCCGCCTCAGCCTCGTCGCCGGGCGCCCAACCGCCACTGGCATAACCACGCACAGAGCTGCGCACCGCACCGAGTGCCTGGTAGAGCGGAATGCCGAGCGCCTGCGCCTTCGCGTCCCACACCGCGATGTCGACGCCGGCAATCGCTTCCATGATCACGCCCCGGCGCCGGCTTTCATCGGCCTGTGTGATGCCACGTTCGAGCGCTGGCCTGCTGCGTGAGCCATTATACATCTTCTCGTAGATGCGTTCGGAGAACATCGGGTCCTCGCCAACGCATTCCGCAGCGAGCTCGTGCTCGACGATGGCCGCGACGATCGGTGGCGTGCCGAGAGCCGCGCCGATGCCGGTGAGCCCGTTGTCTGTCTCGACGCGGATGAGTGTTGCGTCGCTCTTGATCTTGGTTCCAAGGTCGGTGCGGTGACGCCTTTCCTGCGGAACGGGTGCCGACATCGGAATCGCGGACACTTTGACGATTTTCATGGGTCGTTCTTTCCTGGATCACAATCCGGTACGCCGGGATCGCGTCAGCTGGCTGCTGCCTCGATCTCTCGTCCCCGGCCGCCAGACCGCATCTGCTCGACTAGATACTGCCGCCTATGGAGCTGCGTCCGGTAGATCCCAGCTGCCGCGGCAACCAACTCGCCGCGTCGGTTCAATTGGGTATCGCCCAGCTCAAGGATGCGCAAGTTCGGCCATGCCTGCGGGCGGATGCGCAGCACTTCTTCAAAGATTCGACCGGCCGCCAAGTCAGGCAGAGTCTGGGCGAGGATCAGCGCCATCGAGGCAGTGGATCTGGAAACACCAGCGTGACAGTGGACGAGGAGATGCACGTCCGCTTGCGGCTCCTCCAACAATCTGCACCCGAACGAGAGAAGCGCCGCGACGTGTTCATGCCGAGGCGCAATCATGTCGGCATCTTGCTTGTCGATGATGTCATGGAAGCGGAGCTCGAGCCTTGCGTGCTCCCCAAAGGCGCCAAACGCCTCGGGTACTGGCCATTCCGGATCCAGGATTGAGATAATGTGGCTGACATTGCCGTCGCAGTGGCCGGCCAGCTCCTCGATGCCGCAGATGGTGATTCTGAACGGCGCGAGCATGCTCACCGGTGGCACCCCTGGAGTTGCCTCTCGAACGCCGGGGACGGAGGCTGGGGCAGTTGCGTCGATTGAGCCAACCCCCGCATTGTCGGCGTGAGCTTCTTAGGCGCCGGGTGGGAAGAACACCAGGCTGCGCACCTCGATGCTCTCGCGCGGCGGTGCACCGGACGCAAGCGGATTGTCGAACGACGTGTGGAATGAGAGCCGCGCGCGGCCGTCGGTGGCGCTGTCGTGCACACGGATCAGCACGACTTCGTCGGTCTGCATCTCGGAGAAGTAGTACCAGCGATGGTCGGGCCGGTAAGCGACCGAGGATGTTTCACCGCGGACATGATTGTACACGAGATCGCTCGCGATGAGGTCGTCGTCGGTGAAGCTGCGCGCATCGCACAGCGCGAGCGGTGAATCCAGCACCGGGCCGCGGACGGGCCGCCAGACGTTGACGACACCAAAACGGTGTTTCAGCAGTTCGGGCGCGTCAGCACCCAGATGGTCACGCACGCGGCGGGGCGCAGAATTGACCGTGTGATCGTTGTGCACCCGGCGCGATGGCTCGGCCATTCCGGACCGCCCCGCGTTCCGCACGTTGTGGTCAAACACGAAGACGCGGCTGGCGCCGAGCGTCTCGCGCAGCAGGTGCGCGACCTCGGGGTAGTAAACCTGCTTTATCTGGTCTTCGGAGTAGAAGTCCCGTACCGCGGTCGGCGCCTTGATCAGCGCGAAACCGTTGCGATCGAGGGTGAAATCTGCTTGATGGCCGCGAGCATCCTCGATCCTCACGTCATGCGGATCATCGATGCCGTTCCATCGTGCCACACCGGGCGGCGGATCGGAGACGTAGCGCGCGGGTTTTTCGCTGCCACGCTTCAGGTAGTGCAGCGTCGCGGTGACGGTTCGGACGGTCGGCATGATGTCGAGTGGCATGGGCTGGCTCCTCCAGCGGATGGTTGGGCGATTGCCGCTCCGGGCCGCAACCCGTCGCGGCTCAGGCTGACATCCTAGGTGGCATCGGGCATTTTGCAAAACTGCCTTGAGCCACGCCGGTGCTCGGCGGCCGCACTTGCTACGCCGCCAGTTTTTGCCGCGCCGCGCCTTTTATCATCGCCGCACCCTGTTCGGCGATCATGATCGTCGGCGCGTTGGTGTTGGTCGAGGTGACGGCCGGCATCACCGAGGCATCGATCACTCGCAGCCCATCGATGCCGTGAACACGTAACTCGTTATCGACGACGCTCATCGGATGCAGACCCATCATGCAGGTGCAACTGGCATGATAGCACGTGCCGCCGTTGCGTCGCGCGTAATCGAGCAGCTCGTCGTCCGTCTGGATGTGAGTACCGGGCAGGCTCTCGTCCCGGACGAACTTCTTCAGCGCGGGTGCGGCGAAAATCTGCCGTGCAAATCGCAGCCCGCCGATGATGGCGCGCCGGTCGGTTTCGTCCGACAGGTAGCGCGGGTTGATCGCCGGGGCCTCGCCGGGACGGTTCGATTTCGCCTCGACATAACCGCGCGACAAGGGCCGCATCTGCCAAGCGCCTGCGCTCAGACCGGGCGTCCGCTCGAGTTCACCCATCTGGCCATCCTTGAGGCTGCCCGGCGCAAACGTGCATTGCATATCGGGCGTCGCCGAACTCTCCAGCACCTTGACCGAGGCAGCGACGATCGAGGGGCTGTAGCTCAGCATGCCTTTGCCGTTGAACAGCCAGCGCATGACCTCGGCGGCAAACGGCAGGCCGCGTGATCGCTCGTTGGCGGTCTGCGCGCCGACGATGCGATAGGTGACGCGTGCCACATAGTGGTCCTGCATGTTGCGACCGACGCCGCGCAACTCATGCACGACGGGCACGCCGATGTTCGTCAGATGCTCGGGGTCGCCGACGCCCGACAATTGCAGGATGTGCGGCGAGCCGACTGCGCCTGCCGACAGGATCACCTCCCGTACGGCTTCGGCCCGCTCGGCGACACCGTCGCGCGAAAACTCAATACCGGTTGCTCGCTTGCCGTCAAACAAAACCCGGTGGACCAACGCATCGGTTATGAGTTGAAGGTTCGGCCGTTTCAACGCCGGCCGCAGATAGGTGCGCGCGGTGCTGGCGCGGCGGCGGCCGCCGCGGGTCTGCTGGCACCATCCGACACTGTTGCCCGCGCCGGGCGGCAGGTCGTTGACGTCCTCGCGGTATTCAAGGCCGAGCTGTTTGCCGGCCTCGATCACTGTCGCGCAGATTGCCGGCCGGTCCGTTGGGGACGTGAACAGCGGCCCATCCTTGCCGCGCGCCGCGCTGCCTTCACCCTCCCAGCGTTCGGCCTTGCGGAAGAACGGCAGGCAATCGTCCCATGACCAGCCACGGTTGCCGAGTTGCGCCCAGTGGTCGTAGTCCTCGGGTTGGCCGCGAATATAGATCATCCCATTGATCGAGGAAGAACCCCCGATCACCCGACCGCGCGTGTAGACGATGGCGCGTCCGTTGGTGCCGGGGTCCGGCTCGGCACGGTACTTCCAGGTCAGGGTGGGGTGATCGAGCATCTTCATGAAGCCTGCGGGCACATGGATCAGCGGATTCCTGTCGCGCCCGCCGGCCTCGATCAGCAGGACCTTCGTGTTGGGATCCTCGGTCAGCCGATTGGCCAGCACGCAGCCAGCCGAGCCCGCGCCGACGATGATGAAATCCGCCTGCATGCTCCGCGCTCCTCCACAGATTGCTCGATGGCGCGCAGTCTAGTGGGGAATCTCCGAGTGACGGAAGCAGCAGCGTCGGGGCTTCGCCCCGAACCCCGACCAGAGGGCGCTGCCCTCTGGACTCCCGCCAAGCGCTGGCTTTGGCCCTTGACCCCGCCACCCAGGCCCAGCGTGTGGCAGTGATGCCGTATTGCACTCGGCGTGTCCGTCGCCGGCGGGGTGTCATTTCTACTTTGCGCACCGGGTGTCATTTCTATCTTGCGCCGACAGGCTGCGTGATCGTACCGCGGAGGATAACGGCTGTGGAATTCATTGGCGCTCGTATGGGCGGGACTACTAGATGCGGCACGATTACGAAGAAGTGGACGCAAATGCCGCGGGCGAACTTATGTCCCGGTTGCGGGAGAAGCTTGGGACGCTCGCTGGACAGCGGGTCAAGGGGCGGAAGATCGCGGCGGCCAGCGATTTCTCCTATCACGATCCGGTGGACGGCTCGAACAGCACGGGCCGGGGGATCCACATCGTGTTTGCGGACAACTCGCGGATCGTCTATCGACTGTCAGGCACGGGCATGGTCGGCGCGACGTTGCGTGTCTATATCGAGCGGCTCGAGCCCGACGTCGCGAAGCAGGACCAGGATAGTCAGGCAGACCTGCCCGAGCTGATTGCAGCGGCCGACGAAATGGCCGGTATTCGCATGCATACGGGGCGGCAACGGCCGAGTGTGGTGACGTGATAGCGACGCGACAATGACGACGTTCCAGCCGCAATCCAACGACGATGATGTTGCGGCGACCATCGAAGCGTGTCGCGCCGATCCGTCGCGGCGCTCACCCGCCGCTCTTCGCAGAAGTTTTCGGGCCGGTCTGATAAATGTGGGGAGTCATGAGATGGCCATCGGCGTTTCAACGCCGAGTCTGGCTCATTGAAACGGCTGGAGATTGCACCACTATGAATTTCCACATCCCATGCGAGGGTACCTCACGACATGCGGTTGACCATCTGCAGGCTAGGCTGCAGCTTGCTACGAAAGCCGTTCGTTCCATCCCGCGTCGCATAGCTTGACGATCGGCAGGCCCGGCTGTTCTGTACTGGCGAAAACAGTCGGGAAACGGGACATGACGCAGCCGCTGGTAGAGATCCGCCGAGTTATTGCACCATCAATATGTCCGGATGGCGTGAATGGTAGGCACAACCGTCAACCTGCCAGCCGTGAAAAGGCCGCCGCGAATGGCCGCGCAATTGGAAATCTGGGCATCTTTCCACGAGCGCCACGAATAGTGCTAGGTTGATATCGGGATGTCGGACATAGTTGCATGGCTGGAAGGTTGGGGACTAGGGCAACTCGCCCCGCGTCTGGCCGACCAAGACATAGACCTTCACGCGCTGAGGCATCTGACCGAGGACGACCTCAAGGAGCTCGGGCTTACGATCGGCTTGCGCCGGCGACTCATGCATGCAATCGAGGAAGGGTTGCGCCAGCCTGCCGCGGGATTGACATCGCCCGCGGCCGACAAGCCCGCAACGAGCGCGAACCAGGGCGCCGAGCGACGGCAATTGACGATCCTGTTCTCGGACCTGGCAGCGTCGACAGAACTCGCGTCGAGATTGGACCCTGAGGAGATGGGCGTTCTTCTCCGTGCCTATCAGGCGTGCTGCACAACCGCGATCGAACAAGCCGGCGGCCAGATCACCCGGTTCAGCGGCGATGGGATACTGGCGTATTTCTGCTACCCACAGGCGCACGAGGACGACGCCGAACGCGCCGTGCGTGCAGCGCTTGCCATCGTGCGCGACGTTCCGCGCCTGCGCCCGCTCGGCGATATCGAGCTCAGCGTACGCATCGGGATCGCCACCGGCCAGGTGCTGGTGGGTGAGTTGATCGGTGAGGGCGCGTCCGAGCAGATAGACGTTGTCGGCGAGACACCAAACCTCGCCGCGCGGTTGCAAGCCCAGGCGCCGGCGAATGGCATCATCATCAGTTCCGGCACGCATCGACTGACGGAGGGGCTGTTCGACTGCGCCAGCTTGGGCGCGATGCATCTGAAGGGCTTTCCCGTGCCCGTCGTCGTGTGGCAGGTGAACGGCGCGAGTGCGGCAAAGAGCCGGTTCGACGCGCTGCATGCGCACGCGGTGACCCCTATGATAGGGCGTGATCGCGAGTTCAGCCTGCTGATGCATTGCTGGGAACGCGCCGGCGTGGGCGAAGCGCAGGTGGCGCTGATCTCGGGTGAAGCCGGCGTTGGCAAGTCACGCCTCCTGCACGCATTGCGCACAGCGCTCGAGCCGAGCGGGCCGCTCATGCTGACGCTGTATTGCTCGCCGTATCATCAGGCGACCGCGCTGCATCCGGTGATCAACTATTACGAGCATCTTGCGGGCATTGCGCACGACGATTCCCCCGCACGCAAGCTCGCCAAACTCGAAACCCTGTTGATCGAGAACGGAGCGGTCCTGGAACAAGCGGCGCCGATCCTGGCGACCCTGCTGTCGATTCCTCTGGGCGACCGCTACGCGCCGCTGGATCTGACGCCGGAGCAACTGAAGGAGCAGACCATGCATCTGCTCATCCGCCGGGTCAGGGACGTCTCGCTGCAAGCGCCCGTGCTTTGCCTCGTCGAGGACGCTCATTGGATCGATCCCACGACGTCGGAGCTTCTCTCGCGCATTATCCCCGCACTGAAGACGTCTCGCATTCTGCTAATTGTGACGTCTCGCAAGGCCAACGAGAATTTCCACCTGCAGCACGAGATGCCACTGGTGCACCTGCCGCTCGCCCGGCTCGACCGCCAGCAGGCAGAGGAGGTTTTGCGGCACAGTGCGGCCGGCCGGCCGGTGTCGCCCAAGGTGAGTGCCGAGATCATCGCGCGCGCCGACGGCATTCCGCTGTTTGTTGAGGAATTGAGCAAGACCGTGATGGAGTTCGGCCTGGCGGATGGCGATGGCACTGCGCTGCACGGTCAGGCGCCGGAGGCCGTAGTTCCGGCGACCTTGCACGACTCGCTGATGGCCCGCCTCGATCGCATGTCGCTGGTCAAGCCCGTCGCGCAATTCGCCAGCGTACTTGGGCGCGTGTTCACCGTGCAGCTACTGTCGGCAACGGCTCCGCGGCACTGGCAGCCAATCGACCCGGCAATCACCGCTCTGGCGTCAGCCGAAGTCATCCTGCCTGTCCAGCTGGGTTCAAATGCCACCTATCAGTTCAAGCATGCCCTGTTGCAGGACGTCGCCTACCAATCGCTGCTGAGGACGACGAGGCGCGAATATCATGGGCGGATCGCTCACGTAATCGCCGAACAGTTCCGCGATATCGCCGAAACCCAGCCTGAAATTGTCGCCCGCCATTTCACCGAGGCCGGGTTACCGGACAAGGCAGTCGGCTACTGGCTGAAGGCCGGCCAGCACGCGACGCGGCTGTCATCCAATCTGGACGCGATTTCGCACTTCGAGCGTGGCATGGCGCTGCTCGATCTCATCGACGATTCGAGCGAGCGTATGCGGATCGAGTATAAGTTCTGTTTGGCGCTCGTCACACCGCTGATTGCGACGAAGGGATACACCGCGCCCGAGCTTGAGCGTATATTTGAACGAGCGCTTGTCCTGAGCGAAGAGATCGGCGACACCGAAGAAATTTTCCCGGCCCTTTACAGCCGACAGGTATTCGAGCTCGTCATCGGGCGGTTCGACCGGGCGGCCGTGCACGCCGAGGAGGCGATTCAACTCGCCAGGCGCAACCCCTCGTCCGATTCCGCTGTTTTCGCCGGCAGGCTTCTGGCGACGCTGAAGTTGTTTCGCGGCGAGACGACAAGCGCAAGCGAGCAACTTCGGTACTTTCTCGCCCAGTACGATCCGGTGCGACATGGCACATCGGCGCACAAGTTCGGCCAGGATCACTTCGTCGCATGTTCCTCCTATCTGACTATGGCGCTTTGGCATGTCGGTTTCGTCGACCAGGCGAGGACGTATAGCGAACGTGCCATCGAGTACGCGCGATCGCTCGGCCACTCGAACACACTCCAGTTCGCGCTGGCGTACGGCGGCGCGTATTTTGCAGCGCTATGTCGCGATCTGGAGTACCTGCAATCGACGTGCGCAGAGCTGCTGGAGCTCGGCAAGGCGCATGTGTCACCGTCATGGAGCGCGGCCGCGACCGGGTTGCAAGGCAAGCTGCTGGTCGAGCGCGGACAGACGAGTGAGGGCATTGCCACACTGCAGGCCGGCATCGATGCACTTAGGCAGAGACGGTCGACGCTCTGGCAGCCGGCGTTCTGCGCCTGGCTCGCTGAGGCTCATGCGGCCCACGGAGAGGTCTCGCAAGGACTTGCCGCGCTGGAGATGGGCAGGCAAGCCGCGGCCGGCGGGGCTCACTGGCTGGATGCGGAGTTTTATCGCGTGGAGGGCGAACTTCTGCAGCTGGGTCCGCTGGCAGAACCTGCCCGCGCGGAAACGAATCTTCGCGAGGCCCTTGCCGTTGCCAGAGCACAGATGTCCCACACGCTGGAATTGCGGGCCGCAACGAGCCTTGCGCGGCTGTGGTTAAGTCGGGGGCGGACGGGCGAGGCACGTGACTTGCTCCAGCCGAGCGTGGCATGGTTCACCGAGGGGCATGATACCGCTGATCTGCGAGAGGCGGTTGCGCTGCTGCGAACGTTCAGCTGAAAATGCGGCTCAGGCGGCGGACCGAAGCGCACCAAGGGGACCCAAGCGATGCCGAGGCAGCCACGCCATCAGGTGCTCAAGCCACGGTTCACAACCGTCGAAATGTACCGTCTGCTCGACACGTACCTGCGGGCTGGCGAGGACATCGCCGGTCGTCCCTTGCGGCTCACACTTGATGCGATGCGCCGGTCATCTCATTTGGTCGTGCGCTGGCTGCTCGGCCCTTGGAGCGCCGAGCAGGTTGTAACAGGGCTCGCAGAGGAATACGCCAACTGGCTGTATGGACTGATGACCGCGGCGCCGACCGCGATCGAATCGATTACATCTCGACTGAACAACCCGCCGCCTGGGACACTCAGTCAGTACAAAGTGCCGGTTGAAGGCGCCACCCCGCAGGAGCATGGGGGCATCATCAAGCTCGACCACGGGACGCCGTTCGTGGTCCCGGCACGCGTGATCGATGCCTCACAAGGTTGGGCCGCCTGGTATGTCCAGAAGGAGCAAGCTGCGGCGCTGATGGACAAGACCGCACAGAGGGACTTTGAACCATTTGATTGCGGGCATGGGCGCTCCCTGGTCCTGCTGATCGGGACCGATTATCGGGTGAGCGACTTTGGCCGTCTCCAGGAAATCGCGCTGGCGGTCTGCGTGACGCCGACAGGGGGTGCAGCCGAGCCGGGAGCGCTGCATGCCAGGATTATCGTCAGCGACGTTTTCTGTGTCGAACCGACGCGGCGCATTTGGGGGATCAACAAAGATTATTCTGAGAGCCTGCGCGTTTATTACCGGGAAACCTTCGCACAATTCTACACCGGCGAGGGAGTGCAGCATCAGGAGTTTTTTCTGACGCTGCCGCGATTGGGGGACGGACGCTCATTCGATCTGCCAATGACCATCTATTCCATCCGCGAACACAACGACAGTAATGCGCTAGCCGGTCCGGTCCGCTCTATCCTGTATCGGACCGGCGTGGATGAGGTTGTCCAGGTTGGCGGCAGGGTTGAGTTGAACCTGGGAAAGCGGCATGGCGCCAACGGTCAGTCGGGCAACTGCTTCTGTCGCGGCGGTGCCAAAATCGCGTGTCTCTGCGACGAACTGCGGGAGCTTGGGATCGACCGTAGTGCGCCGGCGGCGAATGGCTGGACTGAGCGAATGACCGCCCGACTGGAAGCGCCGAGCCAACTCGGTCTTCAACCGTTTGGGAACCACTGGCGGTAGCGCGACTTGATGGCAAAGTCCGCCGACGACACCGCTCGCGCGAGATAAGCAACGGGCCTGGTTGAGGCGGCAAGCGCCGCAACGGCAAGGACGGGATACTGATCGGGCTGCAAGATACGGATCGGCCGTCCTTTCCCGCGCCGTCGCCGCAACGCTTCTGCTGCCATTAGGCCACTGACTGTTGCTCCCTCGATCGTCACCACATCGATGAAGGTCTGGCAGTAGTCTCCTGCGATAAAGAGATTTGAAATTCCGCAAGTCGTTTGCGGTCGCCATTGCCAGCTTCCGACCTGATTAACGAATAGTTGTTCGCCAATATTGGTCTGCAGATACGTGCGGCAATCAAGCAGATCGTCGTCGCTGAAGTCGATATATCGTCGGAGCTCCTTCTTGAGTGTCGTCTTGATGTGCTCATCGCTATAGGTGACGAGCGTATCGGCATTCGATGCCACGACGTTGAGCACCGTATGGCCGTGCGCCAAGTCCTTCCACGTTTGCGAGTTGTCGAAAAAGCTCATCTCGTACGGCGAGTCGAGGAGCACGGTGATGCCGTTCGGCAGGTCCGGCAGCCGCCTTTTGAAAAACAGATCCATCGAGATCATCGGCTCTGTCCGCAGATAGCGCACGTCTGGCAGATTGGGCGCCCAGGCGGCGATTTCAGGCGTTGCCAGCCGGCCCAGCACGTCAAGTGGCACCGCCAGGATCAAGTCGCCTTTCACGTCCATCCATTCAGTTGGTCTTTCGGCATCCACTGGCGCGCCGGAATTTTGGACGGTAGGGGACGTCTGGTTCTGCTCCAACTTGATCTTGACGATCAGCCCGGTATCCTTGTCGATACGGAGCGACTTCAATGAGGTCAGCATCCTGATCGTCAGTTTGCCATTGCGGTTTGCCTTCGGCGATGAATGCGTCCTCAATGCCTCGAATGGCTCTTCCTTCAGGAAATCCCCGTATTCGTTGAGCACCTCCACGCAGTTGGCCACTCTCGCCAATCTCATGAGCCACGGCATGAAGATCGCCCGCTGCGCATTCGCGGTCAGAAGCCACATCGAGGGTTCAGGCAGCCGCATGCCATAGCTGAGCAGCCCCTTGTAGCTGCGCGCAGAACTGAGATAGCTCGGCGAGGCAAACGCTTGCGCAGTCGTACGCATCGTCGTGGCCAGCGCCTGGTCGGTGGTATACGCCCGCGATTTCATGAACGCGGTAATGCTCGTCCTTTCCAGCCAGCTGTCTCTGTGCTCGGGCTCACCTGCCAGGTCAGCCTGGGTCTGGCCCAACAGCATCATGTCTGCTGGCCCGACCAGTCCAGCGAACATGTTGCGCCGCGTCGTCCACGGCGAACCCATATTCGCAAACGGGATGGCAGGCGAGACGGGCTCCCCGACATCGCGGCGATGAATGTTGTAAATCGCCGGCTGGGCAACGAGGCTATCGAGTACTCCAACCTCCTCCATCAGCTCCCAGAAGTTATGATACCAGTTGAGGTACATGTGGTAACAGTGTTCATGCCAGTCGCCGCGCCGCAAACACCCTCCCTGGTTCTCGCACACCGAACATTTCTCTTGGATCGCTGCGTCACCGCGGCGGCGGTGCGCGGCGAGCTTGCCTCCCGGGAAGTCGTTCGCCTCGATCAGTGTCACGTCATAGCCGCGTTGTAGGAGCCGGTGCGTTGCTGTCAGGCCGGCGACGCCGCCGCCAACGACGATCACACTCGGATTTTCGATCATTTCGGCGTTTGCCATAAGACGACCTTCCAGTGCAGAATGTGGCTCTCGCTGGTCCAACAAGATCTGGCAAATTGATCGCATGAACCCTGACTACCCCACGATGCTACGCACCGCCGCCAACGTCCAGGGCGCAATGACGGCGACCTGCGTCGACCTCGCGGCTCGCTGGATCCAATTTTCCTTCAGCGGTGTTGCCACGGTAGTTGGCGCGGCTGTCGAGCCACTGCGTGCGGCACCCGAACACCGGCAGAACGCGATCGAGGATGGAGTGTGGACGGCCTACATCGCGCACGAAGAGGTATTGCGCTCCATCACCGGCGCATGGGGCGCAGGTCTGCTCATATTCCTCAATGAGTTGGACCGGCGCCGCGGGCCAAAACCGGCGTTCAGGGGCATAACCTACGGGGAAGACTTGGGTCATTGACCATCTGCCCGGACCCGCACCCGTGGTCGCGGACAGCGGCGGCGATGGTTCCTTGACACGCATCAATCGGTATCAGGAGCACCACATATGAGTGATCCCGACCAGCCCTTTGCCGCGTTCAGGCCAGGACAAGATGACTCGGTTGCGAGTTTTGTGGGAGCGATGCGAGAAGCCTGGGACGTTGGAGCAGCGGCGTGGCAAGCGATGGCGGGCGGAGTTAGCTATGGCGGACTGGCGGCTAACCCCTTTGCCAGAATGTTGGGACCTCTGGCCGGAATGGCCACAACATTCAGCGACCTCTATCCCCGTCCTATGCAACCGCGCCATGTAGCGGACGCGGCGCAGGGAGCAGCCACCCAGGTCGCCGATATGACGCCAGCGGTAGCCCAGGCCTGGATGGTCGCGACTGCCAGCACTTGGCGCTACTGGCGCGCGCTTGCCGACATTCACGCCAGGCATCAGAGCAGCCTGACACAGGCCGTGATTGATCGCGTTACCAATCAGTCAGCGGTATCGCCAGCAGAATGCCGCGTCCTTGCCGATGAACTTCGCACTTATCTTCGCGAGATCGGTGATGCCGCTTCCCTGGAGGCGCGACGCCTGCAAGCCGCATTGGAGCAGATTGGCGAGTCCATCGCGCGAGCCACCGATCAGGCGAGTCCGCAGGCCCATCGACCGGGCCTTGAGTACCGCCGCCAACACCGGGCCAAGGAATGAGTGTCGCCACCAGCATCGACGCGGCGAGCGTGGATGTCATTGCCACGCTCGGCTTCAGCGTGGAGATGGCAACGCTGCGCCAGCGCATCGCTGCCTGGGTCGCCGATTGTGACCCCGAGATGCGCGAGGCGTTGGAGTGGCAGTTCCTGTCCGGCTCCAAATATTTTCGACCGCTGACCATCTTCGCCTGCTACCGCTCCATCGTTCCCGGACGAATCCCGGAACGGATCATGACATCGGCGCTGGTGATCGAGCTTTTTCATAACGTGTCACTGGTGATCGACGACATCGTAGACCGCTCCGACACGCGGCGCGGTCGCGCGACGCTGCATACGCGTTTCGGGGAACTCAGCGCGCTGATGACCTCCGGCTATATTGTGGCCGATGGATACACGCGACTTGGCGACGACTTGCAGGCAATTGGTTTGTTCTCTGAACTCCTGAAGCGGCTTGGCGTCGCCGAATGCATGCAGTGGCGGCTGCGCCGACAGAAACTCGGGGTCGAGGACTGGCGCCGCATCGCCGGAGAAGATACCGGCTCGATGTTCGAAGTCTGTGCCTGTCTCGGCGACCGTAGCTCACGACTGCGCAAGTTCGGTGGCCTGCTGGGCCTGCTGTACCACGGCTGCGACGACGTGGGCGACGTGCGCGGCGCCGTCGCTCTCGGCGGCGGCGGCGAGGAAGATGTGCGCGATGGCATCCTTACGCTGCCGGCCGCACTCGCGATCCGGGATCCTGAGATCGGCGCATTGTTTTGCAAACCAGACCCCGACATGACGGACCTTGCCGCAATCGCATCCGCTTTCGCCGCCCGACTGCCAGAGGCCGAGGCGTATCTCGATCTGATCGCAGAAGAGGCGCGGACAGAGGCGTGCCTGTTCTCAGTCGATCCGACCCCGCTGCTCGCACTCATCGATCAGACCCGGCGATTAAGCGGGCGTTAGCAGGCCTCCGGGAGTAGCGCTTGGACGGTGAGCGTGTGCATGGCATTCTGTGCGATAAAGCTTCGCGCATTTCGCCGTTCAAGCCCGAGTTGACCGAACGCGTTGTCGCGCAGGCGCTGATCCGGGGGCAGGAACATGTTTACGATCGTTAGAAAGTTCAGGCTTATGCGCGGTTCGCTGGGGGAGGTTGCGCGACGCGTGAAGGACGGCTTCGTGCCGCTGTTGCGAGAGTTGCCAGGCTTCAGGGAGTACTATTTGCTTGATGGCGGGCAGGATGTGCTTATCAGCATCAGAGTGTTTGACAGCGCGGATGAAGCGCTTGCCTCCAACGAGATCGCGGCAGACTGGATGAGGGACAACGTGCTGGAGTTCGTGAGAGGCATGCCGGAAGTCATGGCAGGCAATGTTTTGGTCGCCGAGGGCAGGACCGAGCGCCCGATCGCGCCGACAGCAGACGGCGCTGGGCACGAAGGCTGATGGAGCCCGTGTTTATAAAGCTTGTTGAATCTGTATGAACAATGGGGCAAGCTGGTACCCACCGGAGAAGGCAGCGCCATGCATCACCGAGGCTTGGTCAGCATCTTGATCCTCGTTGCCAGCGCATCCGCGGGACAAGCCGCTGTCCTCATTACGGCGCAGGAAGCTCAACTGCCGCGTGCGCTGCCAGCAGGCTCGCCGGTGCCTCCGGGTGGCGGTGTATCTGGCCATGACAAGGATCGCGGTACCCCCACACGTCCGCCGGACGTTATCGTCCAGTCGCCTACCGGACCTGTCGCATCGCCATTTCCGCTACGCGTCACCTTCACGCCGCACAATGGCGCACACATCGATCCGAACGGTGTGACAGTGACGCTCCTTACCAAGCCGGAAGTGGATCTGACAAACCGTGTCCGGCCGTACTTATCGGCAGGCGGACTGAATTTCGCACAGGCAGAGGTTCCGCCGGGGCAATACCGTGTTCGAATCGAGTTGATCGACGATGCCGGGCATGCCGGGGCGGCCACGGTCGATCTGCAGGTGCAGCGTCCGTGAACTGTCCATTCTGCGCCGAGGAGATCAAGGCGGAGGCAGTCGTTTGCAAACATTGCCGGCGGGATCTCTCGATTGCGCGGCCGGTGATGCTGGAGCTTCAGGCCCAGTACCAGCACATCCTGGCCCTGAGGGAGGAGGTACAAGCCCTTCGGTGCCTGCTCGAATCACGGTCTGAGCCGAGCCCTATATCGGCGCGTCCTATATCGGTCCGTCTCTCCGGCGCTTCCGGCGTCACGATCGGCTTCGTTTCCGCGCTGCTGCTCCTACTTGTCGCCCATTACATTATAGTCTGGAAGCTCGACCTCGACCGCAGATGGTTGCTGGGCGCGACGGTCCTCGTTCCATACTTCGTTGCGGTCTGCGCAAAACCGGTCACGCGCGTTGCGATCCCGATCCTGATCGCACTCTCTCTCGCGCTCGGTATCATGTGCGTCGCCGCGATGTCGCTGGTCACGGCATGGGGCGACACACGCATGGCGCTCCCGAGTGACCGTGCAGAATGGATCAGCGATCTCGGCTGGGTGCTCAGCGTAGGGCTCAGCTTCATCACCGGCGCATTGACGCCACGTGCGTTCGCCGCGGCTGCAAAACTCTTCTCGTTCGAGAACGGCGAGTTGAAAGCCGAGACACACATGGTGCGGGTAGGGCACCTTATAGAAGCCGCCACGCCGATCGTCACTGCGGTGGGCGCCGTCCAGACCGGTGTAGACAGCCTGCTGAAGTGAGGAGCTGGCGGGAAATAATTGCTCCAAGTGGCGCAACGGTTGCATCTGGATCGTCATGGTCGGCGAGGGCTGGCCATCCACGCCTTCGCAGCCAGCACAAAGAAACGACGTGGATGGCCGGCCTTCGCCGACCATGACGTTGATGCATGAGGTGCGTCCCGAAATGACTCGACAGTATCTCGGCGTCCGCTAACACGCACCTGACAGGCTACGGCGTGTTCGCCGCGGTTCGGGCAGAGGCTGGGCGTGCGCCCGACTCGCCTATCAACGCCATCGGCGCCCAGAAGAACGGATGCGCGACGTTGGCTGGGATACCGTCGCGCCCGGCGGAGTCAAGCAACGCCAGCTGCGCGGCGCGCAGCGATTGTGCAAGTCCATCACCGGCATTGTTCTTGTAGTTTTGTAACAGGCCCGCAACCAGTTGCTCCGCGGCGGCATCATTCAGGCTCCAATGCGTCGCAAGCAGCGATCGCGATCCCGCATAGAAAAAGGCACGGGCGAGCGCGGACAGGCTCTCGCCCGCGAGCTTGCCGCCGCGTCCGATGGAGTTGCAGGCGGACAGAATGACGGCGTCGGCATCCAGATCGAGTCCCAGCGCGTCATCCGCCAGCAGCATTGCGCCGTCCGTCGTCGTCGCACCGCGCGGGGCGGAAGTGACGATGATCTGCTGCGGCTGGCAGTCGAGCGTGGTCGGCAGCAACGCGTGCGTAGAGAAGTGGACGATCCGGTAACCCTTGAGCCGCGCGTGCCGGACCGCATCCGCGGTGAATGCCGGACCCAGCAGCATTTCGCTCGCATTCGCGCCCATGATGGCCCGTGCCTTCTCGAGTTCCACGCGGGAGTGCGGCAGCGGGGACAGCCCGGCGAAGTCGGCGGCGGTCTCGGCACAGGCTGGCTCGGGGAAACTGCGCGCGGCGGCGGCGCGGGTGACGGGTCGGAAGTCACCGAACCCGAACCACGGACGGATTGCCGGCGATCCACCCGCCGCGCGCCGTAACCCGACGAAATTGGCAGCGGATGGCACGTGCGCGATGCTCATCGAACGCACCAGCCATGGAGCGGAGCGCAGATCGGCGCCGCTGAAATCGTCTGTCAGCAACAGCGAGAACGGCAACGACAACAGCGGACCGGACGGCGCGACCACGAGCGCCGTGGTGTCCGTGAGCGAGGACGCCACAGTCCCAAGTGTCGCCGCAAACACGCCATACGCAGGCCCGGTCGCGAAATCTGGCACCGCTCCATTCTGGCGCGCCAGCGTCGCCCGCAGGCGCACCACCAGCCGGGTCATCGCCCCGAGACCGGTCTCGGAACGGCCCAACGAGATCTGCCCATCGCGCAGCAGCAGCGTCCATGTTTCGTTGGTGGCGACCGTCACCTGCGCGAAGGCCTCGCCCGGATGCAGCAGCGCGAACACGTCGCCAGCGGACACGACCTGTTGCAGGAGCTGCCCGTAATTGGGCGAGACTTCCTGCACCACGGCGTCACTGTCCTTCAGCTCATCCAGTGCCGCTGCGATTCGTGAATCCAGTGCCGTGGCGTTCATCGGCGGCCCGTCGTACGGACGTCCGCCCGGCCGGCGCGACTCCGCCTGCGTGTCGCGTGCGCTATACAGCGTACCGACCATGGCCTCCGCGTCCTGGCGCCGCCGTATCGCCTGCGCGACACGTGGATCACGGGAGCTCTGCGCCAGCCGTGCGGCGGCCTGCGCGATCAGCTGGCTGGTCAAGTTGCCCTCGCCGAGTTCCGCTACCTCGAACATCTCGCTGAGCAGCTTCTGGCGCTCGCTTGCAGATTGGGCGGCCCGCGCGGCGAACGCGGACAGGCATGGTTCCAGCAACTGCTCGTCGATGCCGAGCTTCAGATCGCGCAACACGCGCACAGCGGCCCGGCAACGCTCGATGGTCCCGCTCACATCGCCGTTGCGAAGCTGCGTCGCCGCGCGCAGCAACTCGGTCGCCGCGAACGGGCGCGTCAGCGGCAGCGCCAGGCGGAAATCGGTTGCGGCGCGTTCCAGGCGCCTCGATGACGCGGTTTCATCGTGCTCCTCGGCGTCGATCTGTGCGGCGGTACGCGCGACCCGCGCGCCGATGATCGGCTGCACCAGCGCGTTGGCGGCGGCCAGCCGTTCCGCGCTGCGCATCGCCGTCTGCGCCATGTCGATCCGCCCCGTCTTGCGCAAGGCAACCGACTGGTAGCGGCGAACCTCGACCAGGCCCTTGAGAGCGGATTGCACAAGCGGATCGACGAGCACGCGCTGGTTCGGCAATCGCGCGACTTCACCTACGGTGGTGCCGCTCGGCGACGCTGCGACCGCTTCCGGCGGAGCCAGCGCGGCGTAGGCGTGCTCGGCGGCCGCCAGGAGAGTCAGAGCGTCATCGAGCCGGTCCTGATTGAGCTGATGCAGCGCGCGGTAGTGCAACAGGCGCGCCGGCGCCGCCTGATCCGCCGCACCTGGTGCGAGCCTGTCGGCCTGCGCAAAGACGATATCGGCTTCACTGAACCGTCCCTGATTCGACAGTTGAAGCGCAAGACTCATCAGCGGCACTGAAGTGTTCGGATTATCGCGACCGAGCGCCTTCTGCTGCAGCTTCAGCGCGGCGCGATAGGCGGTGGCGGCGGAGGCGAAATCTTCGGAAAGGTTGGCGCGTGCGCCGAGCGCCATGAGCCGATCGTATTCCGTGACATCTCCGACGGTGAACGCTCGCGCCGACAGATGCTCAATGAGTTGGCGCATGGCAAGCGAGGGTTGCGATGCCGGCGCGGCGGCAGGCGCCAGATGGCCCGAGAGCACGCCGATCGATCGTTCCAGCACCGGCAGAAGTGGCAAGATGCCGTCGACGAAATAGATTTGGCCGTCGACGCTCGCAACCAGCGCGACCTGTGGGAATCCGCCGATGCGCCGTGCGCAACGCAGCAACAGCGCCGACTGTGCATCGGCCAACGGTACCGGCACCGGCGGTTCACATACGAACCGCAGGTCGATCCCGACCCGCCACGGGCCCGATGTCGCCAGCCTGTCAAGATCGGCGGGGCCAGCCGGGTCGCTGCGACGCACACTGCCGGCGGGTTGCTCCGAATCATTGCAATAGATCTCGGCAATGCCGGTGCGGTCCGTCCGTTGACGGCAGCTTTCATCGGCCGCAGGGGCGCCGACATCCAGGCCGTCACCGACCTGCACCGCGCCCACATAAGCGTCCGGCGGTGGCGCTGTGCAGTGCGTGGCGGCAAGCAACAGGAACGCGAGGATCGCGCGCCGCACGTCAGTAATCCGGTCCCGCAATGTTCGGCGGCACGACATCGGGGCTCGACATCCAGCCCAGCGGGACGGGGAATTGCGGGACAGCGACCAGAACGAGCGGGGACAGGGGGGAGGTGGCCCGGGCATCGGATAGAACTGTGTAAACCTGTGGCAGGTTTTGGGCCGAGATGACCAAGTTGCAGGACGCGCCGATTATGCAGCCGTTCATCGTGTATGCCGCATCGATCCGGGGATCGATCCGGGCTTCGGCGGAAGCCTCGAACCCGCCGACGCCGCCGATGGATCCAAACAATCTGGCATCGCCCCCCGTGCCCAGCACAAGCAGTCCGTCCACGATGACCGTCCCGCTCGATCGGCCTCCAGTGCCGGTGTCGAGCACCAGGAAGACGTGCGGCGCAGACAGCGTGCCGAACGCGATCTGGCCGCCGGTACCCTGTGCGCTGATCCGCAGCGTCGCTGTTGATGCGCCGAGTGGCACGATCGCGGCGTTGCCGGTTTCCACGAAGCGGCTCACCAAATTCCCGGTGCTGCTCGTTGCAGGCAACACATCGATATAGCTGCCGGGGTCGGCCGGCTGCGCACCCGATTGCCGTGCGAGCGGCACGCCCTGGGTTGCGATGGTGCCGTTCAACGTGACCTGACCGGGAGCATGGATGCGAATGAATTCGGCGGATAGCGGGCCGGTGATGGTCAACGGCACGTTCGTGCTCAATGCGAACTCGCTGCCGGTGACAGAGAACGCGCCAAGTGTGCTGATCTGTGCATTGGTTCCGAAATCGGCGAGGTGAAGCGCGCTGCCGCTTACCGTTCCCACGGTCAGCGTCCCGCCCACTCGGGTGATCGCACCGTTGGCGTCGATATGTAGGCTGGGCGTCGCGATGTCGCCGTTCAGGACGAGATCACCCGCCGTGGTGATTGCGATGCCGTTTGGGGCCGTATAGTTGCCCAGCGTTCCAAGGAACTGAGGAAGTCCGGTGAGTGACAGCGAGCGCGACGAGCCGCTGAGGATTGCCCCGAATGCGGAGATAAGGCCGTTCGGCGCGGTAACGTCGCCCGCGACATTGAGGTTGATCGGCCCCTGTGCGAAGACGACGCCGCGCGATTGCGGCGTACCAAGCGTCAGATCGCCAGCTATGTTGAGTGTAACACCACCGAAAGCGCCGATCTCCTTTGCGATCGTCAGGCTCTGGGTGTTGGTCAGCGAAAATGTACCGGCCGCTACATCGTTGAGGCCCTGGTCACCCCTGACGGGACCGGCCTGCAGTGCACCGATCACGTTCGCGCCGCCGAGTTGCACCGACCCGCTGGTCGAGACAGCGTTGAGCGCCGACGCAATGATTGAGCCATTCGGCTCGGTGATCGATCCGGTCGATACGAGTTCAACAGGGCTGCCGTTCGCAGCGACGAGCTGGCCTGCCGAAAGGCCGTTGCCGATCGCGATGCCGTCATTGGCGGAAAGGAAGATGCTCCCGCCTGCGGTGACGCTTCCACCTGCGATGGTGAGCGCCGGTGCCTGTGCGATACTGAGCGAATTCTGAACCAGCAGCGATCCGATCTGGCTGATGTTGTTTCCCGGCGTGTCAAGCAGGACAGAGCCGGCCGACCCGGTGAGAAAACCGACAGTGATCGGCTGTTGCTGGGTGATGGTACCGGTCGTTTCCAGGTCCAGGTGGCCCGGCCGGGAGAATGTCTGGCTAAACGTGATCGCTGCGACAGTGGGTCCACCACTGCCTCCGCCGATCTGCAGTGTGGGTGCAAAGATCTGGCCGGTGACGTTGGCGAGCCCGAGCGTCACGCCCGCCGCGCTCTGGCCGGAGACGTCCACTGCCAGCCCGCTGGACAATGGGCCAACCTGGACGGTCCCCCCTGAGGTCGCGCGCGCCCCGCCGCCAACGGTGATGGAGTCTGCGGTCAACGCGATCGTAGCGGCCGCTCCGGGTGCTGTGAGGCTGCTGTTGATGGCCAGCGAGCTCGCCCTGAGAGACAGGAGCGCGTTGTTGCCCGTCACCATGACGCCGCCTGGCACGTTGACGGTGAGCGGCGTTCCCGGCTGGTCTGCCAGAGTGAAGTTCCCGATGCCCGCATTGACGCTCGTCAAAGTGTCAACAATGTTGGCGCCGTTCAGATTCGCGTTTGCTGCGCTGACCTTGAGGTTGCCCGACCGGATCGAGCCATTCGGCTCGGTGATCTGTCCCGTGGCACTGAGTGCGACAGTGCCGAAGATGTTGGACAGTCCTGGCCCGGCTAATTGCGATGCGAATGAAGGCGCAGACAGGACCGCCAGGCTCCCGGTTCCGCCAAGGATAAGATCCCCGGTAACGCTGAGCTGCACCGATGATGCAATGCCGTCACTTGCATTTGGTACTGTCGTGATCGGGCCAGCAACAGTCAGGCTCTTCGCATTTGTCAACCTCACGTCTGTACCGGAGACGGACAGCTGACCGAGTGTGCCGATCTTGTTCGGGCCATCGAACGTGACGCCGTTGGCGGAGCCCCGAAGCAGGTTCGTCGTGATGCTGCCTCCTGCGGCTTCTGTCGCGTTCCCGGCCAGATCCAGCACAACGGTGCCTGCACTGATGCTGCTTGCCAGATCAAGATTTCCGCCATGGATCGTGACCGTGTTGGTGCCGGTCACCGAGCCGCCGGGGATCGTGACTGTGCCGCCGAGGAGCACGTTGTTCGCATGCAATATGCCCGAGCTGGTG